>JBMOGN010000313.1:0-3133 GCA_049318345.1 Rubrivivax sp. | reverse complement strand
GTGGTGGCGCACTTCGGGCTCGTGCACGCCAGCCGCGTGCGGCAGGTGCAGCGCCTGGCGGCGATGCTGGGCGAGGAGGTGCCACCCGGCGAGCCGCTGCTGGTGGCGGGCGACTTCAACGACTGGAGCGAGAAGCTCGACGAGCCCATGGCGCGCATCGGGTTGCAGCGGGCCCGCGCACCGTCCTCGGCGGACCGGGGTCCGCTGACCTTCCCGGCCCTGGTGCCGGTCTTCGGTCTGGACCGCGTGTACCTGCGCGGCTTTCGATGCCGCTCCACGCTCGTGCCGCGCGGGTCGGCCTGGGCGCGCATGTCCGACCACCTGCCGCTGATCGTGGAGCTGGAGCGCAGCACCCCGCCCGGGTGAGCGCGAAGCGGGCGCCGGCATGGAGTTCCAGGGCGGTCACGGCGTGCGGCTGCTGAGCGGCGGCGACGAGCTCTTCGCGGCCGTCGAGCAGGCCCTGCAGGCGGCGCGCACCGAGGTGTGGATGGCCACCTACATCTTCAACGACGACGAGGCCAGCCGACGCGTGGCCGATGCGCTCGTGGCGACGGCTGCGCGCGGCGTGCAGGTGCGGCTGCTGGTGGACGGCTTCGGCAGCGTCTCGCGGCTGCCCACCCTGCGCCGCTGGTTCCAGGGCAGCAGCGTGCAGCTGGAGGTCTTCCGGCCGCTGGACCGCTGGTGGGCGTGGCTGCAGCCCGGCCAGCTGCGGCGTATGCACCAGAAGCTCTTCGCGGTGGACGGCGCGCTCGCCTGCGTGGGCGGCATCAACGTCATCGACGACCGCTTCGACCTGCACCACGGCTGGTCGCAGCGGCCGCGCCTGGACTTCGCGGTGGAGCTGCGCGGGGCGGTGGCCGCCGAGGTGCAGCGCATCGCCCAGGCGTTGTGGACGCGCGCGAGCCTCGGGCGCGGCTGGCGCGAGGAGGTGGCGCTGCTGGCGCGCAGCGCCGAGCCGGTCGCGCGCACCGTGCAGCTGCTGCGGGGCTTGCGCACGGGCAGGCGCGACGGCGGCCCGCAGCGCTGGGACCGCTCGCTGCCGCCGGTGCGCGCCGCGCTGGTCGTGCGCGACAACTTCCGCCAGCGCCGCGCCATCGAGCGCAGCTACATCGAGGCCATCGGCAGCGCGCGCGAGCGCATCGACATCGCCTGCCCGTACTTCTACCCCGGCCGCGCCTTCCGTCGCGCCCTGCGCCGGGCCGCCGCGCGCGGCGTGCAGGTGCGGCTGCTCATGCAGGGCAAGATCGACTACCGCATCGCCGCACTGGCCGCGCGCGTGCTGTACGACGAGCTGCTCGCCCACCGCATCCGCGTCTTCGAGTACACGCCGGCCTTCCTGCACGCCAAGGTGGCGGTGGTCGACCGCGAGTGGGCCACGGTGGGCAGCTCCAACATCGACCCGCTGTCGCTGCTGCTGAACCTGGAGGCCAACGTGGTGCTGCTGGACGAGGACTTCACCGCCACGCTCGCGCAGCGCCTGGACGCGGCCTTCCAGGAGTCCGCCGAGATCACCTCGCCCGCGCTGCGCCCCGGCCTGCGCGGCTGGGCCTCGCGCGGGTTCATCGCCTGGATCGCCAACGCGTACCTGCGCCTGGCGGGCATCACCGGCCGCTACTGACCGCACCCGGCCCACCCGCTTGAGCGACTCCGACCTCATCGTCCTGCGTCCGCAGGGCCTGTACTGCCCCCCCGGGGACTTCTACATCGACCCCTGGCGCCCGGTGGACCGTGCGGTGGTCACGCACGCCCACGCCGATCACGCCCGGCGCGGCCACGCCTCGTACCTGTGCGCGCAGCCGGGCGTGCAGGTGCTGCGCGCGAGGCTGGGCGAGGTGGCCGTGCAGGGGCTGCCCTACGGCCAGCGGCTGCGCCTGGGCGAGGTCATGCTCAGCCTGCACCCGGCCGGCCACGTGCTGGGTTCGGCCCAGGTGCGCGTGGAGCACGGCGGGCGCGTGTGGGTGGCCTCGGGCGACTACTACTGCAGCGGCGTGGGCGACGCCAACCCGAGCGTGGAGGCCTTCGAGCCGGTGCGCTGCGACTGCTTCATCACCGAGAGCACCTTCGGTCTGCCGGTGTACCGCTGGCGCCCGCAGGCGCAGGTGCTGCAGGAGGTCAACGCCTGGTGGCAGGCCAATGCGCAGGCCGGTCAGGCCAGCCTGCTGCTGGCCTACAGTTTCGGCAAGGCACAGCGCCTGCTCGCCGGGCTGGACCCCTCCATCGGGCCGATCGCGGTGCACGGTGCGGTGGAGCCGCTGAACGAGGCCTACCGGCAGGCCGGGGTGGCGCTGCCAGCCACGCGGCGCGTCGAGGACATGACGCGCGAGGAGCTGCGCCAGGCGCTTGTGCTCGCGCCCCCGGCCGTGCAGGGTGCGGCCTGGACGCGCCGGCTCGGCGAGTACAGCGACGCCTTCGCCAGCGGCTGGATGCAGCTGCGCGGCACGCGGCGACGCCAGGGCCTGGACCGCGGCTTCGTGCTCAGCGACCACGCCGACTGGCCGGGGCTGCAGCGCGCCATTGGCGCCACGGGCGCGTCGCGCGTGATCGTCACCCACGGCTACGAGGCCGTGATGGTGCGCTGGCTGCAGGAGCAGGGCCTGGACGCGGGCAGCCTGCGCACCGAATTCGGCCAGGAGGAAGCCGCCCCGGCTTGAGTCCCGTCAAGGTGGCCCCACGGGAGGCTGCCGATACTGGGGCGATGGTCCCCGGCGATTCCCCTGACGCCCCCGACGCGCCAGCGGCTGCCGTGTTCGTGGCCCGCAACCTGCGCAAGGTCTACCGCACCGGCGAGGTGGAGGTGGTGGCGCTGCGCGACGTGTCGCTGGAGATCGCGCGCGGGGAGTTCGTGGTGCTGCTCGGTCCCTCGGGCAGTGGCAAGAGCACGCTGCTGAACATCCTGGGCGGCCTGGACGTGCCCTCCAGCGGCCAGGTGCGCTTCGCCGAGCACGACCTGGGCGGCGCAGACGAGGCTGCGCTCACGCGCTACCGGCGCGAGCATGTGGGCTTCGTCTTCCAGTTCTACAACCTCATCCCGAGCCTGACGGTGCGCGAGAACGTGGCGCTGGTCACCGACATCGCCGCGCACCCGATGGACATCGACGAGGCCATCGGCCTGGTGGGGCTGGCCGCGCGGCGC
>JBMOGN010000312.1:0-3134 GCA_049318345.1 Rubrivivax sp. | reverse complement strand
AGGGCTCGGGAAAGCCGCCGCGGGCGATGAGGTGCTCCAGGGCGTCCTCGGCGGTGTCGCCGCGGTGGGCCATCCATTCCCGCACCGTCACCGGCTGCAGGCGCAGCGACACATACCGGCCGGCCAGCGACTCTCCCGCCTGGCGAAAGGTGTCCATGCGGGCGCTGCCGGTGACCAGAACAGCCTGGCCATCGGGCCGGCCATCGGCCACGCCCTTGAGCCAGGCCTTCCAGTCGGGCATCTTGTGAACCTCGTCGAGCACGAGCATGCCGGCGCGCGGGCTCCAGGACTGGTTCACGAGCACGGCGCGGTCGGCGGGCACGTCCCAGTTGAGGTACTGAGCCTCCCGACGGTCGGCCATCAAGCGGCGCGCCAGTGTGGTCTTGCCCACCTGGCGCGCGCCAGTCAGCACCACCACCTTGCGGGAGAGGTCGGCATGAACGATGGGGGCGAGCGCGCGTTCCATCCGACTATTTTGCAGTGTTTTGACAAAAAGTCGCGACTTTCTTGCAAAGTACTGCTGATTGGTCGCTCACTGCAGCCTGCCCGACACCAGTCGCCAGGCCGTGCGGGCCAGCACGCCCAGATCCGTCCACAGGCTCGCCCGGGCGGCGTAGGCGGCGGCCTCGCTCAGCTTGGCCGGGAGGATCACCTCGCGGTACTCGCGCTCGGGGTCGGCGGCGGCGGCCAGGCGGCTGGCTTCGTCGGCGAACTTCAGCGAGACGGGGTCGGTGATGCCGGGGCGCACCGCCAGCACCTCCTCGCGCAGAGCCGGGGGGTACAACGCCACGTACTGCGGCACCTCCGGGCGCGGGCCCACGAGGCTCATCTGGCCCACGAGCACGTTGGCCAGCTGGGGCAGTTCGTCGAGCTTGGTGCGACGCAGGATGCGCCCGGCACGGGTGATGCGGGGGTCGTCCGCGGCCGTGATGGCCAGGCCGCGCGCGGGCGCATCGGCCACCATGGTGCGGAACTTCCAGATGTGGAAGAGGTTGCCCCAGCGCCCCACCCTCACCTGCCGGAACAGCACCGGGCCGGGCGAGTCGAGCTTGATCCACAGCGCGATGGCGAGCATCGGCAGGGTGAGCACGTAGAGCGCGGCCAGGGAGAGGGTGATGTCGAAGAGGCGCTTCATGCCGGGCTCGGGCGAGCGCGGCCGCTCAGAGCAGCGAGCGGGAGTCGAGCTGCGCGCGCCACGCCCGGTAACACGAGGCCAATTGGGCAGACGCCTGGATCGCTGCTTCCACCGCCGCCCATCTCAGATCGGGTCGGTCGGGATACTCGTGCGACAGGCGGTTGCGCAAGTCTCGCCAGGCGAGCCACTGTTGTGCGTCCACGAATGCCAACCGCTCCAGACGGTCGATCTTGTCTCGCATGGGCCAGCCCTCGTGGGGCTCAGCCAGAAGCGAGAGCGTGGCGGGCACCAGCCGCTCGCCCATGGCGTCCTGCAGCTTCATGAAGCGGTAGAGGATCTGGTCGGTCAGACGCCGCAAGACGGGGTCGTCCTCGACGGCGGCGTCCACTCGAGCGCCGCTGGCAGCCCAGTCTCCCAGCGCGCTCTCCAGTGCCGAGAGATGGCGATCGGCCTCCCAGCGTGCCACGCCCAGACGATTGGCAGGGGTGGCGCCATCCGTCATGACAAGGCCTGCGCCTGCTGCCTGGCCTGCCGGACCACGGGCCTGTCGTCGGCCGAGCCGAGTTCCGTCACGACGACATCGATACGTCGCTCCTCGGTCAGAGACTGTAGCCGCGCGACGAAGCGGGACCGGCGGTTCACCACCTCGGCGGGAGACAGCGGATGAGGAATCTCCACGAGCAGGTCGACATCGCCACCCCTGGCGGAGTCGTCGGTGCGCGAGCCGAAGAGAGACACGCGGCTGCCGTCCGGCCAATGCTCCTTGCAGGCGGCCTGCACGGCATGTCGTTCGGCTTCGGTCAGGCGCATGGGCAACGCAAGGTGGGGTTGGCGCAATCAGATTGGATTCTGCGACGAATCAGCATGCCAGCACGCGCCGCACGGTTTCGATCACGCGCTGCACGTCGGCATCGGTCATGCGCGTGTACAGCGGCAGGCTCACCATGCGCTCGTAGGCGCGCTGGCTGTGCGGGAAGTGGGCGGGCCGCAGGGCGTAGCGGTCACGCCAGTAGGGCTGCAGGTGCAGCGGGATGTAGTGCACGCTGCAGCCGATGCCCGCCTCGTACAGGGCTTCGATGAAGCGGTCGCGGGGCAGCGCGGGGCCGGGGCGGCCGGGCGCATCGGCCAGGCGCAGCACGTACAGGTGCCAGGCGTGGGTGTCGCCCGCGCGGGGGCGCGGCGGCAGGATCAGCGGCAGCCCGGCGAGCCCGGCGTCGTAGGCCGCGGCGATCTGCGCGCGGCGTTGCTGGAAGGCGTGCGCCTTCTTCAGCTGGTGCAGGCCGAGTGCGGCGGCAATGTCGGTGAGGTTGTACTTGAAGCCCGGCGCCACGATCTCGTAGTACCAGCTCGGCACCTTGGCGCTGAAGCGGTCGAAGGCGTCGCGGCTGATGCCGTGCAGGCGCATCACGCGGGCGCGCGCGGCCAGCTCGGCGTCGCGCGTCACGAGCATGCCGCCCTCGCCGGTGGTGATGGTCTTGTTGGCGTAGAAGCTGAAGACCGTGGCGTCGCTGCCCAGCGTGCCCACCAGGGCGCCGCCGCAGGTGGTGGGCAGCGCGTGCGCGGCGTCTTCCACCACCTTGAGCTGGTGCCGCCGGGCCAGTTGCAGCAGCGCGGGCATGTCGGCAGCCAGCCCCGCGTAGTGCACCGGCACGATGGCGCGCGTGCGCGGGGTGATGGCCGCTTGCACGGCCGAGGAGCTGATGTTCAGCGTGGCGGGGTCGATGTCCACGAGCCTCACGTCCGCGCCCAGGTAGCGCACCACCTCGGCGGTGGCGGTGAAGGTGTGCGTGGTGGTGATGACCTCGTCGCCCGGGCCGATGCCCAGGGCCTCCAGCGCCAGGTGCAGCCCGGCGGTGGCGGAGTTCACGGCCACGCACTGCAGCTGCGGGTCGCCGAGGAAGGCGGCGAAGTCCGCCTCGAAACGCCGCGCCTTCGGCCCGGTCGTCACCCAGCCCGAGCGCAGCGTGTCGACGACCTCGGCGATCTCCTCCTCGCCGAT
>JBMOGN010000311.1:0-3138 GCA_049318345.1 Rubrivivax sp. | reverse complement strand
TCGATACTCGCTCTGCTTGCCTGCAATGTGCAGACGCATCCACACCGCGCCCTTCGACTTCGGTGCCATGCCGCGCTCGACAGACCACCCGCCGAAGCCGTCGCCGTGTTCGTCCTTGTAGGTGCCGATGCGCACATGCAGCTGCTCGTCGATCACCACCTCGGCTTGCCCGTTGAACTGGCGCAGGCGCTCGCGTGCGATGGGCACGGTCCAGTGGTGATGCGAGTGTCCGGTGATCACCATGTCAGCGTCAGGCCAGAACGACGCATGCCGGCGCGTGTCGAGCACGCCGTGCGTCATCATCGCGCCGCCGCCTGCACCGTGGAAGTAGCGCACGCGGAACGAGAAGCTGCCGCCCTTGCTTGTGATCAGTCGGAACAGGACGTAGCCGCCGTAGCCGCCCGAGTAAACAGGGCAGGGCGCGCTCGCACTGAGCCCGGCGCACAAGCGCTCGGTGAGGTCGGTCTCGTGGCGCTTCGTGATCGCGGTCTCGTGATTCCCGCGGCCGATCACGACGAAACGGTCGGCGTATGGCTTGTAGAACTCGGTCGCCTCGCGCACGAGCGCGTCGAGGTAGTCGCCGCACTGGTGCTCCGGCCTGCATGCGCTGCGGTCGGCTCGCGGGTCCCATTTGCCCTGCATGCAGCAGAACAGGTCGCCGCAGTCGATCACGCCGCCCTTGCGCCTCACCAGTTCGTCGAGGTGCTTGCGCTCAAGGTCTTGGTCGGTGTGGCTGTTGTCGTGGTGGCGGTCGGATGCCAGCAGCCCGTTCCACTCAAACGCATGAGGCGTGTCCGCCAGCATGGTCACGCGGTGGATGTTGCGGCCCAGCTTCTCGACGGTCCACTTCGAGCCCGGCGACGCGCCTTCGCGCCAGTGGTGGCTGGCGAGCGGATCTTCGACGCGCTTGCGTTCGCTGAGTCGCTTCACGGCTTCACCTCCACGGGCACGGTCGCC
Source organism: Rubrivivax sp. (assembly GCA_049318345.1). Taxonomy (GTDB): domain Bacteria; phylum Pseudomonadota; class Gammaproteobacteria; order Burkholderiales; family Burkholderiaceae_C; genus Rubrivivax. The sequence goes on along the minus strand of JBMOGN010000311.1, from coordinate 2,181 downwards.
TCGCCCAGCAGCTGCACGAGCCGGCGCGCGAACTCGGGCGCGTCAGACACCCGCAGCATCACGGTCCACTCGGTCGCCGCGTCCTCGCGCATCACCACGACGGGCACGGTGCCAGGCGTCGCGTCGGTCTCGGCCTGCTTCAGGAATCGCAGCGCGCTGATCGCGGCGTATCGCTTGACCTCGACGTGGATGCCGGGAACGCCCACAAGGTCAGCATCGCCAACGCGACCACAAAACTGGACACTGCGACGGGCGTCGAGTGCGTTCCAGTGGTGCGCAAGTTGGGCAGCGGCTTCACGCTCGCCGCGCTTCCCCTTCTGCCGGCTGGCTTTACCCATGGACACACTCTCCCACGGGAAATGCGCTCCGCAAGGGCGGGGGGCTCAGGCGGGCGACCAGTACGCGCTCCCGCCGGCATCGCTGTAGCGCATCCGGCCCGCATACCACCAGACCCCAGCCTCGTCCGGCAGGTAGATCGCCTCGGTGTACACGTCGCGGCCGAGGTTGGCCGGCAGCTCGTCGAGGCACACTCCGCAGACCACAGGCACGCGCACCTCCGTCACCCCTTCCTCGATGGTCAGGGTGTCGCCGTCGCACGGTCCCCAGCGCAGCTGCGTCTCGGTCATAGGCGCATCGTCTCACGGGATCGTTCACCGTCTACCCCCCGGCGGAACGCCGAGCGCGTCGTAGACCAGGGCGACCATCGCCAGCAGGTTCTCGTCCTCGACTGGGTTCGACTTCAGCCGAGCCATGCAGACCATGCAGTCGCGCTGGCCGAGGCTCAGGCAGGCGTCGCAGGGGTCGGCCTCGCAGACCACCACGATCACCCACACGGCCATCACGAGCTGCTCGCGGTCTCTGGACAGGTTCGCCAGCCACGAGCGCATGGCGTTGCCTTGGGCCTTGCCCGTCTCCAGCGAGCACAGGGCGCGGACGACGGCGGTAGGGTGGGGGCGGGTCATGGCTGGGCTAGGGCAGAGGCTGTGTTGTCTTTCTCTTCGCGCACCCCTTTAGGGGGGCGCGGAGAGACAAGACAACCACTGCCGGGGGTCTTTTCATCTTGGCAACGGGGGAAGCAGAGACAGGGGCCAAGACGGCGATAACGACGGCCGGCGGTCTTGGCTCCGTTAGTTTCGACCAGCCCGTCGGCGACTGCTCCGTCGAGGCTGGCTCGCAGGCGCTTCTCACCGAAGCCCTTGTTGACCTGCTTGGCGCGCTCCAGGATCGTCGCTGCTGGCTCCCAGACGTGCTTGCAGTAGGAAACCATGTCGGTGGGCGGGAACGGCTCCGCGGCCTGCTGGTTGGCCTTGTACAGGGCTTCAGGGTTGAGACCCTCGGCGACCTTGAACAGGGGCCAGTTGAAGCTGAGCACGAACGGATCGAACTGCTGGAACGATCGCACCGCAGCGTCCACGGACACATGCCCCTCCTCCTCGTGGCGCCGAAGGACCAAGTGGGCGTCCACCGCACGGCTGAACACTCCGGCTCCAGATCCCACGTCCACGACCGATTTCTGACTCTGGTCTCCTTTGGACGAGTGGTGCACGCAGACGAAGGCGCACCCAAGCTCGGCACCCCAGCTGTCGATCTGGTTGAACACCTTCGCCATGTAGGCGTTGTCGTTCTCGTTGGCATTCGGCCCGATGTTGAAACGGTAGAAGGCGTCAAGGATCACGAGCCGATAGCCGGCCGACTTCATCAGGTCGGTCTTGATCAGTTCCCGCTCAAGGTCGTCGAAACTCATCAGTTTCCCGCGCAGGTTCAGCACGTCCACCTTGTTTCCCACCACGTCCATGCTCATGCCCTTCGCGCTCACGACCTTCGGCAGGCGGTTGGCGGTGGTCTCTGGGTGCAGCTCGTTGTCGATGATCAGGACGCGCCCAGGCACCACCCTGAACTTGTCCAGCCAATCCATGCCGCTAGCGACACAGATCGCAAGGTCGTTGACGAGCCAGGACTTCCCGATTTTCGGGGAGCTGACGATGTTCATGACCTCGCCTTCGCGGAGAAGTCCTTCGATCACCACGGGCCGCATCTTCTGGTGCTGCTGAACAAGTTGCCCGAGTGGCACCGGAACGATCGGCCCATGCTGGGGCACCACCTGCGCCTCCTCAGCCCGCCCGAGGATCGGCGTGCGCTCCTTCGCGAAGGCGTTGCCGATCTGCCTCGGCAGGTCGAGCA
>JBMOGN010000310.1:0-3161 GCA_049318345.1 Rubrivivax sp. | reverse complement strand
CCAGGCCGAAGTTCTGGCCCGAGTCGGTGAAGGCGATGCGGTAGGTGTAGGACACGAGGATGTCGGTGGTGCCCGCGGGCAGCTTCGTGTCGAGGAAGTCGGGGCGCCCGTCGGTGAGCAGGCTGATGAGCACGAAGTTGTTGAAGTTGAAGGCGAAGGCCGAGATCAGCAACGGGGCCAGCGGCTTGAGGATCAGCGGCGCGGTGATGCGCCGGAAGTTCACCAGCGGGCGCGCGCCCTCCAGCGCCGAGGCCTCGTACAGGTCGGCCGGGATCGCCTTGATCAGGCCCGTGCACAGCACCATGATGTACGGGTAGCCCAGCCAGATGTTGACGATGAGGATCATCGTGCGCGCCAGCCAGGGGTCGGCGAACCAGGCCGGGCGCACCCCGAAGACGGCATCCAGGATGGCGTTGATCTCGCCGAAGTTCTGGTTGAACAGGCCCTTGAAGACGAGGATGGAGATGAAGCCCGGCACCGCGTAGGGCAGGAACAGCAGCGTGCGGTACAGCGTGCGGTGCTTCAGCGCCTCCCAGTTCAGCACCACCGCCAGCGTCAGGCCCAGCGCGGTGGCGCCCAGCACCGTGAGCGCGGCGAAGGCCACCGTCCAGACGAAGATGGCCACGAAGGGGCCGCGCACATCGGGCTCCAGCAGCATGCGTCGGTAGTTCTCCCAGCCCACGCCCACCTTGAAGCCGGGCAGCATGCGCTCGCCCGCGGCGGTCTCGAAGTAGCCGGTCTCCCGGTTGGGGCGGTAGGCCGTGCCGCTGGCGCGCTGCACGAGCGAGCCGTCGGGTCGGGCCTCCCATACGGGCTGCACGCGCGCGAACTCGCGTACGCCCACGTAGGCGAGCTCGCTGCCGTCGGGCAGCGCCAGGCGCAGCGCCAGCAGCGTCGGGCGCCAGGCGAGCAGTTCGCGCAGGCCCAGCGCGGGCGCGGGCGGCTGCGCGCCCGGCTCCAGGCGCAGCGCTGCACCCGCCATCAGCCCGGGCGCGGCGTCCAGGCGCAGCGGCGGGCTCAGCAGCCACTCGGGCGAGGCGGGTGCCGCGGCTGCCCCGGCGCGCGGCCCCAGGGCCAGCCGCACCGCTCCGTCGCCCTGGGGGTGCAGCGTGAAGGGCCGCGCGGTGGACTCGTCCACGTCGAGCTGCTCAAGCAGGTAGGCGCGCGCGCGCTCGAGCTCCAGCAGGTGCGCCGAGGAGTAGTTCGTGAAGCCGATCTGCACCGTGTACAGCAGCGGGAAGGCCACGAAGAGCAGCATCCCGGCCACGCCGGGGAAGAGGTAGCGCCAGGCCAGCGAGCCGGAGGTGGTGTAGACGTGCAGGCCCAGCATGCCCGCCACGAGCGTGCCCACGGCCCACAGCGGCCGGCCCGCCGCGTGCAGGCCCCAGACCGTCCACAAGAGAGCCAGCGCCGCCGCGCCACCCACGGCCCAGCCGACCGCGCCCAGGGGCGCGGCCTCGCGCGGCCGGCGGAGCGAGAGCGTGGCGTTCATCGGGCCTTGATGCGGGCGGCGGCCGCGTCCAGCGCCTGGCGCGGCGCCTGGCGGCCCTGGGTGATGGCCTCCAGCGCCGCGTCCATGGCGGGGAAGAAGCGCCCGGTCTCGGGGATGTTGGGGATGGGCTCGCCCGCACGCGCGTTGGCCATGGTGGCGGCGATGTGCGGGTCGCCGGCGAGCTCGGCGAAATAGGCGCGGTTGGCCGGGGTGCCCAGCGGCACGTCAGCCGAGATCGTCTTGAGGCCCGGCACGCGCAGCACGTGCTCCTCGAGGAACTCGCGCGCGAGGTCCTTCAGCCGGCTGGGCGCGGTGACCATGCAGCCGAGCACGCCCACGAAGGGCCGCGCCGGGCGCGCGCCGATGGCCGGCACGGCGGCCACGCCGAAGTCGATGCGGCGCTTGCGCACGTTGTCCCAGGCCCAGGGGCCGGAGATCATCATCGCCACCTTGCCCGCGGCGAACTGCGCCTCCATGTCGGAGTAGCGCGCTCCACGCGGCAGCACGCCCTCGCGCACCAGGCGCTCGAGCAGCTGCGCGCCGGCCAGCGCGCCGTCGTTGTTCACGCCGACGACCGCAGGGTCGTACTCGCCGCGCGCGTTGCGCCCGAAGACGAAGCCGCCCGGGCCGGCCAGCAGCGGCCAGGAGAAGAAGCTCATCGCGTGCGGCCACAGGATGGCGCGCACGCCCTGGGGCGCCAGCGCGCGGTCCAGCGCGATCACCTCCTCCCAGTTGGCCGGCGGCGTCTTCACCAGCGCCTTGTTGTAGATCAGGCCGATGGACTCGATGGCCAGCGGGTAGCCCCAGAGCTGGCCGCGCCAGGTGAAGGCCTGCCAGGCCGAATCCTCGATCTCCTCGCGCACGCGGGCCGAGGGCCGCACCGGCACGATGAGCCCGGACTTGGCCCACTCGCCCACGCGGTCATGCGGCCAGCAGAAGATGTCCGGGCCCTTGCCCGCGCCCGCGGCGGCCTGGAACTTGTCGGGCGCGCCCTCGGGGTGCTGCACCACGACCTTCACACCGGAGACGCGCTCGAAGGCATCGCCCACCTGCTGCAGGCCGTTGTAGCCCTTGTCGCCGTTGATCCACACGAGCAGCCTCGGCGGCGCGGCCGGCTGCGCGGCAGCGGCCGCTGCCATCACGAAGCCGGCGGCCAGCACCGCGCCGCGCCACGCGGATGCGCGAGGGAGCCTGCGCGCCGGGTTCACGCCGCCAGCGTGCGCTCGGCCGGCACGTGGCGCCGCCACGCCCGCCCCTGCGCGTCGAAGAGGTAGCAGGCGTCGGGCGGCAGCGCGAGCTCCAGCGTCTGGCCCGGGCGCACGCGCAGCCGGCCGTCGAGCTCGACCGTGAGGTCCTCGGGCGCGCCGGGGAAGCGGCAGTAGGCGTGCGTGGTGCTGCCCAGCGACTCCACGAAGGTGACCTGCGCGCGCAGCGCGTTGGCCCCGCCCGCTGCAACGAAGTGCTCCGGCCGCACGCCCAGCGTGAGCGCTGCGCCGGCCTCGCCGGCCGAGCCGTCCACCTCGCAGCGGATGGTCTGCCCGTCGGCCAGCGCCACGGTGGCGTGAGCGGGGCCACCCTCGACGAAGCGGGCCTCGATGAAGTTCATCTTCGGGCTGCCGATGAAGCCGGCCACGAAGAGGTTGCAGGGGTGCTCGTAGAGCTCCAGCGG
>JBMOGN010000309.1:0-3179 GCA_049318345.1 Rubrivivax sp. | reverse complement strand
ATGGGCGCGCAGATCATCCTGGGCAACACCTTCCACCTGTGGATGCGGCCGGGCCTGGACGTGATGCGCGCCTTCGGCGGGCTGCACCGCTTCGAGGGCTGGGACGCGCCCATCCTCACCGACTCCGGCGGCTTCCAGGTGTGGTCGCTGGGCGAGATGCGCAAGATCTCCGAGGAGGGCGTGGCCTTCGCCTCGCCCGTCAACGGCGACCGGCTCTTCCTCACGCCCGAGGTGAGCATGCAGATCCAGACCGTGCTCGACTCGGACATCGTCATGCAGTTCGACGAGTGCACGCCCTACGAGACGAAGGGCGAGCTGACCACCGAGGTGCAGGCGCGCGCCTCGATGGAGCTGTCGCTGCGCTGGGCGCGGCGCAGTGCCGCGGAGTTCGAGCGCCTGGGCAACCGCAATGCACTCTTCGGCATCGTGCAGGGCGGCATGTTCGAGCACCTGCGCGAGGAGTCGCTCGCGCGGCTCGTCGAGCTGGACCTGCCCGGCTACGCCATCGGCGGCGTGAGCGTGGGCGAGCCCAAGGCCGACATGTTGCGCATCATGGCGCACACGCCGCACCGGCTGCCCGCGCACAAGCCGCGATACCTCATGGGGGTGGGCACGCCCGAGGACCTGGTGGAGGGCGTGTCGCAGGGCGTGGACATGTTCGACTGCGTGATGCCCACGCGCAACGCCCGCAACGGCCACCTCTTCACGCGCTTTGGCGACCTGAAGATCCGCAACGCCCGCCACAAGGCCGACCTGCGGCCGATCGACGAGAGCTGCAGCTGCTACACCTGCGCCGGCCACACCGACGCACAGGGGCGCGTATCGGGCGGCTTCAGCCGCGCCTACCTGCACCACCTGGACCGCTGCGGAGAGATGCTCGGGCCGATGCTGGCGAGCATCCACAACCTGCACCACTACGTGAACCTGATGCGCGAGGTGCGCGAGGCGTTGGATGCAGGCCGCTTCACAGAGTGGCGCGCACGCTTCCACGCCGAGCGCGCGCGCGGCGTGGGCTGAAGGCCCCGCTCCGCAACCCCATGGACGCCTCGCCGCTCACGCACCACGACATCCTCGCCCTCGTGGAGCCCTTCGTGCGCAGCGGGATCGCGCCGGACCTGGCCGCCAGCGACCGCGTCGCGCGCCGCGTGGCCTTCCGCCCGCGCCCGGTGCAGGCAGCAGAAGCCGCGCTGTCTGCGCTCACCGAGACCTGGCAGCTCGACAGCCCCGAGCCCGGCCGCGTGCGCCTGGAGCGCCGCCTGCACACGCCGCAGGGCCTGCAGGCTCAGTTGCAGGCCGAGGGCGCGGACGCGGCCACGCTGCTGCGGGCCGCGCTGGCCGTGCCGGCGGCCCGGCACTTCCACGTCGCCGCCGACGTGGTGGCCGCGCTGACGCTGCGCCTGGCCGAAGGCGCCGCCGAGCCGGTGCTGCGCCACGCGCAGGCGCACGTGGGCGGGCTCGAGCTGCACATGAAGGTCTCGGGCGTGGGCGGCTACCCGGCCGAGCTCGAACTGCTGCGCACGCCGGCCGCGCCCGCGCACCTGCCCCATGACCTGCTGGCCGTGCTCGGGCGCACGTGGGACCACCTCGGCGAGGTCGGCCGCGGCTGGGTGGGCCGCGTGAGCCTGCGCGGCGAGGAGCCTCGGCGCAGCCGCGAGGCGCTGGCGCGGCTGGACGAGCTGCTCGGCCACCTCGCGCGCACCTTTGCCGAGCCGCCCGTGCGCTTTCACCCGCGCCACCGCGCGGCGCGCTGGCTCGTGGCGCTGCGCAGCGCGCTGCCCTGGCTGGGGTGCGCGGCCATCGTCGGCGGGGCGCTGCTCGCGCGCCGCGAGGGCGGACACGCGGTGCTGGCGCTGCTGGCCAATGTGGCCCCGCCTCTGCTCATGATCCTGTTCTTCGTCCGCCGCGAGATGCCGCGCATCGGGCTGCCGCGCCTGCCGCGGGCACTGGATGCCCGGGCCTGGACGCCCGTCGAGCCGGCTTCGGCCCGTGTTGCCGCCCCTGCCGCCCCTGCCGCCTCCGCTGCTGCCGCCCCTGCTGTCGCCCCTGGTTCGGCCCCCGCCTGAGCGCCCCATGAACATCCCGCCCGTGTCCATCGCCACTGCGCGCGCCGCGCTCATCGAGCAGTACGCCGACCCGCTGCTGCGCCAGCGCGCCACCATGCTGTGGGGTACGCGCGGGGTGGGCAAGAGCTCCATCGTGCGCCAGGTGGCCGCGCACTTCGGCGTGCCGCTGGTGGACCTGCGGCTGACCACGATCGAGCCGGTGGACATCCGAGGGGCCATCTACGCCGACGAGCGCCAGGCGCGCACCGTGTGGTTTCCGCCGGAGTTCCTGCCCGGCCCCGAGGAGCCGCAGGGCATCCTCTTCCTGGACGAGCTCACCGCCGCCGACCAGCGGCTGCAGATCTCGGCCTACTCGCTCATCCTGGACCGCCGCGCCGGCCACTACCGCCTGCCCGAGGGCTGGCAGGTGGTTGCCGCCGGCAACGCGAGCTTCCACGGCGCCGTCAGCCACGACATGGGCACGGCGCTGGCCGACCGGATGTTCCATTTCCACGTCCAGGCCTCCATCGACGCGTTCCTCGCCTATGCGCTCGAGCACGGCCTGGCCCCGGAGGTCATGGCCTTCCTGAAGGTGCGCCCCGACAAGCTCGACGACACCGCGCTTCAGCTGGCCGGCGACCACCTCGTGGGCGCAAGCCCGCGCGGCTGGGAGGATGTTTCGCGCGTGCTGCAGGCCGGGCTGGGCGAGGCGGCGCGGCGCGTGTTCGTGCAGGGCCGCATCGGCGCGGCCAACGCGGCGGAGTTCTTCGGCGTGCTGGCCGAGTTGCGCGCCGGCGCCGACGTGATGCAGCTGCTGGCGGCCGAGCCCGGCGCGGCCACCGCGGCGCTGCTGCCGCGCACGCTTGACGGCCTGTACGCCCTCGTCTACGGCCTGGTGGGCGCGAGCACCCGCGCCGCGGCGCTCACGCGCGCTCTGCAGATCGCCGGCCAGCTCACCGACATCCGCCCCGTGCAGCCGCTGCCCGTGCGCGAGGTGCGCACGCTGCTGATGGAGCTGCTGGCGCAGCGCGCCCTGTCCGCGGGGCTCGAGCTGGCGATGCTGGACAGCCCGGCATACCGCGCGCATCTTGCTGAACGCGCTGAAGGGACAGACCGCGCCGACCGCGCCGATCGCGC
>JBMOGN010000308.1:0-3198 GCA_049318345.1 Rubrivivax sp. | reverse complement strand
TGTTGGCGCCGACTGAAATTTGACCCACTTGAGAGGATCGTGCCGACCGAAAACTGACCCAGGTGTTCAACCTACCCTGCCCGACTTATCCACAGCGGGGCGGGGTGCGAGGAGTGATCACCATGGCCATGATTGGCAAGGTCTTGCGGATGCACCACCGCGAGAAGAAGTCGGTGCGGGAGATCGTCAAGGCGACGAGTCTGGCGAGGAACACGGTGCGCAAGTACCTGCGCATCGGCAAGGCGGAGCCGCCGAAGTACAGGCGCCCGGCGGTGCCCACGAAGCTCGCGCCGTTCGTGGAGGCGGTGCAGCGGGCGCTGCTGGCCGATGCGCGGCGGCCGAAGAAGGAGCGGCGTACGGCTCGGGCGCTGCTGGCGCAGATCGAGCAGTCGGGCTACGAGGGGGGCTACAGCCGGCTGACCGACTACATACGGCAGTGGCGCAACGAGCGCGGTGGCGTGCAGGTGGGCGATGCGTACGTTCCGCTGAGCTTCGAGCTGGGCGAGGCGTTCCAGTTCGACTGGAGCGAGGAGCCGCTGGTCATCGGTGGGCAGTACCAGAGGCTGCAGGTGGCGCACATGAAGCTGTGCGCCTCGCGGGCGTTCTGGGAGGTGGCCTACCCGAGCCAGGGCCACGAGATGCTGTTCGATGCGCACACCCGTTCGTTCGCGGCGCTGGGGGGTGTGGCTCGGCGCGGGATCTACGACAACATGAAGACGGCCGTGGACCGGGTGGGCAAGGGCAAGACGCGCGATGTCAACGTGCGCTTCGCCACGATGTGTGCCCACTACCTGTTCGATGCGGACTTCTGCAACGTCGCCTCGGGCTGGGAGAAGGGGGTTGTCGAGAAGAACGTGCAGGACAGCCGCCGGCGCATCTGGCTGGAGGCGCGGGAGCAGCGCTTCAGCAGCCTGGAGGAGCTCAACGTCTGGCTGGGTGAGCGGTGCCGTGCGCTGTGGGCTGAGTTGCGCCATCCCGAGCACCAGGGCTTCAGCGTGGCGGAGATGCTGGAGCTGGAGCGGCAGCACCTGATGCCGATGCCTGCGCCCTTCGACGGGTACGTGCAGGAGTTCAGCCGCGTCAGCAGCACCTGCCTGGTGACGGTGGCGCGCAACCGCTACTCGGTGCCGTGCGAGTTGGCGCGTCAGACGGTGAGCACCCGGCTGTACCCCACGCGGGTGGTCGTGGTGGCCGAGGAGCGTGTGGTGGCCGAGCACCCGCGCCAGTCCGGCAAGGGCAAGACGGTCTACGACTGGCAGCACTACGTGCCGCTGGTGCAGAGGAAGCCGGGGGCGCTGCGCAATGGTGCGCCCTTCATGGACCTGCCCGAGCCGCTGGCCAGGCTGCGCTTGGCGCTGCTGCGGCACGCTGGCGGAGACCGGCTCATGGCCCAGGTGCTGGACCTGGTCAAGGTGGCGGGGCTCGATGCGGTGCTGGTGGCGGCGGAGTTGGCGCTGGAGCATGCCGGGCCAAGCGGACGGGTCAGTCCCGAGCACGTGGGCAACGTGCTGGCCAGGCTGATGGCGCCGGCGCGCCCGCAGAACGTGGCCACGGCCCTTGGGGCGCTGACCAAGCCGGTGGCCGACACCGCGCGCTACGACCGGCTACGCCGCATCCAGGGCGAGCACACGGCTGTACAGGCGGCCGACAAGGGGGGCGAAGATGCGTGACATCATCACCGAGCTCAAGGCGCTGCGGCTGCACGGCATGGCCGCCACCTGGGCGGAGCTGGGCGAGCAGAACAACGCGGAGGTGGAGCGCTCGCGCTGGCTCGTCGAGCACATGCTCAAGGCCGAGGCCGGCGACCGGGCCACGCGCTCGGTCACCCACCAGATGGCTACGGCCAGGTTCCCCGTGCACCGAGACCTGGCGGGGTTCGACTTCGCCGTCTCGCCGGTGGATCGCAAGCTCGTCACGCAGCTTGCGGGCTGCGAGTTCACCCAGGCCGCGCACAACGCGGTGCTGGTGGGCGGGCCGGGTACCGGCAAGAGCCACCTGGCCACCGCCATCGGTGTGGCCGGCATCACCGAGCACGGCAAGCGCGTGCGCTTCTACTCGACGGTGGACCTGGTCAACGCGCTGGAGCGCGAGAAGGCCGAGGGGCGCGCCGGGCGCATTGCCGGGAGCTTGCTGCGCATGGACCTGGTCATCCTCGATGAGCTGGGCTACCTGCCGTTCAGCCAGGCCGGCGGGGCGTTGCTGTTCCACCTGCTGAGCAAGCTGTACGAGCACACCAGCGTCGTGATCACGACGAACCTGGACTTCGCGGAGTGGTCCACGGTCTTCGGAGACGCGAAGATGACCACGGCGCTGCTGGACCGGCTCACGCACCACTGCCACATCGTGGAGACCGGCAACGAGAGCTACCGCGTCACGCAGGCCACGGCCAGTACCAAGCGGCGCATCAAGGCGAGGGAACAGGAGCGCCGCACAGGAACCGTACAGCCACAATGAGGGCGGGATCGCAGCGCGGCGGAAAGCCTCTTCGGGCTACGCCCTGCGCGTCTTCCCGCCGCGCCAGACACCCGAGAGAGCAACCGAAAGGAGTAATGCAATAGAGTTGTCCACAGCCGGGATCAAGCGAAACCGGCACCCAGCCCTGGGTCAAAGTTCAGTCGGCAGGGTGGGTCAAAATTGGATCGGCGCCGACAGCTAGAAAGGGCATGGGAGGTTAAGGCCAACTTTGAGCTTGATCCAGTGGTCAATGTTCCAGGCCCATCAGCAATGACTATACCAACAGGAATTGCACCGGGGCAAATCCGGGCAATGGCGAAGAATGGACCATCAAGCCCAAGCAGATTCGAATACTCATGCGTTGCAGTCCGCCATCTGGAGGAGATAGAGCTACGAATGCCATACAACGTCCGTATGGAACGGATTCCTCAGGGAGTGAATTACGCCAAGGGAACTATTCGCTACAACTCCACTTATCGTCGAATTGGGAATATGATCGCTATTACTCGTGACTTCATTGATGATCGCAATAGCCATGTCTGCAATGCCCGAGACGACGATCAGTGGAACCAATTCGTTAGGGTTTTGCAGCGTGACCTACGGGGGCAGATTTTCTTCCGATAGTCCCGAAACCGAGACTTTACGTACCTCAATACTTGACATCTTATCTACTTCGAAATGAAGTTCGAGAGGGTGCCTATTTAGACCAACTCAACTATTTTCTTCAACAATGAGTGAAGATAT
>JBMOGN010000307.1:0-3213 GCA_049318345.1 Rubrivivax sp. | reverse complement strand
CGGGGGCCGATGGCTCCCCCTCTACTTCACTGCGCAGGGTACCCCGCCCCGAAGGGCAGCGACCAGCGTGGAGTGCACACAGCAGCCCGTCCGCGATGCTGGCAGGCCGAGGCGGGCACCCAGCCCCCGCAGCGAAGTAGAGGAGGAGCATCGGGCGCAGCCCGATGCGGGGGACATGAGCGGAGGGGGCTGGGTGCTCGCCTCGGCACGCGAGCCCACCGAGCGTGATGAACTGGTGCGAAGTCCCACACACGAGTAGTGATCCGACATGCCCCTCGACAAACCCTACCTCGACGTCCCCGGCACCACGATCTTCGACGCCGAACAGTCCCGCAAGGGCTACCACCTCAACCAGTTCTGCATGAGCCTGATGAAGGCCGCCAACCGCGAGCGCTTCCTCGCCGACCCGCGTGCCTACCTCGACGAGTGGCCGATGACCGAGGAGCAGAAGCAGGCGGTGCTGGCGCGGGACCTGAACCGCTGCATCGCCGCGGGCGGCAACATCTACTTCCTGGCCAAGATCGGCGCCACCTACGGCAAGAGCTTCCAGCAGATGGCCGGCAGCATGACGGGCATGACCGAGGAGGAGTACCGCAACATGATGATCGCCGGTGGCCGCAGCCCCGAGGGCAACCGTTACCGGGGCGAGGAGGGCAGCGCGCAGCCGCACCGCCAGCCGCAGGGCAGCAGCAAGACCGTGGGGTTCTGACCATGGCGCGCATCACCGCTTCCGTCTACACCTCGCACGTGCCGGCCATCGGCGCGGCGCTGGACCTCGGCAAGAGCCACGAGCCCTACTGGCAGAAGGTCTTCACGGGCTACGAGTTCGGCAAGAAGTGGCTGCGCGAGCAGCGCCCGGACGTCGTCTTCCTCGTCTTCAACGACCACGCCACGGCTTTCAGCCTGGAGATGATTCCCACCTTCGCCATCGGCACGGCCGCGCAGTACGCGCCCGCCGACGAAGGCTGGGGCCCGCGTCCGGTGCCGGTGGTGCAGGGGCACCCGGAACTCGCCGCGCACATCGCGCAAAGCGTGATCCAGGAGGACTTCGACCTCACGATCGTCAACCGCATGGACGTGGACCACGGCCTGACGGTGCCGCTGTCGCTGATGTGCGGCACGCGCGACCCTGCCACCGAGCCTTGGCCCTTTCGCGTCATCCCCTTCGCGGTGAACGTGGTGCAGTACCCCGTGCCCTCGGGCCGGCGCTGCTTCGCGCTCGGCCAGGCCATCCGCCGCGCGGTGGAGAGCTTCGACGAGCACCTGAACGTGCAGATCTGGGGCACCGGCGGCATGAGCCATCAGCTCCAGGGGCCGCGCGCGGGGCTCATCAACTCACCCTGGGACAACGCCTTCCTGGATCGGCTCATCGACGACCCGGCGGGCCTCGCCCAGGTGCCGCACATCGAGTACGTGCGCGAGGCCGGCAGCGAGGGCATCGAGCTCGTGATGTGGCTGATCGCGCGCGGTGCGATGGCCGACGTGGCCGGCGGCGCGAAGCCGCGCGTGGCGCACCGCTTCTACCATGTGCCTGCCTCGAACACCGCGGTGGGCCACCTGATCCTCGAAGACTGACCCTCCACGAAAGCTCCCCGCATGACCATCAACGTAGCCCTTGCCGGTGCCGGTGCCTTCGGCATCAAGCACCTGGACGGCATCCGCAACATTGCCGATGTGAAGGTCGTCTCGCTCGTCGGGCGCGAGTACGACAAGACGAAGGAAGTGGCCGACAAGTACGGCATCGCCCACGTCACGACCGATCTCGCCGATGCCCTGGCCATCCGCGAGGTGGACGCCGTGATCCTGTGCACGCCGACGCAGATGCACGCCGAGCAGTCGCTCGCCTGCCTGCGCGCGGGCAAGCACGTGCAGGTGGAGATCCCGCTGTGCGACGTGCTGGCCGAGGGGCGCCAGGTGGTGGAGCTGCAGCGGCAGACGGGCCTGGTGGCCATGTGCGGCCACACGCGGCGCTTCAACCCGAGCCACCAGTGGGTGCGCCAGCGCATCGCCGCCGGCCAGTTCCACATTCAGCAGATGGACGTGCAGACCTACTTCTTCCGGCGCACGAACATGAACGCGCTCGGCCAGCCGCGCAGCTGGACCGACCACCTGCTGTGGCACCACGCCGCGCACACGGTGGACCTCTTCGCCTACCAGGCGCAAAGCCCCATCGTGCAGGCCAATGCGCTGCAAGGGCCGGTCCACCCGACGCTCGGCATCGCGATGGACATGAGCATCCAGCTCAAGGCGGCGAGCGGCGCGATCTGCACGCTGAGCCTGTCCTTCAACAACGACGGGCCGCTGGGCACCTTCTTTCGCTACATTGGCGACAGTGGCACCTACCTCGCCCGCTACGACGATCTCTTCAACGGCAAGGAGGAGAAGATCGACGTCTCGCAGGTGGCGGTGTCGATGAACGGCATCGAGCTGCAGGACCGCGAGTTCTTTGCCGCCATCCGCGAGGGCCGCGAGCCCAACGCGAGCGTGGCGCAGGTGCTGCCCTGCTACGAGGTGCTCCACCGCCTCGAGGAGCAGCTCGCATGAGCGCGCGCCGCATCGGCCCCTTCGAGGTGGCCCCCATCGGGCTGGGGTGCATGAACCTCAGCCATGCCTACGGTGCGCCGCCCGCGCCCGAGGCGGCCGAGCGCCTGCTGCTCGCGGCGCTGGACCAGGGCGTGACGCTCTTCGACACCGCCGCGCTCTACGGCTTTGGCGCCAACGAGACGCTGGTGGGACGCGTGCTGAAGCCGCACCGCGCGCGCATCGTGCTGGCCAGCAAGGGCGGCATGGCCGGGGTGACCTTTCCCGACGGCAGCGTCAAGCGCGTCATCGACGGCCGGCCCGAGGCCATCCGGCGCAACTGCGAGGACAGCCTGAAGCGCCTGGGCACCGATGTCATCGACCTGTACTACCTGCACCGCTGGGACAAGGCCGTGCCCATCGAGGACTCGGTGGGGGAGATGTCGCGCCTGGTGGAGGCGGGCAAGGTGCGCACGCTCGGCCTGAGCGAGGTCTCCGCGCCCACGCTGCGCCGGGCGCACGCGGTGCACCCCATTGCTGCGCTGCAGACCGAGTATTCGCTGTGGACGCGCAACCCGGAGATCGCCGTGCTGCAAGCCTGCCGCGACCTCGGCGTGGCCTTCGTTGCCTTCAGCCCGGTGGCGCGCGGCTACTTCTCCGCCGCCCCGCTGGACACCGCCACGCTGGCAAGCG
>JBMOGN010000306.1:0-3230 GCA_049318345.1 Rubrivivax sp. | reverse complement strand
TACAGGAGAACCTGTACGCCGGATTTCGAATCCGGTGCATTCGACCACTCTGCCACCTTTCCGGGTCTCGATCGCGGCGGTCGTCAACGAGGCGCGGATTGTAGTGCACCCGCCATCGCAGGCAGCCGTGCCGGCGCGCGCCCTATAGTGCGGCGCCGCCCACCGTCGCCGAGGCCGTCCATGTCGCAGATCCTCTTCACGAACGCCAAGCTGCTGGACCCGCGCGCCGACGCGCTGCAAGGCGGCGTCTCGGTGCTGGTGGAAGGCGAGCTCATCCGGGAGGTCTCCGCCACGCGCATCAAGACGCCGCGGGCGCTGGTGGTGGACTGCAAGGGGCGCACCCTCATGCCCGGGCTCATCGACAGCCACGTGCACGTGATGCTGTCGGAGGTGAACCTGCGCGCGCTGGAGGCGGTGCCGCTGACGCTGATGACCGTGCGCGCCGCCGCGCTCATGCGCGCCATGCTCGACCGCGGCTTCACCACCGTGCGCGACACCGGCGGGGCCGACTGGGGCCTGCGCGACGCGGTGGCCCAGGGCGAACTGCCGGGCCCGCGGCTGTTCATCGCCGGGCGCGCCATCGGCCCCACCGGCGGGCACTCCGACCCGCGCCGGCGCACCGACACCTGGCGCAGCATGTGCCACTGCTGCAACGCCATGCGCTTCTGCTTCGACGTGGTCGACGGCGTGGACCCGATGCGCGCCGCCGTGCGCGAGCAGCTGCGCCAGGGCGTGGACCAGATCAAGATCATGGTCTCCGGCGGCGTGGCCAGCCCATACGACCCGCTGGACAGCCTGCAGCTGTCCCTCGGGGAGATCGCCGCCGCCGTGGAGGAGGCCCATGCCTTCGGCCGCTACGTGCAGGCGCACGCCTACACCCCGGAGGCCATCACGCGGGCCGTGAGCCAGGGCGTGCGCACCATCGAGCACGGCAACCTCATCGACGACGCCTCGGCGCGGCTGATGCACGAGCGCGGCGCCTACCTCGTGGCCAACCTCGTCACCTACTACGCCATGCGCGAGCGGGCCCGCGAGTTCGGCATGTCGGCCGAGAGCCTGGCCAAGAACGAGCTCGTCATCGAGGGGGCACTGAAGTCCCTGGAGATCTGCAAGCGCAACGGCGTGAAGGTGGGCTACGGCACCGACCTGCTGGGCCAGCTGCAGGTGGACCAGAGCCGCGAGTTCCTGCTGCGCCAGGAGGTGCTCTCACCCATCGAGATCATCCGCCAGGCCACGCTCGTGGGCGCGGAGATCGTGCGCATGGAAGGACGCCTGGGCGTCATCGAGCCGGGCGCCTTCGCCGACATCCTGGTGGTCGACGGCAACCCGCTGCGCAAGCTGCAGCTGCTGGCCGGCCAGGGCGAGCACCTGCCGGTGGTGATGAAGGCCGGGCGCTTCCACCGCAACCGCCTGGCGGCCTGAGCGGGCCGGCTGCAGCCCGCTGCAGCCCGCTGGAGTGCGCTGAGGCCTCAGCCCAGCAGCGACGCGCCGCCGAGGTACGGGCGCAGGGCCGCGGGCACGGCGATGCGCCCGTCGGGCTGCTGGTGGTTCTCCAGCACCGCCACCATCGCGCGGCCCACCGCCACGCCCGAACCGTTGAGCGTGTGCACGAGCTCGGGCTTGCCCTGGGCGTTGCGGAAGCGCGCCTGCATGCGCCGCGCCTGGAAGGCCTCGCAGTTGCTGCACGAGCTGATCTCGCGGTAGGTGTCCTGCGCGGGCAGCCAGACCTCGAGGTCGTAGGTCTTGGCGCCCGAGAAGCTCATGTCGCCGCTGGAAAGCGCCACCACGCGGTAGGGCAGCTCGAGCGCCTGCAGCACCGCCTCGGCGTGGCTCACCATCTCCTCCAGCGCCGCGTAGCTCTGCTCGGGATGCACGATCTGCACCATCTCCACCTTGTCGAACTGGTGCTGGCGGATCATGCCGCGCGTGTCGCGCCCCCCGCTGCCAGCCTCGGAGCGGAAGCACGGGCTGTGCGCGGTGAGCTTGATGGGCAGCGCCGAGGCCTCGAGGATGCGCTCGCGCACGGTGTTGGTCAGGCTGATCTCGCTCGTGGAGATGAGGTACTGCTCGGTCTGCGCAGCCTCGGTGGCCTCCCCGCCCTCGCTGCCCCGGTACACCCAGAACATGTCGTCCTTGAACTTGGGCAGCTGCCCCGTGCCCTCGAGGATCTCGCGGTTCACGATGTAGGGCGTGTAGCACTCGGTGTAGCCGTGCTGCTGCGTGTGCAGGTCGAGCATGAACTGCGCGAGCGCGCGGTGCAGCCGGGCCACCGGCCCGCGCAGGAAGGTGAAGCGCGAGCCGGCCAGCAGCGCGCCGGTGTCGAAGTCCAGCCCGAGCGGCGCGCCGAGGTCCACGTGGTCCTTCACCGCGAAATCGAAGGCGCGCGGCGTGCCCCAGCGGCGCACCTCCACGTTGGCGCGCTCGTCGGCGCCGACCGGCACGCTCTCGTGCGGCAGGTTGGGCACGCTCATGAGCATCTGCGCGAGCTCGGCCTGGATCGCGTCAAGCCGCTCGGCCGAGGCCTTGAGCGCGTCGCCCAGGCCCGACACCTGCGCCATCACGCCCGAGGTGTCCTCGCCCTTGCCCTTGAGCATGCCGATCTGCTTGCTCAGGCTGTTGCGTTGCGCCTGCAGGCCTTCGGTGCGGGTCTGGATGGTCTTGCGCTCGGCCTCGAGCGCGGCAAAGCGCGCCTCGTCCAGGAAGGGCTGGGGGTCGCGGCGGCTGCGCAGCCGCGCGATCACGCCGTCCAGGTCGCGCCGCAGCAGGTTGATGTCGAGCATGAGAGGGGTCGTGCTTGGAGAAAAGGGATGAAAGGGTTCAGGGACGGCCGCCGGCGACCTCGGCCATGCTGCGGTCGCCCAGGCCGAGCGGCAGCGGGAAGCGGACCTTCTCCTCCACGCCGTCCATCTTGCGCACGCTGATGGCACCGAGCTCGCGCAGCCGCGCGATGACCTGCTGCACGAGGATGTCCGGCGCCGACGCGCCAGCGGTCAGCCCCACCGTGCGCCGGCCCTCGAGCCAGGCCGGCTGCAGGTCCGCGGCGCTGTCCACCATGTAGGCCGGCGTGCCCAGCCGCTCGGCCAGCTCGCGCAGCCGGTTGCTGTTGCTGCTGGTGCGGCTGCCCACCACCACCACCACGTCCACCGAGGGCGCGAGCAGCTTGACGGCGTCCTGGCGGTTCTGCGTGGCGTAGCAGATGTCCTGCTGCTTGGGCTCGCGCACGTGCGGGA
>JBMOGN010000305.1:0-3243 GCA_049318345.1 Rubrivivax sp. | reverse complement strand
CGTCGTACAGCGAGCCCCAGCGCGCGTTGGCCGCGTTCAGCGCGTAGCGCGCGTTGGTGATGGGCACCACCAGCTGCGGGCCGGCCTGCGCGGCCAGTTCCGCGTCCACGTTGCGCGTGGTGACCTTCACCGCGCCGGGCACCGGCACGAGGTAGCCGATCTTCTCGAGGAAGGCACGGTACTTGCCCATCTTGCGGATGGGTCCGGGGTGCTTGCGGTGCCAGGCGTCGAGCTCGGCCTGCAGGCGATCGCGCTCGGCCAGCAGCTGCGCGTTGCGCGGCGCGAGGTCCTGCACGATGGCGGCAAAGCCGCGCCAGAAGGCCTCGGGCGCCACCCCCGTGCCCGGCAGCACCTTCGCGTCGATGAAGTCCTTCAGCACGGTGGCCACTTGCAGGCCATGGGCAGGGGTGCGGGCGGTCATGTTCGGATCCTCATGCAGGGGTGGCGACGGGAAGGGCGGTTTTATTCGATACCGGGCTGACGACTAATCCACGCCGAAGAGATTCATTCATGCAAAAAACGCAAGAATCGGGATAATGGATTGCGATGGACAAGCTCAAGCAGCTGGATTCCTTCGTCGCGGTGGCCACCAAGGGCAGCCTGACCGCGACCGCGCACGCCGAGGGCGTCGCCCCGGCGGTGATCGGCCGGCGCATCGACGCGCTGGAGGAGCGCCTGGGGGTGAAGCTGCTGGTGCGCACCACACGCCGCATCACCCTCACCCACGAGGGCAGCGCGTTCCTGGAGGACTGCCAGCGCGTGCTGGCCGACCTGGCCAGCGCCGAGGCCGGGGTGAGCGCCGGGGGCGTGCGGGCCAGCGGCCACCTGCGCATCACCGCGCCGGCGGGTTTCGGGCGCCGCCACGTGGCCCCGCTGGTGCCGCAGTTCGTGGCCCAGCACCCGGACGTGAGCGTGTCGCTGAACCTGTCGGACCGGGTGGTGGACATCGTCAACGAGAGCTTCGACTGCGCCATCCGGGTCGGCGACCTGCCCGACTCCAGCCTGATCAGCGTGCGCCTGGCCGACAACCGGCGGCTGTGCGTGGCCGCGCCGGCCTACCTGAAGCGCGCGGGCACCCCGCACCAGCCGTCGGAGCTGCTGCGCCACGAGTGCCTGACGCTGAGTTCGGACGCGAGCCAGACACGGGGCTGGGCCTTTCGCATCGACGGCGAGGTGACGCACCTGCGCCCGCGCGGCAGCCTGGACTGCAGCGACGGGCAGGTGCTGCACGACTGGTGCCTGGCGGGCCTGGGCATCGCCTGGCGCAGCACCTGGGAGGTGGCCGCGGAGGTCGACTCCGGGCGCCTGGTGACGCTGCTGGAGGCCTTTGCCGCGCCGCCCAACGGCATCTACGCGGTCTTCGCCCACGCCAAGCACCTGCCGCTGCGCGTGCGGCTGTGGATCGACTTCGTCAAGCAGCGCTTCGGCGACCCGGCCTACTGGAGCTGACCGGGGCTGAGCCGCCGCCGCGCGGCGCCGACGCTTACTTCTTGCCGCCAGCCGCGTCGTTCACGCACTTCTTGATGTGGCTGTCCTTGGCCGCGCCGGCGAGCTTCTTGTCGGCGGCGGACTTCTCGCACATCGCCTGTGCGCCGCCAGCGCCGCCCGCGGCATCGGAAATGCACTTCTTGATGTGGCTGTCCTTGGCGGCACCGGCGAGCTTCTTGTCGGCGGCGGACTTCTCGCAGGTCGCCTTGGCATCGGCGTAGACGAGCGGGCTGGCCAGCAGGCCGAAGGACAGGGCGAAGGCGGAGATCAGGGCTTTCATGGGGGAGGCTCCTCGGGTGGGGGTTCGGTGCTTCGGGGCACCGGCGGGGATTGCACCAGAGGGGCCGGGGCCGGGCAAAGTCGGGGGAACCCGCGGCGGGCGTCCGGGCCGCGGCGCCAGGCCGCACGGCCATGCCGGCGCAGTTCGACCCCACCCGTAGAATCCCGCCCCATGCACCAGGCCCAACACGAGCTGCTGGAGGCGCTGCGCACCGCGCTGGCCGAAGTGGCGCCCGACAGCGGCGCGCAGCCCGGCTTCGAATCCCCCCGCCAGGCCGCGCACGGCGACCTGGCCATCACCTGCGCGATGTCGCTGGCCAAGGGGCTGCGGCGCAATCCGCGCGAGCTCGCCCAGGCGCTGGTGCAGGCGCTGCAGCGCCAGGCTGCGGTGCAGCGCTGGGTGCAGTCGCTGGAGATCGCCGGGCCGGGCTTCATCAACCTGCGCCTGGCGCCCGCCGCCAAGCAGGCGGTGGTGGCGGAGATCCTGCAAGCGGGCGACTGCTGGGGCACCCGGCCGCCCAACGGCCAGCGTGTGATGGTGGAGTTCGTCTCCGCCAACCCCACCGGGCCGCTGCACGTGGGCCACGGCCGCAATGCCGCGCTCGGCGACAGCCTGTGCAACCTGCTGGCCACCCAGGGCTGGCAGGTCCACCGCGAGTTCTACTACAACGACGCGGGCGTGCAGATCGGCACGCTGGCGCTGTCCACGCAGGCGCGGCTCAAGGGCCTGAAGCCCGGTGACCCGCAATGGCCCGAGCAGGCCTACAACGGCGACTACATCGCCGACATCGCCGCGGACTTCGCCGCCGGGCGCACCGTGCACGCCGACGACCGCGCCTTCACCGCCTCGGGTGACCCCGATGACCTGGACGGCATCCGGCAGTTCGCCGTGGCCTACCTGCGGCACGAGCAGGACCTGGACCTGCAGGCCTTCGGCGTGCGCTTCAACGAGTACTACCTGGAGTCCAGCGTCTACACCGATGGCCGCGTGGAGGATGCGGTGCGCCGCCTGGTGGCCTCGGGCCACACCTACGAGCAAGATGGCGCGTTGTGGCTGCGCACCACCTCCTGGGGCGACGACAAGGACCGCGTGATGCGCAAGTCCGACGGCACCTACACCTACTTCGTGCCCGATGTCGCCTACCACGTCTCGAAGTTCGAACGCGGCTACGCCAAGGTCATCAACGTGCAGGGCACCGACCACCACGGCACGGTGGCGCGCGTGCGCGCGGGGCTGCAGGCCGTGGGTGCCGGCATCCCCGCGGGCTACCCCGACTACGTGCTGTACAAGATGATCACGGTGATGAAGGGCGGCCAGGAGGTCAAGATCTCCAAGCGCGCGGGCAGCTACGTGACGCTGCGCGACCTCATCGAGTGGACGAGCCGAGACGCCGTGCGCTTCTTCCTGGCCAGCCGCAAGTCCGACACCGAGTTCACCTTCGACGTGGACCTGGCGCTGAAGGCCAACGACGAGAA
>JBMOGN010000304.1:0-3252 GCA_049318345.1 Rubrivivax sp. | reverse complement strand
CCTCGCGGCTCCAGGCCTGCACGGCCGCATGCACCGCGGCGGCGTGGCGGCGGTGCCGCGCCCAGACGTGTTCGAGTCCTTCGCGGAACAGCAGACCGAGCGCGGCCTCCAGGCCCGCGACCAGCGTCTGTGGGGCCGTGCCGCAGAACTTCATGTAGGACAGCTCGCTCTTGCGGCGCACGATGTCCCAGTAGAAGCGCGGTGCCGGGTTGCGCCGGGCCACCTCCATCGCCCGCGCATTGACGGCGAGGATGCCCACGCCCGGCGGGCACATCAGGCCTTTCTGCGAAGCCCCTACCACCACGTCGGCGCCGAGGGCGTCCATCGAGAACGGCGCGGCACCGAGCGAGGCCACCACGTCGACGACGAAGAGCGCCGGGTGCCCGGTGGCGTCGATCGCGCGCTTGAGCGATGCGAGGTCGGTGGTGACGCCGCTGGAGGTGTCGGTGTGCACGACGAAGATGGTGCCGATCTCGCGCGCCACATCCTGCTCGAGGGCCTGCACCACCGCCTGCTCATCGATCGGCAGGCCCTCGATCCAGGGCGTGCGCACGACGCGACGGCCGAGCTTCTCGGTCTGCACCGCCCACGACTCTGAGAAGTGCCCGGTGCCGGGCACGAGCGCCGCGCCGCCATGCGGCAGCAGGTTTTCCACCGCCGCCTCCCACACCCCGTGCCCGTTGGAGATGTAGAGAAACACGTCGCCCTCGGCCGTGCCAAGCAGGCACTTCAGGCCGCGCTCGCAGGCGGCGATCGTCTCGTCCACGCGCGGGTCGGCCAGGTCCATGGGCTGGCGGCTCATGGCCCACAGCACCTCGTCGGGAATCGGCGTGGGCCCGGGCGAGTGCAGCAGGCGCCGGCCGGGCAGGCGGTGGCGGAAGGAGGAAGCCGGGTCGCGGGGGTCGAGGGTGGTCATGTGCAGGCGGAGGGTTTCAGAACCAGGTGACCAGCGCATCGACGATGCGCCAGTCGTCGTCGACGATGGCCATCCAGCGCCACTTGTCGAAGGTCGTGCAGGGGTGGGAGATGCCGAGGGAGACGCGGTCGCCCACGCGCAGGCCGGCGGTGTCGGCGCCCAGGCGCAGGTGGGCGTGCTGGTCGTTCATGCCGGTGATGCGCCAGCCCGCCGGCGCGGGGCGCGGGACGCGCTCGCCGCGCGCGCACACGCGCACGGGGATCGGCATCTCGATGTCGTAGGACACATCGCGCCGCCCCGCCGTGAGAAAGGCCAGACCCGGCTCGGGCATGGACTGCACGGTGGCCCAGACCTCGAGCGCCGCCTGCAGGCCCGTGGCGGCGTCGCAGCCGACGCGCCGGTTGAGCACCGAGACGAGCCGGCTGTAGCGGCCGTGGTCGTGCGTGACGTAGCACCCTGAGCGCAGCAGGCCCTGTGTCGGGCGCGCGAGCGCCGGGCGCAGGCCCTCGGTGACGAGGTCGAAGATGCCCGAGCCGCCAGCCGAGACCAGCACCTCCTCGTCCGCGCCGAGGTCGAAGAGCCCCTCTTCGTCGAGCGCGCGCGCCACCGCGGCGATGCGCGCCATCAGGCCCTCGGCCATCGGCCGGTCCTGCTCCTCCTCACCCGTGGCGCCCAGGCCCTCGTAGCCCTCCACGCCCACGAGCCGCAGCGCCGGGCTGGCGTGGGCCAGGCGCGCAAGCGCCAGCGCCTCCTCGTGCGTGCGGCAACCGGTGCGCCCGCCTGCCAGGCCGATCTCCAGCAGCACCTCGAAGGGGATGGCCGGCAGAGTGGCCTCGATGAGCGCAAGCTGCGCCGCCGAGTCGAGCAGGAAGACCAGGCGCAGGCCCGGTTGCGCGGCCAGCAGGTGCTGCAGGCAGGAGAGTTCCGGCGGCGTGAGCACCTGGTTGGCGATGAGCACGCGCCTGGCGCCCGCCGCCACGGCCACCTGCGCCTGCGCCGCGTTGGCCACCGTGATGCCCCACGCCCCGGCACGCAGCTGGGCGTCGAAGAGCTGCGGCGACATCGTCGTCTTCCCGTGCGGGGCCAGCCCGACGCCGCGCGACCGCGCGAAGCCCTGCATCCACGACAGGTTGTGCGCCAGTGCCGACTGCCGCACCACCGCCAGCGGCAGCGGCATGTCACCGGCCAGCACGTGCCAGCCCTGCGCGCCCACCTGCGAGCGCCGCAGCGGCCCGGCGTGGGCCGGGAAGCCCTTCATCCAGGGGCCGAGCCAGGGGTCGAGCAGGTTCTCGGCGGGGGAGCCGGCCAGGGGGAAGTGGGGGTCTGTCTCGCAGGCCTGCATGGCGCTACTGTAGCGGGAGGCTGTCGTCTGGCGGGCGTCAGCCTTCTCAGCCTGTTCAGCCCGGCCGACAGGCCCGCGCGTGCACCTCGCGCGCAGGCAGGTGCTTGAGCCGGTGGTCGCTCCAGACCTGTCGCCAGCGCCGCGCCCCGGGCAGGCCGTTGCGCAGGCCCAGCATGTGGCGGGCGATGTGCGCCCAGGGCGTGCCGCGGGCAGCCCGCTCGCGCTCCATGTAGGCCACCATCGCCTCCTCCACCGCCTCCCGGCTGGTGGCGGCATCCGAGTCGGCGCCCAGGTGGGCGCGGTCCCACTCCGCGAGGCTCCAGGGGTGGTGATAGGCCTGGCGGCCCACCATCACGCCGTCCACCTCCTGCAGCTGCCCGGCAATCTGCTGCGGCTCGACCAGCCCGCCGTTGACCACCACCGTGAGGTGCGGGAAGTCGGCCTTCAGGCGGTGCACCGTCTCGTAGCGCAGCGGCGGCACCTCGCGGTTTTCCTTGGGGCTGAGGCCCTGCAGCCAGGCGTTGCGCGCATGCACGATGAAGACGTGGCAGCCGCCGCGCTCGGCCACCGTGCCCACGAAGTCGCGCACGAAGCCGTAGGACTCCCCGCGGTCGATGCCGATACGGTGCTTGACGGTCACCGGCAGGTCTACGGCCTCACGCATCGCCGCCACGCAGTCGGCCACCAGTTGCGGCTCGGCCATGAGGCAGGCGCCGAAGGCGCCGCGCTGCACGCGTTCGCTCGGGCAGCCGCAGTTCAGGTTCACCTCGTCGTAGCCCCACTGCGCGGCCAGCCGCGCGCCGTGTGCCAGATCCTGCGGCTCGCTGCCGCCGAGCTGCAGCGCCACGGGGTGCTCGGCCAGGTCGAAGTCGAGGTGGCGCGGCACGTCGCCGTGCAGCAGCGCGCCGGTGGTCACCATCTCGGTGTACAGCCGCGTGTGGCGCGTGAGCAGGCGGTGGAAGTAGCGGCAGTGCCGGTCGGTCCAGTCCATCAT
>JBMOGN010000303.1:0-3274 GCA_049318345.1 Rubrivivax sp. | reverse complement strand
GGTCCTTCCAGGTCGCGATGTCGCGCGACATGTTGACCTCCTGCGGCATCCAGTGATTCGCGCAGGTGGCGAGGTACTTCTCCCAGGCCCACTTGTACTTGAAGGGGACGAGCTGGTTGACATCGGTCTGCCCGTTGATGATGCGCTTGTCCGCCACGTTGACGCGGCGCTCGAGCGCAGCTTCACCTTCGGCGGGCTGCTTCGCCGCGGCCTGCGGGGCACGCGCAGGCTCGACGAAAACAGCGGTGGCAACGGCGGGAGCGATGGCCCGAACTTCCGCTTCCGGCAGCGCAGGCATGCGCGGAATCGGCTTCGGCAGAGAACTTCTTGAATCGTCTTCCCAGACCAGCATCGTGTGTGTGTCCCGTGACCGTGGATTATGAGAGCGTTGCGTGAGAACTACCAAGCAATGATGCCGACGGACGCGAGGCGAGGCGCATGAATGTTGCTGCCTCGCATCGAGTCGGACATCAGGTGGCCGCCTATTGGCAGGCCTCGCAGGTGGGATCGTCGATGGCGCAGAACTTGATGTCCGTCGCAGGCGTGGCGTCCATCTGCGCCTGAGCCTTCGCAGCGGCTGCATCGAGCGCCGACATCGACCCCTTGCCCAGACCGCCTCCCGAGGGCACCGCGTTGAGCGAGCCTGCATCGACGGTGGACTTCTCCACCTGCGTGGCGCTGACCGTGCGCAGGTAGTAGGTGGTCTTCAAGCCACGCAACCACGCAAGCTTGTAGGTCTCGTCGAGCTTCTTGCCCGAAGCGCCGGCCATGTAGATGTTCAGCGACTGCGCCTGGTCGATCCACTTCTGCCGGCGCGCGGCCGCCTCCACGAGCCACACCGGCTCGACTTCGAAGGCCGTGGCGTAGAGCTGCTTGAGCTCGTCGGGCACGCGGTCGATGCGGCGCAGCGAGCCGTCGAAGTGCTTGAGGTCCGACACCATGACGCTGTCCCACAGGCCGAGCTTCTTCAGGTCGCGCACCAGGTACTCGTTGACGACCGTGAACTCTCCCGACAGGTTGGACTTCACCGAGATGTTGCCGAAGCACGGCTCGATGGAGGCGTCCACGCCGATGATGTTGGAGATGGTGGCCGTGGGCGCGATGGCCACGCAGTTGGAGTTGCGCATGCCGTGGGCGGCGATGCGTGCGCGCAGGGCGTCCCAGTCCATCGCGCTGGAGCGGTCGACCTCGACGTAGCCGCCGCGCTCGTCTGCCAGCAGCTGAAGCGAGTCCAGCGGCAGGATGCCGCGGTCCCACAGCGAGCCGCGGTAGCTCGAGTAGCGCCCGCGCTCGGCCGCCAGCTCGGTGCTGGCCCAGTAGGCGTGGTAGCACACGGCTTCCATGGAGCGGTCGGCGAACTCCACTGCGGCCGGGCTCGCGTAAGGCACGCGCAACTGGTACAGGCAGTCCTGGAAGCCCATGATGCCCAGCCCCACGGGGCGGTGGCGCAGGTTGGAGTCGCGCGCCTTCTTCACCGCGTAGTAGTTGATGTCGATCACGTTGTCGAGCATCCGCATCGCGGTGGAGATGGTCTTCTTCAGCTTGATCTGGTCGACGACCATCGCGCCGTCGGGGCCGTCGGTCAGGTGCTGGGCAAGGTTCACCGAGCCGAGGTTGCACACCGCGATCTCGGTGTCGCTGGTGTTCAGCGTGATCTCGGTGCACAGGTTGCTCGAGTGCACCACACCAGCGTGGTTCTGCGGGCTGCGCACGTTGCAGGCATCCTTGAAGGTGATCCAGGGATGGCCCGTCTCGAAGAGCATCGTGAGGATGCGGCGCCACAGGTCGCGCGCCGGAATGCGCTTGTGCAGCTTGAGCTCGCCGCGCGCGGCCTTGGCCTCGTAGGCGGTGTAGGCCTCCTCGAAGTCACGACCGAAGCGGTCGTGCAGGTCCGGGCAGGTGGACGGCGAGAACAGCGTCCACTCCCCACCCTCGATGACGCGCCTCATGAACAGGTCCGGGATCCAGTTGGCCGTGTTCATGTCGTGGGTGCGCCGCCGGTCGTCGCCGGTGTTCTTGCGCAGCTCGAGGAATTCCTCGATGTCCAGGTGCCAGGTCTCCAGATACGAGCACACCGCGCCCTTGCGCTTGCCGCCCTGATTGACGGCCACCGCCGTGTCGTTGACGACCTTCAGGAACGGCACCACGCCCTGGCTCTTGCCGTTGGTGCCCTTGATGTAGGAGCCCAGCGCGCGCACGCGCGACCAGTCGTTGCCCAGGCCGCCGGCGTACTTCGACAGCAGCGCGTTCTCCTTGAGCGCCTCGTAGATGCCGTCCAGGTCGTCGGCCACCGTGGTGAGGTAGCAGCTGGACAGCTGCGAGCGGCGGGTGCCGGAGTTGAACAGGGTGGGCGTGCTCGACATGAAGTCGAAGCTCGACAGCACCTCGTAGAACTCGATGGCGCGCGCCTCGCGGTCGATCTCGCCCAGCGACAGGCCCATGGCCACGCGCATGAAGAAGGCCTGCGGCATCTCGATGCGGCGCTCGTCGATGTGCAGGAAGTAGCGGTCGTACAGCGTCTGCAGGCCGAGGTAGTCGAACTGCAGGTCGCGCTCGGGCTTGAGCGCCGCGCCCAGGCGGGCGAGGTCGAACTGCTGCAGCTTGTCATCCAGCAGCTCGGCCTGCACGCCCTCGCGGATGAAGCGGGGGAAGTAGCCGGCGTAGGCCGCGGCCATGTCGCCGGTGTCGGTGTCCGTGCCGAGGATCTCGCGCCGGATCGTGTGCATGAGCAGCCGGGCCGTGGCGCGGGTGTATGCCGGCTCCTTCTCGAGCATGGTGCGCGCGGCCAGGATCATGGCCTTGTAGACCTCCTCGAGCGGCACGCCGTCGTAGAGGTTGCGCCGGGTCTCGGCCAGGATGGGTTCGGCCTTCACGTCGGCGCCCAGGCCCTCGCAGGCGGCCTCGACCAGCGCCTGCAGCGCCGGGAGGTCCAGCGCCACGCGCTGGCCGCGGTCGGTGACGTGCAGCTCAGGCGCCTGCGCCGGCACGGCCCGCTCGGCCTGGCGCGCACGCTCCTGCGCGCGGCGGTCGCGGTAGAGCACATACGCCCGCGCGACCTCGTGGTGGCCGCCGCGCATCAGGCCAAGCTCGACCTGGTCCTGCACGTCCTCGATGTGGAAGGTGCCGCCGCCCGGGCGCGAGCGCAGCAGCGCGCGCACCACGGCCTCAGTGAGGCCGTCCACGGTCTCGCGCACGCTGGCCGACGCGGCGCCCTGCGTCCCGTGCACGGCCAGGAAGGCCTTCATCAGCGCCACCGCGATCTTGCTCGGCTCGA
>JBMOGN010000302.1:0-3278 GCA_049318345.1 Rubrivivax sp. | reverse complement strand
GCTTCGATTTCGAGGCCAGCGCCTTCCTGCACCACATGGTGCGCAACATCATGGGGTGCCTGGTGGCCGTGGGCAGCGGTGCGCGCCCGCCTGACTGGATGCGGGAGGTCCTGCGCGGGCGCTCGCGCGAGGCGGCGGCGCCCACCTTTGCGGCGGCCGGCCTTTACTTCCTCGGGCCGTACTACGATGCGCGGCACGCCGTTCCGGCGGACGCCCCCTGCCTCGACTGGCTGCCCTGACCGGCGGCCCTGGCTCCCATGCACCGAACACGGATCAAGATCTGCGGCCTGACGCGCGAGGCGGACGTGACACGGGCCGTGGAGGCGGGCGCCGATGCCGTGGGCTTCGTGCTCTATCCCCGCAGCCCGCGCGCCGTCACGCCATCTCGGGCTGCCGAGTTGAGCCGCCTGTTGCCGCCCTTCGTCACGCCGGTGCTGCTGCTCGTGAACGCCAGCGAGCAGGAGGTGGCCCACGCCGTGGAGGCGGTGCCCCATGCGGTGCTGCAGTTCCATGGCGATGAGTCGGCCGCGCAGTGCCGGGGCCCCGGCCGTGCCTACCTGCGCGCCGTGCGCATGGGCCCGGAGGTCGATTTGCTAGACTGCGCGCGCCGTTTCCACGATGCCCAGGCCCTGCTTCTCGACGCGCATGTCGAGGGCTACGGCGGGGGCGGAAAGTCCTTCGATTGGTCGCTCGTACCCCCCGCCGTGCTCCTTCCGGTCGTTTTGTCTGGTGGGTTGAGTCCTGCAAACGTGACCGATGGGATCGCTCGCGTCCGGCCCTGGGCCGTTGACGTGAGCTCCGGCGTGGAGTCAGCCAAGGGCATCAAGGATGCCGGGCTGATGCGCCGGTTCTGCCAGGCGGTGCGCGAAGCCGACGCGCGCCTGGCGCCTTCGCAGGACGACTGACACCGATGCTTGACTACCACCAGCCCGATGCACGCGGGCATTTCGGCCCCTACGGCGGAACCTTCGTCGCCGAGACGCTGATCCACGCGCTGGACGAACTCAAGGCCGCCTACGAGACCGCGCTGGCCGACCCCGCCTTCATGGCGGAGTTCCGCCACGAACTCGCCCACTTCGTGGGCCGGCCCAGCCCCGTCTACCACGCTGCTCGCCTGAGCCGGGAGATCGGCGGGGCGCAGATCCACCTCAAGCGCGAGGACCTGAACCACACCGGCGCGCACAAGGTCAACAACACCATCGGCCAGGCGCTGCTGGCGCGGCGCATGGGCAAGCCGCGCGTGATCGCCGAGACCGGCGCCGGCCAGCACGGCGTGGCCACCGCCACCATCTGCGCGCGCTACGGCATGGAGTGCGTGGTGTACATGGGCAGCGAGGACGTCAAGCGCCAGTCGCCCAACGTCTACCGCATGAAGCTGCTCGGGGCCACGGTGGTGCCGGTGGAGTCGGGCAGCAAGACGCTGAAGGATGCGCTCAACGAGGCGCTGCGCGACTGGGTCACGAACGTCGAGCACACCTTCTACATCATCGGCACGGTGGCGGGCCCGCACCCCTACCCGATGATGGTGCGCGACTTCCAGAGCGTGATCGGCCAGGAGTGCCTCACGCAGATGCCCGCGCAGATCGGGCGCCAGCCCGACGCGGTGATCGCCTGCGTGGGCGGGGGGAGCAACGCGATGGGCATCTTCCACCCCTACATCCCGCACGAGGGCACACGCCTGATCGGCGTCGAGGCGGCCGGCGAGGGGCTGGACAGCGGCAAGCATTCGGCCTCGCTCACGCGCGGCTCGCCAGGCGTGCTGCACGGCAACCGCACTTACCTGCTGCAGGACGACAACGGCCAGATCACCGAGACGCATTCGATCTCCGCCGGCCTGGACTACCCCGGCGTGGGCCCGGAGCACGCCTACCTGAAGGACATCGGCCGCGCCGAGTACGTGGGCGTGACCGACGCGGACGCGCTCTCCGCCTTCCACCGCCTGTGCCGCACCGAGGGCATCATCCCGGCGCTCGAATCGAGCCACGCCGTGGCCTACGCCATGCAGCTGGCCGCCACGATGCGGCCCGACCAGCACCTGCTCGTGAACCTCTCGGGCCGCGGCGACAAGGACATTGGCACGGTGGCGGACCTCTCGGGCGCGGACTTCTACTGCCGGCCCTCGTGCCGCGGGCAGGCTGTCAAGGGCGGCGCGGTGACCGTGGAGGTGCGCAAGTGAGCCGCATCCAGGGCGTGCTGGCCGCGCTGAAGGCCCAGGGGCGCCAGGCCCTCATCCCGTACGTGACCGCGGGCGACCCCGATCCGGCGCAGACGGTGGCGGTGATGCACGCGCTGGCCGCAGGGGGCGCCGACATCATCGAGCTGGGGGTGCCCTTCTCCGACCCCATGGCCGACGGCCCGGTCATCCAGAAGGCCAGCGAGCGTGCGCTCGCGCGCGGCGTGGGGCTGCGACAGGTGTTGCGGTGGGTGAGCGAGTTCCGCCGCACCGACACGCACACCCCGGTGGTGCTGATGGGCTACGCCAACCCGATCGAGCGCTTCGAGCTGCGCGACGGCCTGGGCTCCTTCGTGGCCGCCGCGGCCGATGCGGGCGTGGACGGCGTGCTCGTGGTGGACTACCCGCCCGAGGAGTGCGAGGCCTTCGCGCAGCGCCTGGGCGCGCGCGGCCTGGACCCGATCTTCCTGCTCGCGCCCACTTCCACCGAGGCGCGCATGGAGCAGGTGGGGCGCGTGGCCACGGGCTACGTCTACTACGTCTCGCTCAAGGGCGTGACCGGTGCGGGGAACCTGGACACCGACGCCGTGGCGCAGGCGCTTCCGCGCATCCGCGCCCACGTGAAGGTGCCGGTGGGGGTGGGTTTCGGCATCCGCGACGCGGCCTCGGCTCGCGCGGTGGCGCAGGTGGCCGATGCCGTGGTGATCGGCAGCCGCCTGGTGCAGATCCTCGAAGCCGCTCCGGCCAACGGGGCGGGTGAGGCGGCGCGCGGCTTCATGGCCGAGATCCGCGCGGCGATGGATGCCTGAGCCCGGTTCGGGCGAGGTGAGAATGGGCAAGCGAGGAGGGATGCGATGAGCTGGTTGGACAAGCTGCTGCCGCCGAAGATCCAGCAGACGGACCCGAGCGAGCGCCGCACGGTGCCCGAGGGCCTGTGGATCAAGTGCCCCTCGTGCGAGACGGTGCTGTACCGCAACGACCTGGAGCAGAACGCCAACGTCTGCCCCAAGTGCGCCCACCACCACCGCATCGGCGCGCGTGCACGGCTGGACGCCTTCCTCGACCCCGAGGGACGCTACGAGATCGGGCAGGAGGTGCTGCCCGT
>JBMOGN010000301.1:0-3340 GCA_049318345.1 Rubrivivax sp. | reverse complement strand
CCGCACCAGCATGGGGCTTGAGCGCAAGTGCCCCCTGAGCGCCCCTTGAGCGCCCCCTGAGCGCCCGCCAGTGTTCAGGGGGCCCGGTATCCGCCGGCTACTGGAACGCGACTTCGGCGAAGCTGCGCAGCTTGCGGCTGTGCAGCTGGTCGGGCCGCTGGGTACGCAGCAGTTCGGCCGCCCGCAGCCCGATGCGCAGGTGCTGGTCGATGCGTTCCCGGTAGAAGGTGTTGGCCATCCCCGGCAGCTTGATTTCGCCGTGCAGCGGCTTGTCGCTCACGCACAGCAGGGTGCCGTAGGGCACGCGGAAGCGAAAGCCGTTGGCGGCGATGGTGGCGCTTTCCATGTCCAGCGCCACTGCGCGGCTCTGGCTGAAGCGGCGCTCCGGGCCCGGGTGCGGCAGCAGTTCCCAGTTGCGGTTGTCGGTGGAGGCCACGGTGCCAGTGCGCAGGATCCGCTTGAGCTCCCAGCGTTCGAGCTGGGTCACATCCGCGACGGCCTGCTCGAGGGCGACCTGTATCTCCGCCAGGGCAGGGATGGGCACCCACAGCGGCAGCTCCTCGTCCAGGACGTGGTCCTCGCGGACATAGCCGTGCGCCAGGACGTAGTCGCCGAGCTGCTGCGTGTTGCGCAGGCCCGCGCAGTGCCCGAGCATGATCCAGGCATGAGGCCGCAGCACCGCGATGTGGTCGGTGATGGTCTTGGCGTTGGCGGGCCCCACGCCGATGTTCACCATCGTCACGCCGCTGCGGTCGGGGCGCATGAGGTGGTAGGCCGGCATCTGCGGCAGCCGGGGCGGGGGCACCGCCCCGGCCTCGCCGGGCTGCGCAGGCTGTCCGGGCGGGCGGGTGATCACGTTGCCCGGTTCGACGAAGCCCGTGTAGCCCGAGCCCGATTCGGCCACGAGGGCGTGGCCGAGCTTGACGAACTCGTCGATGTAGAACTGGTAATTGGTAAAGAGCACGAAGTTCTGGAAGTGCTCGGGGGCCGTGCCCGTGTAATGGCGCAGCCGGTGCAGCGAGTAATCCACCCGCGGCGCCGTGAACAGCGCCAGCGGGGACGGCTCGCCCGCGGCGGGCTCGTGCGTGCCGTTGGCGATGCCGTCATCCATCGCGGCCAGGTCGGGCAGATCGAAGAGATCCCGCATCAGCAACCGCCGCTGCGGGCCGAGGCTGCCTTCGAGGTGGTCGTTCTCGCCCAGGCAGAAGTGCACCGGGATGGCCTGCGCGCTGGTGCCCACCTCCAGCGTGACGCCGTGGTTGCGCAGCAGCAACTCGAATTGCTGCCGGTAGTACGAGGCGAAGAGGTCGGGGCGGGTCAGCGTCGTCTCGTAGGTGCCCGGGCCGGCGACGAAGCCGTAGGCCAGGCGCGAGTCGGCGCGCGCCACCGTGTCGGTATGCACGCGCACGAACGGGTAGAAGGCGCGCACGCGCTGGCCATGGTCAGCGCCGCCGACATAGCCATGCAGCGCCTCGCGCAGGTGGGTGATGCTCTGCTCGTAGATATGGCGCACTTGATCGAGCGCGGCATCGGCCTGCTCGAACCGGGCCGGGGCGACGAAGAGGGGCAGGCTGGTCATGATCGGGATTGTCGGGCCTGGGCGGGCCGCCGCACAGCCTGCAAGGCACCGGGGCAGACCCCAACTTCCCACAGGCAGGCCTGACCGGCGGGCTCCCCGTCTGCCGCGAGGCGGCACGGCAGCTGGCTGCTCACCCTCATCTGCTGGAAGGTGCGCACCTGCACGCGCGGATGCGACAGGTGCCGGCCAGCAAGCAGGCGTGGCAGCATGAGCAGGGTCGCGGCGCGCCCGAAGCGGCCGGCCACGAGGGCGTCGAGCCTGCCGTCGTCGATGCGGGCATCCGGCGCGGCGGGCATGCCGCCCCCGTAGGTGCGCGAATTCAGCGCCGATGCGAAGAGTGACCTGCCCTCGTGTACGACCTGCCCGTCGAGCTCGACCCGCAGGTGGGCGTCCTGAAGCACGCGCAATTCGCCGAGTGTGGCCGCAAGATACCGGGGCAGGCCGCGCAGCCAGGCGGGCCCTTCCCGCGCTCGATGCCCGACGGAGGCGTCGAATCCGGCGGCCAGGCTGCTGATGAAGAGCACCGGGCGGCCCTCCACCCGGCACTCTCCCAGGTCCATCGGCGCGGCCGCAGCAAGCAGGGCCTGGGCCAGCGCATCCCGCCATCCCAGGCCGTGAAGGCCCAGCGCGCGGGCCGTGTCGTTGCCGCTGCCCATGGGCACGAGCCCCAGTTCAAGCTGCCCCTGGACGAGCGCCTGCAGCATCGGCTGCACCGTGCCGTCGCCGCCTGCGAGCACGACCCGGCTGCCTGCAGGCCGGGAACGGATCAGCGCCCGGGCCTGTTCGATTCCTTCGGGCAGGGCCAGTTCGACCCTCGGCGCCAGCGCGGCCAACTCCCGTGCGATGTGCCCGGCCATCCGCCCCGCACGGCCGCCACCGGCGTGCGGGTTGACCAGCACGATGGCACCTGCGCCCGGCACGGCACTCACATGCTGCGCCGGTACTGCCCCCCGACCTCGAAGAGGGCGCCCGTGATCTGGCCGAGGCTGCACACCCGCACCGCCTCCATCAGCACGGCGAAGACGTTGCCGTTGTCGATGACCGTCTGCTTCAGCCGCTGCAGCATGGCCGGCGCCGCGTCGGCGTGCCGGGCGTGGAAATCCTCGAGCCGCCGCAGCTGGGAGCGCTTTTCCTCCTCGGTGGAGCGCGCCAGCTCGATGGACTCGGGCACGGGATCGCCGTGGGGGTTGCGGAAGGTGTTCACGCCGATGATCGGGTACTCGCCGGTGTGCTTGAGCATCTCGTAGTGCATGCTCTCCTCCTGGATACGGCCGCGCTGGTAGCCCGTCTCCATCGCCCCCAGCACGCCGCCACGCTCGGCGATGCGCTCGAACTCGGCGAGCACCGCCTCCTCCACAAGCTCGGTGAGCTCGTCGACGATGAAGGCGCCCTGGTTCGGGTTCTCGTTCTTCGCCAGGCCCCACTCGCGGTTGATGATGAGCTGGATGGCCATCGCGCGGCGCACGCTCTCCTCGGTGGGCGTGGTGATGGCCTCGTCGTAGGCGTTGGTGTGCAGGCTGTTGCAGTTGTCGTAGATGGCGATCAGCGCCTGCAGCGTGGTGCGGATGTCGTTGAAGGCGATCTCCTGCGCATGCAGGCTGCGCCCGCTCGTCTGCACGTGGTACTTCAGCTTCTGGCTGCGCTCGTTGGCACCGTAGCGGTCGCGCATGGCGGTGGCCCAGATGCGCCGCGCCACGCGGCCGAGAACGGTGTACTCCGGGTCCATGCCGTTGCTGAAGAAGAAGCTCAGGTTGGGCGCGA
>JBMOGN010000300.1:0-3351 GCA_049318345.1 Rubrivivax sp. | reverse complement strand
CGGCGCAGGTCGCGCCGGTAGCTCTCGGTGCGCTCCAGGAAGGTGACGAAGTTGGAGATGCCCACCAAGGGCATCGAGCCGCGGATGCGGTCGGAGTAGTGCACCGCCACGGCGTTGGCCATGTAGCCGCCGTAGCTGCCGCCTTGCACCACCACGCGCGAGGCGTCCAGGTCGGGCTGCTGCGCGATCCAGTCGAGCAAGGCGCCGATGTCGCGCACGGAGTCTTCGCGCAGCTTGCCGTTGTCGAGCTGGTGGAAGGTCTTGCCGAAACCGGTTGAGCCGCGCACGTTGGGCTCGATGAAGGCGATGCCGAGCTCGTTGACGATGTAGTTGTAGCGGCCCGTGAAGCCCACGCGCGCCTGGCCCTCGGGGCCACCGTGGATCTCGATGAGCACCGGGCGCTTGCCGGCGAACGACTTGGGCGGGCGCTGGATGAGGCCGGTGATGGTGCGGCCGTCGAAGCTGTTCCAGGCGATCGGCTCCAGGGGCATGAAGGCGCGGGTGTCCACGCCAGCCGTGTCGGCCGCCACCCACACCGCACCGGGCGTGGGAGCCGAGGCGGGTGCGCTCAGGTCGAGCACGCGCACTTCCGCGGGGGCCGCCGACGACACCGTGGTGTAGGCCATGCGCGAGCCGTCGGCCGACAGCCGCACGGAGGCCACGTTGGTGCCTGCAGGCAGGGGCAGCGGCAGCGGGCGCAGCGTCTCGAGATCGAACAGGCGCGCCACGCCCACGCCCGCCTCGTTGGAGACGAACACGGCGCGCCGCCGGTCCTTGGAGGCCACGCCGCCACCGACATCCCACGGCACATCGGCCGTGATGGGGTCGAAGCGGCGCGCGGCGGGGTCGTAGCGGTAGGCCTGGTTGAACTCGCCGAAGCGGTCGGTGACGACCGTGAAGCGCTGCCCGTCGCGGTGGATCGCACTGGCCAGGTAGCGCGCCTGCGGGTCACCCTCGCGGGGCAGCACGCGGCTGCGCTGCCCGGTGGCGAGCTCGACGCGCCACACCTCGGCGTGGCTCGCGGAGATGTAGCGGTTCATCAGCAGCGTGGCATCGTCGGGCGTCAGGTCCGCCGGGCCCCAACCGGTGCCGGGCAGGTCGAAACGCGAGAGCGTGCGGCCGGTCTTCACTTCCAGCAGCATCACCGTGTTCGCCGCCCCGCCCGCGCCACGCGATGCGGCATCGACCTTCGCGCAGGTGACGACCACCGCGGTGCCCGCGCGGTTGAAAGTGCTCGCGTCGCAGCGCTGGCCGGGCTCGGTGAGCGCGGTCTCCACGCCGGTGGTGAGGTCGCGCCGGTAGACCTGGGTGGCCTCGTTGCCGCCACGGTCGCGCTCGAAGACGATGATGTTCGGGTCGCTCGGCAGGAAGTCCCCACTGCGCGTGGGCTCCTCGGCCGTGGTCACCTGCTGCAGCGCACGGCCCGCGCCCGTACTCAGGTGCAGCTGCGGGCGCTGCGCGCCCGACGCGCCGGCCACCCAACCCACGAGCAGGCGCTGCCCGTCGGGCGTCATGTCGGCCAGCCGCGCGCCCCGGAATTCGTTGTACCGCCCCACGCGTGCGGCCAGGCTCGTGGGCACGGGCGGCACACCGCTCATCGTGAGCGCGGCAGGGGGCGTGAGGGTGGCGGTGTCGGCTGGCTTGACGGCACCGGGTGCGGAGCAGGCCGCGAGGGTGGCGCAGGCGAGGCTGGCGAGGAGGAGCGGAAGGTGGTGGGTGCGCATGGTCAGGGAAAAGTAGCGTCTCGATGATCCCATGCGGGCGCGCTCGACGCTCGAGGGGCCGAGGAATCCCGAGCCAGCGACACGGAACGCCCCACCGCATCGGGATAAGGGCCGCTAAGGTGGCCGAGGTGCGGGATCTCAGCGAGGCAAGAAGCACAAAGGGCCGACCACTCCCCAAGACTCCTGCCGAATCACTGGTAAGGCGAATGGGGGCAGGTCACAGAGCCAGCCCCACGTTGGCTTCCGCCTGCATCGCAAGGGGCCATGCCTATCATGCAGTTCCTCGGCCGCCCCCTGAGCAACTCTCCAACGATGGCCACCCGTCGAATCACCTGCCTTCTGGGCGCCACGCTCCTGTGCACAGCCCTGGCAGCTTGCGTCAACGTTCGCTTGGTGGATGAGGACAGATTGCCTGACGCCTGGAAACGCGAGATCAACCAAGCGTCGGCGCGTCTGCCCCAAGGGCGCTTCGCGGCAGCCGGTCTGCTGGCCAGCGGTACGGAGGCCCCCGTGGCAGGCCGGCTCGAGGCGATGTTCCTGCCCGGGCAAGTCCCGCGCTCAGCGCGCCCCGACATCGTGGAATTGACCGCCACGCCCAACGGCACCATCACCGCAAGAGCGTTGCGCCGGGGCGTCGTCGTCGCGCAGGCCGAGTTGCCCTATCGGCTCGACCCCAGGACGGGCTGGCTTGAAATCGAGCGGATTGCGGGTACGGACGCCAGCAAGTTCGGTCGATTGGCCACGAGTCAGTCTGTACGCGTCGGCGTGGGATCCGATGGAGCCCTTTACGTGCGGATGAGCGGTACCGCTGCAGGTGTCATGCTGTTCATGCCGGCTTTTGGGGCGCAGACGGTGTGGGGTCGGTGGGAGCCTGCCGCGCCTTGAGGGCCGGATGCTCGGGTCCGCCTGCTGGGACCAAAGCCACTCACTCCTCCGTGAGCTCCCCGCGCCGGCCGCAGTCGTCGAGTGCGTCGGCTCGGTCGCAAACTTGATCTGCGCTGCCAAGCTGTGACTAGCCTGGCCCAGGATGGTCGTGCCGATACGAACTTGGAGAGGGTCGCGATCATCGCGTTCACTGGGCAGCGTATCCAGATCCTGATATCTCCAAAGACGGTGTTGCAAGAATGCATACCTTCGGTATGGACAGGTAGCCCAGCGGTCGAGGGTTGACAAGGCCTGGGAGGTGCTGATCTTCTGGAAAAGAGCAATCCGCCTGAAGGAGCAGCAAATGCCACGAGCCATCCCGTCCGTCACGACCGTCCTGAACCTGGCCTACGCCGAAGCCAAGCGGCAGGCCGAGAAGCCTCAACCGGACTCACCGCAACTGCGCGCCGCGATAGGGGATCTGTGGGAACGGGTGAAGTGCGAGTTACCCGTGGATGAGGCCCGGGTGAAGCGGCTGGATCAACTGATCAGGACGATCACAGGCAACACCGCAGTCGAGGGGATGTGATGGCTGTGTTCACACGCGTCTACAAGGCCACCCCCATTAACGGTGTGACCAGAAACGTGGCGGGGCTTGAAATTGCGAAGAAGCAAGCTCAACTACGACGCAGACTCAAGCAGGCCGAGAGGGGACTGCGCAAGGCAGGGACGCCGCGGGAGCGCCAAGAGTGGATGAAACTAG
>JBMOGN010000299.1:0-3364 GCA_049318345.1 Rubrivivax sp. | reverse complement strand
GGAGGAGGTGCCCTTGCGCCGTGCCAGCACCCCGGCGCCCAGCACGAGGGCCGCAGCCGCGCATGTGGCGTGAACGACGATGGTCGGGGTCCAGGCGTAGGTGGTCATCGAGACGGGGCTCCAGCGGTGGCGGGTGTCGTCAGGTAGCGCGGCAAGTATGCACGCCGTGTCCGACGCACACTACGGGCTGCCTTGACGAGCCTCCCGCCCTTCTGGCAAGCTGCCCCGCCGGGCCGCCGCTGCGACCCGACCCTTCACCCAGGACCCTCATCTGATGTACACGCCCGCGCACTTCAGACTCGCCGACCCGGCGGCCCTTCATCGCATCATCCGCGAGCATCCGTTGGGCGTGCTGGTGACCACCACCGCCGACGGCCTGGACGCCAACCACATCCCCTTCGAATTCGATCCGGATGCCGGCCCCCATGGCCGGCTCACGGCGCATGTGGCGCGGGCCAACCCGGTGTGGCAGCAGTGCGCCGACGGCGCCGACGTGCTCGTGATCTTCCGTGGCCACGAGAGCTACATCTCCCCCAACTGGTACCCCAGCAAGCACGAGACGCACCGCCAGGTGCCCACCTGGAACTACGAGGTGGTGCACGCGCACGGCCGGCTCACGGTGCAGGACCAGGACAGCTTCGTGCGTGGGGTGGTGGCGCGGCTCACGCGCACGCACGAGGCGCCCGAGCCGCGGCCCTGGAAGATGGGGGACTCCGCCCCGGAGTACATCGACGGGATGCTGCGTGCGATCGTGGGCATCGAGATCGCGATCACGCGGCTGGAGGGGAAGTCCAAGCTCAGCCAGAACCGCGAGCCGCGCGACCGGCTTCAGGCGGCAGACACGCTCCAGGAGCGAGGCAAGGCGGATCTTGCCCAGGCGATGCAACGCGCCGGCTGAGTCGGCGCAGGGGATTGGCCCTCTCAGGCCTCCCCGTAGATCGCGAACACCTTGTTGGAGTTGAAGATGTGCGTCTCGACGAAGTCGGTCCACTGCGGCCGCGCGCCCAGCGCCTCCATCGCCCCCATGAGCAGCGCCCAGTTCAGCACCTCCTGCTGCCCGGCGTGCTCGAAGGCCGACAGCGGCGTGTGGCGCCAGGTGTCGTAGTCGCCGTCCACGAGCGCCTGGTACAGCCGGCGGTCGGCGGCGGTGTCCGGGCGCAGGCGCCAGGTGTGGTCGCACAGGAACGCGTGCGACCAGCTCGAGGAGGCCAGCAGCGCCACGCGCCAGGGCGAGGCCTTCAGGATGCGCGCCACCTCGGCGCCCACCTGCATGCAGCGTCGCGGCGAGGGCGAGGGCGGGTCGGGCTCGCCGCCGCTGCCAAAGGGTGAGGGGGCGCCGCGCGTGGCGATCACCTTGCGCCCGTAGCAGTTCACCGGAAAGGCGATGGTCGGCCAGTCCCAGCCCAGGCGCCGGTCGTAGTCGAGGTAGAGGATGGCGTTGGTGAAGGCGTGGGCCAGGCTCGGGTGGTGCAGGGGCTTGTAGGCGTAGGCGGCGTCCACGCCGGCTTCCAGCAGCCCCGCGACGAGCTCGCGCGCGATGCCGCGTGCCCCGCGCAGGCGGTAGCGCTTGTCGGGCCCTTCGCCCCACACGTTGGCATGGCCGGCCACCAGGGCCGAGCCCTGGGCGTGGGCCCAGGGCGCGAGCTCCAGGTCGTCGTAGGCGCAGACGGTGAAGGCGGGGATCACGTCTTCGCGGAAGTTCTCGTACTGGTCGTCGCCCCAGATCAGCACCACGTCGGGCCGGAAGGCCTCCAGCCGCTCGCGCACCCGCTCCAGGCGCTGCACGAGCGCGGCGCGGTGCACGCCGGCGGC
Source organism: Rubrivivax sp. (assembly GCA_049318345.1). Classification (GTDB taxonomy): domain Bacteria; phylum Pseudomonadota; class Gammaproteobacteria; order Burkholderiales; family Burkholderiaceae_C; genus Rubrivivax. The sequence continues at coordinate 1,552 of JBMOGN010000299.1, read as the reverse complement.
ACGCTCGCCGTGGTCGTCGGACCACTCGGCGCGCATGGCCTCGGGCCAGCCTGCGGGGTCCTTCGCCGACTCGGGCACCGCCGGGTCGTCAAGCTGGCGGCGCAGGATGCCGGACATGCGCGCGTCGGGCATGCACAGCGGCGGGTAGTGGGTGATGCCCAGTCCGAGTACATCGGCCATGTCCGGTCTCTTCGTTGTCGTGGTGGGTGCGTCGATGCTAGCGCGCCCGTCGAGCGGGCCCGCCTGGCGCTTGCCTGAAACCGGGCCGCGGGCTACGCTCCCGGGATGGTGTCAGTCGCTGGCGAATCGATCCGCGCCCGGCCGGGCCGGGCAGAATTGACACGCGCCCGGCCGGGCCGGGCATGAGCGCCACGGGCGAGGCCCGGCGCGAGGCGATGCTCGCGCGCATCGAGGCCCTGCGCGCACTGCAGGAGCGTGCGCAGCAGGCTTCGGAGAAGTCCCGCGCGGCCTTCGAGCGGCGCGGGCAGTTGCTGCCGCGCCAGCGCGTGGCCCTGCTGCTGGACCCTGGCGCGCCCTGGCTGCCGCTGGCGCCGCTGGCCGGCTACCTGCAGGACACCCCTGATGCGCAGCGCTCCGTGCCCGGCGCGGGGGTGCTGGTCGGCATCGGCCAGGTCAGCGGCGTGCGCTGCATGGTGGTGGCCAGTGATTCCGGCATCGAGGCCGGTGCCATCCAACCCATGGGCCTGGAGAAGATCCTGCGCGCACAGGAGCTGGCGCTGGAGAACCGCCTGCCCTTCGTGCACCTGGTGGAGAGTGCCGGCGCCAACCTGCTGCGCTACAAGGTGGCCGGCTTCGTGCACGGCGGGGCGATCTTTCGCAACCTCGCGCGGCTGTCGGCTGCCGGGCTGCCGGTGGTGACGGTGCAACACGGCTCGGGCACGGCAGGCGGGGCCTACATGCCGGGCCTGAGCGACGTGGTGATTCTCGTGCGCGGGCGCTCGCGCGCCTTCCTGGCCGGCCCGCCGCTGCTCAAGGCCGCCACCGGCGAAGTGGCCACCGAGGAGGAGCTCGGCGGGGCGCTGATGCACGCCACCGTCTCGGGCCTGGGGGAGTACCTGGCCGAGGACGACCGGCATGCGCTCGGCCTGGCGCGCGAGGTGCTGGCCAGCCTGCGCGAGGGCTTCGCGCCGGGCAGCCGCGCGGGCGGTACGCCGCCGCGCCGCTCGCGCGAGGACATCCTCGAGCTCATGCCCGCGGACCTGCGCCAGCCCGTGGACTTGCGCGAGGTGATGCGCCACCTCGTGGACGACTCCGCGATCCTGGAGTTCAAGGGGCTGTACGGCGCGGCCACGCTGTGCGCGCAGGCGCGCCTGGGTGGGCACGCCGTGGGCCTGATCGGCAACAACGGCCCGATCGACGTGGAAGGGGCGAACAAGGCCGCGCACTTCATCCAGTGGATGTGCCAGCTCGGCCACCCCATCGTCTACCTGCAGAACACCACGGGCTACATGGTGGGCAAGGACAGCGAGCAGGGCGGCATGATCAAGCACGGCAGCAAGATGATCCAGGCCGTGACCAACGCCACCGTGCC
>JBMOGN010000298.1:0-3366 GCA_049318345.1 Rubrivivax sp. | reverse complement strand
CCGACAGGCCCGGCTCAGCCGGGCCTTTTTCTTTCGGCTGCCGCCGTCTCCCGGTTCACGTCGTCCAGGAAGTCCGCCTCGCGCAGGCCGGCCTGCGGCTGGCCCAGGCCCGGGTAGAGGGCGTCGAAGTCGGCCACGATCTGCGCCAGCGGCAGGTCGTCGAAGCTGCCGCGCTCGTGCACGTACTCCATGTGCCGGTTGCCCGCACGGTCGAAGGGGTGGTAGAGCGAGTCGCCGCGGCCGTCCCACTCCAGGGGCAGCAGCCCGAAGCGCTCGCACAGCGAGAGGTTGAAGGCCGGCGTGGACTTGCGCCAGGCGCCGTCCAGGTGCATCTCCACGTAGCCGTGCCAGATGAAGAGATCGGTCTTCATGGTGGCACGCAGGCGCTCGGTGCTGAGGTGGTTGCGCACGTCCGCAAAGCCCAGCCGCGCCGGGATGCCCACCGCACGCGCCGCCGCGGCCAGCAGCGCGCCCTTGGTCACGCACCAGCCGAAGCCCTTGTCCAGCACGCTGCTGGCGCGCATCCCGTCTGGCGAGAGGTCGATCCGGTACGGATCGTAGCGGAAGCCGTCACGCACCGCGTGGTACAGCGCCACGGCGCGCGTGCGGGCGTCCTCGCCCTGGGCGTGCTGCTGCGCGAACGCCTGCACGGCGGGGTGGTCGCTGTCCAGCAGCGGGGTGGGGGCCAGCGTGGCGGGGGTCGGATGCATGGCAGGCAGCGCGCGAAGGCCGGTCAACGCGACCGGGGCGAAGCCGGGCGCCTGCGGGGCGCCCGACGTCCACCCCGATCATCGCCCATCGCCCATCGCCCATCCAAGCCGCGCCGCAGCACGAAGCGGCGCTGCGCCCGCGCAACGGGGCGAGCCCGGCGGGCTCCTACGCTGACTCCTGCAAGCGGATGCGAGGCTGCCGATGCCGATGGACGACCTGCGACCCTGGGCCCTGCCGGCCCACGGCCTGCCCGAGCAGGAGATTGGGCGGGCCGTCGCGCTGCAGCGCCACGCCCGACCCGGCGAGACTTCGGCGCGGGCCGTGCTCGCCCGCGTGGCGCGCGCGCTGGCCGAGGTCGAGCCGCCCGAGGGCCGCGCACGCTGGCAGGTCCAGTTCGGCCACGCCTTGCAGGCCGGATTCATCCCGGGCGGCCGGATCCTTGCCGGCGCTGGCGTGCGCACCGGCGCGACGATGCTCAACTGCTTCGTGCAGCCCGTGGGCGACGCCATCCTGCACACCCAGGACGGGCGCCCAGGCATCTTCCCGGCGCTGGCCGAGGCGATGGAGACCATGCGCCGCGGCGGAGGCGTGGGCTACGACTTCTCGCCCGTGCGTCCGCGCGGCTCGCCGGTGCGGGGCACGGGCGGGCTGGCAGCCGGGCCGGTGGCCTTCCTGCGCGTCTTCGACCAGGCCGCGCAGGTCCTGGAGGTGTCCGGGGCGCGCTGCGGCGCCCAGATGGCCGTGCTGCGCTGCGACCACCCGGACGTGGAGGCTTTCCTGCGTGCCAAGGAAGACGCGGCGCTGCCCCGCTTCAACCTGTCCGTGGGTGTCACGGATGCGTTCATGCACGCGGTGCGCGACGACGCCACCTGGCTCCTGGCTCACGCCAGCGAGCCGCCCCCGGGGGGCACCCCGCCCGGGGCGACACGCCTGCCCGACGGGCGATGGGTGCACGGGCAGGTGTCGGCGCGGGGCCTGTGGGACCGCCTCGCGCAGGCAGCCTGGCGCCGTGGCGACCCGGGCGTGCTTTTCCTGGACACGATTGCGCGAGAGAACAACCTGGCCGGCCTGGAGGAACTCGTAGCCGTGAACCCTTGTGGCGAGCAGCCGCTGCCCGACTACGGCAGCTGCTGCCTCGGCTCGGTGGACCTCACGCGCTTCGTGCGGCGGCCCTTCGAGCCGGACGCCAGCCTGGACGCCTCGGCCCTGGCACGCACCTGCGAAGTGGCCGTGCGCATGCTGGACAACGTCATCGACGCCACGGCCTGGCCCCTGGCCGCGCATCAGGTGCAGGCGCAGGCCACCCGGCGCATTGGCCTGGGTTTCACCGGCCTGGCCGATGCGCTGGCGATGCTGAACCTGCGTTACGACAGCCCGGCCGCCGCTCACATGGCCGCCCATGTGGCGGAGACGATGCGCGACGCGGCCTACGGGGCGTCGGTGGACCTGGCCATCGAGCGCGGCGCCTTCGCGCGCTTCGACGCCCACCGCTTCCTGGACGCGCCCGGCTACGCTGCGCGGTTGCCCGGGGCGCTGCGCGAGCGCATCCGGGTGCACGGGCTGCGGCACTCGCACCTGCTGTCGGTGGCGCCGGCGGGCTCGATCAGCCTGGCCTTTGCCGACAACGTCAGCAACGGCATCGAGCCGGCCTACGCGTGGGTCACGCGCCGCCGCGTGCGCGGGCCGCAGGGCGAGTCGCGGCTGTACCGCGCCGAGGACCACGCCTGGCGACTGCACCGTCAGCTGCGCGGTGCGCGGACCCCGCTGCCGGCTTCGTTCGTCACCGCCACCGAGCTGGAGCCGCGAGCCCACGTGGCCCTGGCCGCGGCGGTTGCCCCCTTCGTGGACGGGGCAATCTCCAAGACGGTGAACCTGGCGGCGGCCGCCAGCTGGGAGGCGGTGCGGGAGGCCTTCGCTCAGGCCTGGTCGGCCGGCCTGAAGGGCCTGACGGTGTTCCGGGCGCTGCCCGGCGAGGCGGCCGTCCTCGAGACGGCGGAGGACGCCTCGCCTGCCGCAGCTCAGCCCGCGAACAGCCCCTTGTGCTGATCCCGCAGCAGGTTCTTCTGCACCTTGCCCATCGCGTTGCGCGGCAGCTCGGACACGACGAACACGTGCTTGGGCACCTTGAAGTTGGCGATGCGGCCCTTGAGCGCGCCCACGATGGCGGCGGCCGCAGGCGCCGCCCCCGGGCGCGGCACCACCACCGCGACCACGCCTTCGCCGAAGTCCGGGTGGGGCACGCCGATGACCGCGCTCTCGGCCACGCCGGGCAGCTCGTTGATCGCGCCCTCCACCTCGGCCGGGTAGACGTTGTAGCCGCCGCTGATGATGAGGTCCTTGCTGCGCCCGACGATGGTGACGCGGCCGTCGGCCTCCATGCGGCCGACGTCACCGGTGCGGAACCACAGGTCGGGCGTGAACTCCTCGGCCGTCTTCTCGGGCATGCGCCAGTAGCCCTGGAAGACGTTGGGGCCCTTGACCTCGATGCCGCCCACCTCGCCCGCGGCCACCGGCATGCCCTCGTCGTCGCGCACGCGCACGCCCACGCCCGGCAGCGGGTAGCCCACCGTGCCGCCCACGCGCGGGCCGTCGCCAGGCCGGCAGGGGTTGGAGGTGAGCATCACGGTCTCGCTCATGCCGTAGCGCTCGAGGATG
>JBMOGN010000297.1:0-3337 GCA_049318345.1 Rubrivivax sp. | reverse complement strand
GCCATCTACGCCTCCATCAGGTCAGCCATGCGCCGGCTCCAGCCGCGCGAGAACGAGGGCCAGTTGGCAAGGCCCGCCATGAACCGCAGGCGCTGCGCCAGCAGCCTCGCCTTGAGCACCTGCGGGTCCGCCGCTTGGGCGGCGGCCAGGGTCTTGGGCCCGATCACGCCGTCGTCGGCCACCCTCAGCGCCCGCTGCAGCCACAAGGTCGACTGCCGCACGCCTGAGGCCGCCGCGGCATCGAAGACCAGGTAGCGCGCCTCGGCGGGCAGTTCGTCCGCCCGCACGGCGTCCCAGAACCGCTGACGGTAGATCGCTTTGGCAAGGTCCAACGGCAACTCCCGCATGTCGCCCTGGAATCCCGCGGCGCGGGCCACGGCCTCCGTGACCCCGAACCGCGTCTTGCCGCCCGGGTCGTCCGGGTGGTCCACGTAGTCGCCCTCGTGCTGGAGAAGCGCGGCGAAGCACTCGTCGAACGTCATTGCGGGCCTCCCATCAGCTTGAGCTTGATGGCCGCGCCCACCAGCAGCACGGCCAGGACGCCGGTGGTCACCACCTTCACAGTCGTTCGCCAGGCCGTGCGCCGCGCGTCGCGCCAGGCTTCGAGCAGGCTGCGCAACTCGCCGATGTCACGGGCCGCGTGGCCGTTTTCCAGGCCCAGACGGGCAAGCACCTTCTCGGCGCCGCGCTCGGCAGCCCCGCTGAGCAGTTCGTCGAAGTCCTCCCGCCGCATCAGCAGCATGTTCTCCACGATGGCGGGCTTGTCATTGTCGGTCATAGGGCGGTCTCCAAGTGAAAAAGCCCGCCTGGCGGCGGACCACCAGGACGGGCTTCAGGGTTTGCAGTGAGGCAGGAAGATTCAGGTCGTCGGCGCGGCGGCTGGCTCAAAACCCGGGACCGTTTCCGGCCCACCTGGCTGGATAGCCGGCGGCGAAGGCGGCAGCGGCGGCGGCACGTAGGGCTGCAGCGGCAAGACGGTGTCGCCTTGCACCTCCTCGTCCGGCTCTCCCCCATGCAAGAAGGACAGCGGCCAGTCGGTGAGCACCCGGTAGAAGGGCTCTCGCGGGTCGAGCACGAACTGGCCGATCGGCACGCGCACCTGATCGATGCGCAGTGGCTGGGCACCCGCGCGGCGGGCTTCCTCGCTCGCGTAGGCGGCGACCTGCAGGACGACGGCTCGCTCGTCGGAGATGACCTCTGCCCGGAGCAGGCGGTGGTACTCGGCAGGCACCCCGAAGGGCGTGGAAATCTGCTTGATGATGGCCATGGGGACTCCTCCTTGCGGGTCAGGGGTTGCGGATCAGTCGGATGAAGGCGGCGCCCAGGTCCAGGTGCCACCACGCTGCTCTGAAGGTGGCTTTGCCAGGACGGTCGTGGTGCGAGCCGTGGAGCCACTCTCCGCTGGCGGGCAGCAGGAACTCCATGAGCGGCAGGTTGCGGGGCCGGCCCGCCTGATGGCTCAGCAGGTTGTGCAGCCCGCCGACAAGGTGGGCGAGCCCGAGGGCAGGCAGGTAGACGTTGACGAGGAACGCAGGCGACACGGCGGCCATAACGGCCAGGCCCGTCACGTAGAACTCCACGTAGTGCCGGTCGACGATGCCGTGCACCGGGTCCTGGCGCAGCAATCGGCGAACGCGCCAGCGGTCCAGCGGCACCGCTCGGTAGCCCTTTAAGGCCAGCGCACGCCATCCTCGCGGATGGGGATCGCCCTCGGTGTCCGAGTGCCGGTGATGCGTGGCGTGCGTCACAGCCCACTGCAGCGGGCTGCCGTAGAGGAAGGCCACGCCCAGCAGCGCGAACGCCCTATGCCAGAGGGCCGAGGTCCTGAAGGCGCCGTGGCAGAAGAGGCGGTGGTAGCCCACGCTGATGGTGAGACTGCCCGCGAGGTAGATCGCGCCGACCGCCAGCAGGCTCTGCGCGAGCGCGCCATCGGCCCGGGTTGGCAAGGTGACCAGGGCCGCGAGCCCGGCGTAGTAGCCCACGGTGGACATCCAGGCGCTATGCCGCACGGTCGGCCTCCACGATCACACCGTAGGCCGCGCTCACGGCCACCAGATCAGCAGCAACGGCGGCCACCTGGCTGCACGGGCCCCGGATGCCTTCCGTGCCGAGGGACGCCTGACCCTCCAGCAGCCAGAGCCGCTGTCCAGCATCCAGCGGCCACACGTCGCCCGGTTGCAGGCGAACGGGTCGCAGGGATGGCAAAGCAGCACGGTTGGCGTGCCAGTTGAAGCACCAGAACTCCGAGTCCTCCACGGCCGTCAGCGTCACGACGCCAGCCGGGTGGTTCGGCCGCTCACCGGAGTACATGCCGGGCACGCGGTCCTCGAAGACAGTCCCATCACTGCCCGTCACGCAGATGCGCCCCCGCGTGTAGAGCGTGAGGTTGGGCGCACGCTCGCGCTCGACGTCCGCGGAGGCAGTGAGCACCAGGTTGGAGCCCGCCGGCATCCTGTGCCGGCGGACCTTCCAGCCGAAGGCCTCGTGCGCGTCCACGCGGATCGCAGCCGGATGGTCGTAGGCCCCGCGCCAATCCCGTCTGGACGGAATCATGGCTCGACCCCGTAGATCAGCACCGAGCCGGGCACCACGGAGTTGTCCTTCGGGTAGGCGTCCTTCACTGCCTTGAGCCGGCTGTAGAACGGCTCAGCTCGGGCGATCTCCTGCCGATCCATGGCGTGCCAGAGCATGTCCAGTTGCTCGTGGATGCCCGGGTAGGCGTCAAGACGCGCACGCCGGTAGTCCATGTCGATGGGCTCCGGCGGCCGGGCACCCGGGAGCACGACGCCGCGCTCGACGTCGATCAGGTCGGTTGCCGGATCGCTCGGGCCTTCAAGGATGAACTCGCCCGGTCCGCGCTGGAGCTCGAAGGCCTCGTCGGGCACCTGGCCCGCGCGCAGGATCTCGCCCACCGCGTTGTAGACGGTGTAGTGCTTCATGGTGCCCTCCTTGGAGTGGGGATCGGCGCAGATCAGCGCTTCAGGACCAGCACGCTCAGGCGCATGGTCCCGGTGTAGTAACTACGGGTGACGGTTATGGTGTGGTTGCCCGCTGTGGGGCTCACGACCACGACGCTCGTCGTGGTGCCGTCGTAGGTCAGGCCGGTGAGCACAGGCCCCTGAACGTAGCCGCCCGGATCGCCCTTGCCGCCGCCGCCCGTGTAGGTGTAGGTGTCAGGGCCCAGGTAGTACTGGATGAGCAGGCCCGAGGCGTTGCTCGGCACGGCCACCGTCAAAGAAACCGAGGCACCGGTCGAGGTCGTCGCATAGGGCGTGCTCGCCGCGTTGCCGACGATCTGGTCGGTGTTGACGATGGCGCCCGACAACGTACCGCTGAA
>JBMOGN010000296.1:0-3408 GCA_049318345.1 Rubrivivax sp. | reverse complement strand
CAAGACCTGGCCGGTGGCCTTCGTGATCGACCCGAAGCTGCCCCGCGACGTCACCACCATCACGCTTTCCTACACCTTCTTCGAGGTGGGCGGGCGCACGCCCGCTGCGCCCGGAGGCCGCTCATGAGTGCGCCCGACCCCGGCCTGAAGGACGCCATCTCGCGCCCCTTGTCGCCCTGGCAGACCCTGCGCGCCGTGGCCTGGTCGTTCTTCGGCGTGCGTCGCGCGAGCAGCTACGAGCAGGACATCCAGCGCCTGAATCCCCTGTACGTGATCGCGGCCGGTGTACTGGCGGCGGTGCTGTTCGTGCTGTCCCTGGTCTGGCTCGTGCGCTGGGTGGTCTCCAGCGGCGTCTCGTCCTGACCGTTTTCGAATACCCGAGAGCTCTGAATCGAGGAGAAGACCCCCATGGCTTCCACCACACCGGCCGGCGCGACGCCGTACTACTTCATCCCCGCTCCCTCGCGCCACCCGGCGATGCTGGCGCTGGGCATGCTGCTCGTGATCTTCGGCGCTTCGCAGTGGATCAACCACACGTCGTGGGGCGCCTGGGTGCTGCTGGCCGGCGTGGCGGTCTGGCTGACCGTGCTGTTCCAGTGGTTCCGCCAGGCCATCGGCGAGAGCGAGGGTGGCCTGTATTCCGACCGCGTGGATGTCTCCTTCCGCTGGAGCATGAGCTGGTTCATCTTCTCGGAAGTGATGTTCTTTGCCGCCTTCTTCGGCGCGCTGTACTGGGCTCGGGTGTTCGCGCTGCCGATGCTCGGCGACCTGAACCACCAGGTGCTGTGGCCTGACTTCAAGGCGGTGTGGCCCAGCGCGGGCGGTGGCGTCACGGCCTCGCCTGCCGGCATCGTCGAGCCCTTCCAGACGATGGGCCCGTTCTGGCTGCCCACCATCAACACCGCGCTGCTGCTGACCTCCGGCGTGACGCTCACGATCGCCCACCACGCGCTCATCGCCAACCAGCGCAGCAAGACCGTGCTCTGGATGTGGATCACGGTGGCGCTGGGCGTGGCCTTCCTGTTCGTGCAGGGCTACGAGTACGCGCACGCCTACCGCGACCTGAACCTCAAGCTGAGCTCGGGCATCTTCGGCTCCACCTTCTTCATGCTCACCGGCTTCCACGGCTTTCACGTGTTCGTGGGCATGCTGATGCTGGTGTTCATCACCCTGCGCATCATGAAGGGGCACTTCACCCCGCAGCGCCATTTCGGCTTCGAGGGTGCGGCCTGGTACTGGCACTTCGTGGACGTGGTGTGGCTGGGCCTGTACTTCCTCGTCTACTGGCTCTGACGCGTTCCCGCTGCAGGCCGGGCGCCGCCTGCGGGCGGCGCTTTGCTTTCAAGCGGCTGCTCAGAGCCGCTTCAGGACGATGTCAGGCCGACATCGGGATGCCCGTCGGGCGGATCCACCCCAGCGACCAGGCCAGCAGGATGAACAGGAACAGCCCGATCGACAACGCCACACGCAGCGCCAACGCACGGGCCATGCCGCGCGGCGTGTCCTGCGGGTTGCGGCCCTTGCGCAGCATCAGGGCGCCGGCGCTGCCCAGGGCCACGAGGATGCCGATCAGCACGACGACGATGAGGACTTTCATCGGTCCAGTGTATGCGAGGCCCGCTGCATGCAGCCCGCGCGAGTGGTGATCCTTCTGGCAGCGCTGGGCCTGGCGGGCCTCACCGCCCGGCTCGGCGTGTGGCAGCTCGACCGGGCCGGGGCCAAGCAGGCCCTGCAGGCGGCCGTCGATGCGCGTCGCGATGCACCCGCGCTGCCGCCCGGCGAGCTCGCGAGCGACGCCACGGCCGCCGCGCTGCAGCATCACCGCCGCGTCGTGCTGGAAGGGCGCTGGAGCCCGTCGCACACCGTCTGGCTGGACAACCGCCAGATGCAGGCCCGGGTGGGCTTCGTGGTGGTGACGCCGCTGCTGCTGCCCGATGGCACCGCCGTGCTGGTGCAGCGCGGCTGGCAGCCGCGCGACGCCGCCGACCGCACCCGCGTGCAGGGCCCGGACGCGCCCGCGGGCCCGGTGCGGGTGGCCGGGCGGATCGCCCCGCCACCGTCCAGGCTGTACGAGTTCGACGCCGCGGCTTCGGGGCCCATCCGGCAGAATCTGGATGTCGAGTCGTACTCCCGCGAGACCCGCCTGGCGCTGCGACCGCTGTCGCTGCTGCAGCTCGACGAGTCCGGTCAGCAGCCTGACGGGCTCCTGCGGGACTGGGCTGCCCCCGCAGCCGGCGTGCACAAGCACTACGGCTACGCCTTCCAGTGGTTCGCGCTCAGTGCGCTCACGGTCCTCCTGTATGTCTGGTTCCAACTCATCAAGCCCCGGCGCCGCGCCCGGCAGCCGGCCTGAGCCGGTCGGGCTGACCGTGCACGGCGTGGCCGTGCCCGATGTGTCGCGCAAGTCGCGCGCCGGCGGGCGCCTCACGGCGCTGCTCGTGCTGCTGGCCTGCGCCGCGCCCGTCATCGCCTCGTACTTCACGTACTACGTGCTGCGGCCCGAGGGGCGCAGCAACTACAGCACGCTGATCCAGCCCATGCGCGAGCTGCCGGCCTCGCTGGCACTGTCCCGGCTGGACGGCACCGCCCAGCCCGTGCCGGCACTCAAGGGGCAGTGGCTCCTCGTCGTGGTGGCCGATGCGCGCTGCGACGCCGCCTGTGAGCAGCGCCTGTACCTGCAGCGCCAGCTGCGCGAGATGCTCGGCAAGGAGCGTGACCGCGTGGACAAGGTCTGGCTCGTGACCGGCAACACCCCGGTGCGTCCGGAGCTGGCCGAGGCGATGCGCGCCGCCGACGTGCTGGTGCTGCGCGCGGACGCCGCCGCGCTGGGCGGCTGGCTGGCGCCGGAGCCGGGCCGGCGTCTGGACGAGCACCTGTACATCGTCGACCCGATGGGCCACTGGATGATGCGCGCGCCCGTCACGCCTGAGCCCTCGCGGCTGAAGCGGGACCTGGACCGGTTGCTGCGCGCCTCCTCGTCGTGGGACCAGCCCGGCCGCTGAGTGCGGCGCCGATCATGGACAACACCACTGCGCTGGTCGACTTCGCGCCCACCCTGCGCCTGGCCCTGCTGGCGCTGGTGGTCGCGCTGCTGCCGCTTTCCTGGGTATGGCTGCGCCAGCGCGGCCGCGACGCCCGCTCGCGTCTGGCCGCGCTCACGGCTGTCACGCTCTTCCTCACCTTCGACTTGATCGTGTTCGGCTCCTTCACGCGGCTGACCGACTCCGGCCTGGGCTGCCCCGACTGGCCGGGCTGCTACGGCGAGGCCAGCCCGCTGGGCGCACGCGGGGAGATCCACGCTGCGCAGTCCGCGCTGCCCGACGGGCCGGTGACCTTCACCAAGGCCTGGATCGAGATGATCCACCGCTACCTGGCGATGACGGTGGGCGTGCTGATCCTGGTGATGGC
>JBMOGN010000295.1:0-3432 GCA_049318345.1 Rubrivivax sp. | reverse complement strand
CCTCGCCGGTGACGGCGCGCGCCACCCAGCGCTGCGCCGTCTCGCGCAGCATCAGCGCCTGCGGGTCGAACCAGCGGCCGTGATACAGCAGCTTGCCCAGGCGCCGGCCGTTGCTGCGGTACTGCTCGATCGTGTCCTCGTTGTGGATGCCGGTGACGAGCCGCTCGTAGGCGATGTGCAGCAGCGCCATGCCCGGGGCCTCGTAGATGCCGCGGCTCTTGGCCTCGATGATGCGGTTCTCGATCTGGTCGCACATGCCCAGGCCGTGGCGCCCGCCGATGCGGTTGGCCTCCTCGAAGAGCTCCACGGCGCTGGCAAAGCTGCGGCCGTTGAGCGCCACCGGGTGGCCCTCCTCGAAGCGCACGGTCACCTCCTCGGCCTTCACCGGCACGTCCTCGCGCCAGAAGGCCACGCCCATGATCGGGTTGACGATGCGGATGCCCGAGTTCAGGTACTCGAGGTCCTTCGCCTCGTGCGTGGCACCGAGCATGTTGGAGTCGGTGGAGTAGGCCTTCTCCACGCTCATCTTGTAGTCGAAGCCCGCGGCGATGAGGTACTCGCTCATCTCCTTGCGGCCCCCGAGCTCGTCGATGAAGCGCTGGTCGAGCCAGGGCTTGTAGATGCGCAGCTGCGGGTTGGCCAGCAGCCCGTAGCGGTAGAAGCGCTCGATGTCGTTGCCCTTGTAGGTGGAGCCGTCGCCCCAGATGTTCACGCCGTCGTCGCGCATGGCCACCACAAGCGCGGTGCCCGTGACGGCGCGGCCCAGCGGCGTGGTGTTGAAGTAGGTGGCGCCGCCCGTGGAGATGTGGAAGGCCGCGCACTGGATGGCCGCGATGCCCTCGGCCACGAGCTGTGCGCGGCAGTCCACCAGGCGCGCGATCTCGGCACCGTAGGCACGCGCCTTGCGCGGAATCTCCTCGTAGTCGCTCTCGTCGGGCTGGCCGAGGTTGGCGGTGTAGGCGCAGGGGATGGCACCCTTGGCGCGCATCCAGTGCACGGCTGCGGAGGTGTCCAGCCCTCCGGAGAAGGCGATGCCGACGCGTTCGCCGACGGGCAGGGATTGGAGGATGGCTTGGCTCATGGCTCGGGTTCGGGTCGCAGGATCGCCGCCGGGCCGGGGCCGCGTGGCGCAGACCCCGATTGTCTCAAGGTTGCAGCATCGCGTTGAGCAGGACCAGGTAAACGAGGCCCGCGGCGCCCAGACGCAGGGTGAAGCGCCACGCCTGCCGGTTCCACAGCCGGGCAATGGGCACGCCGAAGGCGGCGCTGGCCGTGGCGATGGGCAGCTGCCACACCGAGGAGGCGCCGACGAGCCCCCACGCGAAGACCGTGCCGGCCACGAGCGCCACGGGGTGCACGCCGAAGGGCGCGCCGGCGATCACCGGCAGCAGCACGCCCGCGCCGATCATGGGGTGCACGCCCAGTTGCCCCAGGACGAACAACCCGACGACCAGGCTCGCCAGGAGCACCCCGCCGTGGATCTGGCCGGGCTGGATGCCCTGCATCAGGGCCTGGGCGGCCGGGAGCGCCACCACGGCCGCCCCGAGCATCGAGGCGCCAGCCACCACCAGCATCTCGTCGCCCAGGCGCGCGAAGTGGCCGAAGGTGGCACGCAGAGCCGGCGCGCCCACGGCCGGGCCGCGGGTGAGCAGGTACAGGCCGCACACGAGCGGCAGCGCCAGCGCGATGGCCTGCAGGCCACCCATGCCCCATGCCGACAGCGCAAGCACCGCGCCGAAGACCACCGCGACCGGCGCCAGCAGCGGGCGCAGCAGCCGCAGGCTGTGCCCGAGCTGCGCGGGCGTCAGGTCGGGCGTGTACAGGCGCACCGACCCGATCAGGCCGATGGCCGCCACGCCGGCACCAGCGAGCATGGCCTGCCACAACGCGACCGCCGGCACGCGCTGGGTGGCGAATCCCATGGCCACGAAGAACGGCGACCACATCACCGCCGTGCCCAGGCCGCGCACGGCCGCGGCGGCGCGGCGCGCGCGTTCGTCCTCGTCCACGCCTCGGCCCAGGCCGATGGCCAGCACGCCCATCGCCCCCACGCTCAGCACCGCGCCCACGAGGTGCGCGCCCGCCAGGGTCCAGTTGGTGGCCTGCTGGGCGCTCAGCGAGGCGGTGCCGGCGCGCAGCCGCTCGGCGTAGGGACTGTGCTGCGCAGTGGCGCGCAGCAGCAGCAAGGCGGGGAGGAAGGCGCCGAAGATCTGCGCCTGCCCGAGCCCCTCCCACCACGCACCGAGGTGCCCGAGGACGCTGGCGATGAGGCCGCACAGCGCCAGCACCACGACGAACAGCGCGCGCACGTGGCGGCTGGCCCGCCAGAAGGCGAGCGCGAGGAAGACCACGAGCGCGACGCGTGCCACCAGGGCGGCGGGAGGCCAGCGCGTGAGCAGCCAGGCCAGTTCGGCCACCCAGAGCACCGACAGCACCGCCCCGGCGAAGCGAGCCCACCCCGACAGCGGCGCCTGGGAGGCGGGGAAATCGAGGAGGTCGGCGGCGGCCACGGCCGCGTGCCCGGACGGCTCGACCGGTGCGGAGCCGGTCTCGGGGACGTGGGTCATGCGCAGGCGGACCATAGCGAGCACCTCGCCGCCGTGTCAACCGCGCGCCTCGGGCAGGGCCGCACTCAGGCGACAATCGACAGCCATGGACCAGAAGGCGCCGCGCCCCTTCGTGCTGGCCGGCGTGATGGGCTGGCCGGTGGCGCACTCGCGCTCGCCGATGCTGCACGGCCACTGGATCGCCGAGCACGGCTTGCGCGGGGCCTATGTGCCCCTGCCGGTGGCCCCGGGCCAGCTGGAGGCTGCGCTGCGCGGGCTGTCGGCGCTCGGCTTTGCGGGCGCCAACGTGACCATCCCGCACAAGGTGGACGCCCTGCGCCTGGTGGACCGCGTGGAGCCGCTGGCGCGCCGCATCGGGGCCGTGAACACGCTGGTGGTGGGCGCGGACGGCACGCTGGAAGGCCGCAACACCGACGCCTACGGGTTCGTGCAGAGCCTGCGCGAGACGCACCCGGCCTGGCGCGTCGACGCCGGCGCCGCGCGCGTACGCGACGAGCGACTGGAGCATCTCGGCGACGCCGCCGCCGGACGCGGTCGAGTTGATGTTCCAGATCCGCCGGTCGCCGAGGATGTCCCGCGCGTGGCGGTTCGCGGCGTCGAGGATCTCCCACTGCAAGCGCATTGTCTCGATGCGCCACTCGCCGCCGCGCTCGTGCAGTCCGTCGAACGCGCCGGGCTCCAGCGCCCACTGGTCCTGCTGGCGCAGGAAGTAGGGCAGCACGTCGTCCCAGCCCCAGCCTTCGCAGCCCATCTGCCGCCATGTGTCGTAGTCGCGGGCCTGGCCGCGCATGTAGATCATGCCGTTGATGGCCGAGCAGCCGCCTATCACCTTGCCGCGCGGATAGCCGAGGCTGCGGCCGTTGAG
>JBMOGN010000294.1:0-3447 GCA_049318345.1 Rubrivivax sp. | reverse complement strand
CGCCGCCACCTTCCGCTTGGGCCGGATGTTCGGCGACAGCGGGCTGCGCGGCGCGGCCGCGGCGGCGCCCTTTTCCCAGGTGGCCTGCCCCGAGCCGGTGGGCTCGTAGGGCTTGTCGAAGAGGGGGTCGGCCGGGGCGCTGGAGCGCGGCGCGGCGGGCGGGGCCTCGGCGCGGCGGGGTGGGCGCTCGGCGCGCGGCGCGGCTTCATCCTCGTCTTCGGCCTCGCGCCGGCGCGGCGGGCGCTTCCAGCGGTCGTCCTCGAGCTCCACGGGCTCCAGGTCGATCTTCTTCTTGATGAGCTTCTCGATGTCGGCCACCAGGCGCGAATCGTCGCGGGTGACGAGCGTCACGGCCAGGCCGGATGCCCCGGCGCGGCCGGTGCGGCCGATGCGGTGCACGTAGTCTTCCGCGTTGAAGGGCACGTCGAAGTTGAAGACGGCCGGCAGGTCGGCGATGTCCAGGCCGCGCGCGGCCACGTCGGTGGCCACGAGGAGGTCCACCTCGCCGGCCTTGAAGGCGGCGAGGGACTTCAGCCGCTCGTCCTGGCTCTTGTCGCCGTGCAAAGCCGCCGTGCGCAGGCCGTCGCGCTCGAAGGAGCGCGCGAGACGCGCCGCGCCGAGCTTGGAGTTGACGAAGACGATGGCCTGCGCGAGCTCGCGCGTCTTGAGGATCTGCCGCACCGTGCGGCGCTTGTCCTCGTCGGTGACGCTGTAGAAGCGCTGCTCCACCGTGGATGCCGTGGCGTTGGGCCGCGCCACTTCCACGGTGATCGGGTCTTGCAGGTAGCTCTGCGCCAGGCGCTTGATCTCGGGAGAGAAAGTGGCCGAGAAGAGCAGCGTCTGCCGCTGCTTCGGGAGGTAGGAGAGGATGCGCTGCAGGTCCGGCAGGAAGCCGATGTCGAGCATGCGGTCGGCTTCGTCCAGCACCACGTACTCCACCTGGTTGAGTACGCAGTTCTTGCCCTCGATGTGGTCCAGCAGCCGCCCGGGCGTGGCGATGAGCACCTCCACCCCGCCCTTGAGCACGAGCGTCTGCGGCTTCATGTCGATGCCGCCGAACACCACCGTGGAGCGCAGCAGCGTGTGCTTGGCGTAGGTCTTGACGTTATTGGCCACCTGGTCGGCCAGCTCGCGCGTGGGGGCCAGCACCAGCGCGCGCACCGGGTGGCGCGCGGGCGAGGCGCTCGCGTTCTCGTGGCGCAGCATCTTCTGCAGCAGCGGCAGCGTGAAGGCGGCAGTCTTGCCCGTGCCCGTCTGGGCTGCGCCCATCACGTCGCGCCCGGCCAGCACGATCGGGATCGCCTTGGCCTGGATGGGCGTCATCTGCGTGTAGCCGCTGTCGGCCACGGCGCGCAGGAGCTTGGGGTCCAGCGCGAGGGAGTCGAAGCGCAGCGGCGCGGGCGCTGCCGCCTCGCCAGAGGCCGCTTCAGCGGGGGCTTCCGGAGTCGGAAGCGTCGCGGTGTGGTCGTTCATTCAACTCGGATTATCCCCTACTCCTCGGTCATGCAGGGGCTTGCACGCTCGCCGTGCCACTCTTTGCGGCCTAGATGGCCGTTCTCCAGTTGCAAGTTACAGCCCTCTCGGGGCATACTTTGTATGGGTTACAGTCGCTGTCAAAAGAAGACCGACCGCCAACTCGAGAAGCAGATCCGCGAGAGCGCCAAGGTCAGCGTGAACGTCTTCATTACCGTTCATGCTCGACAACAGATGGCCAAACGCCGAATTCTTCGTGCGGAGGTCGATGACTGCATCGCGCGCGGAACTATTCGCCGCACTCCAGAACCGAACCCGGCACGCGGTAGCCTCGAGTGCAGGCTTGACGCCTACGTCGCGGGTAGGAATTTGGCAGTCATCGTGGCAATCAGTGATGAGGATCCATCGTTGGTCGTGGTCACTGCTATGGTGTCCCGGAAGTAGAGGAGAGCGTATGTATCACTACATCGAGTGCGGGCTCGACAACGTGTACCTGACGAACGGTTACGTCATCAAGCAAACCCCGTACGGCGAAGGGGTGTCCGTGCAGGATGTGCCGGGCCTCCACAGGATGATTGCGCTCACGCTTGCTCGCAAGCGCGGTGCGATCACACACAAGGAGTTTCGATTCCTTCGCGGCTATTTGCTGATGTCGCAGAAGGGGCTCGGTCAACTGGTGGGAGTCGATGAACAGACGATTAGCCTGTGGGAACGCGCACGAAGGAAGATCGCGCCTGCATCGGAGGCAGTCGTTCGGCTGCTGGTCATGGACAGCGCGAACGGCCGGGAAGAGGTCAAGCGCATCATCGACCGCATGAACACCGTCGAGCGCCTGGTCAATCAACACATCGTCGCCTCAGAGAGCAAGAAGTCCTGGGCAACGAAGCTCGTTGATGCGCCGACGCAAGCGCTGGTGGCTGAACCGGCCTAGACATCCCTTGCCTGAAGCCCGCAGGCGGGCCGGCACTTCAACATCCACGCGCACGCCGGCCGTGCCACACTTTGCACCATGCCACCGAAGTTCGCGCTCGACTGCACCGGCCTGCGGGATGCGCTGCAGCGCCTGAGCGATGCGATCGACGTGGTGAGCCTGGATGAGTTCGGTCGGTTGGACCAGCGTTGGCAGGCCACCCTGGTTGCCGGTGTCGTGCAGTGTTTCGAGTTCACCTACGAACTCTGCTGGCGCATGCTCAAGCGGCAGCTCGAACAGGAGGTGCCCACCCCGAGTGAACTCGACGCCATGAGCTTTCGCGACTTGGTCCGGCTGGGCCACGAGCGGGGGCTGGTCCGCGAGCCCGAAGCGTGGTTCGAGTTCCGCGAGTTGCGCAACATCACGTCCCACACTTACTCCGAACCACTCGCCCAGCGCGTGGCGGCCGGCGCCGCGCCTTTGCTGGCCCAGGGCAAGCTCCTGCTGCAGGAACTCGAACGGCGCAACCGTGGCTGAAGAACTGCACATCACCGAGCCCCAGCGCGCCGTGCTGCGGCAGATCCTCGAGCGGCACCTTCCGGCCGGCACGGTGGTGGAGGCCTTCGGCTCGCGGGCGACGGGCGTCGGCCTGAAGCCGCACTCCGATCTTGATCTGCTCGTGCGCGCGCCGCGGCCCCTGAGCATCCGCGAACTGGCAGATCTCCGTGAGGCATTGAGCGACTCGCCGCTGCCCTACGCGGTAGATGTGATCGAACCGCAGGGGGTGTCAGAAGCGTTCCTGGCCCGGATCCTCGCCATTCCTCGCCTGGCCGTCCGCTAGACCTCAGCCGCCACCCACCCCACACCACTGGCCAGCGCGGCGTCGCGCAGCGGCACCGCCTGGGTGGCGATGGGGCAGGCCAGCCGCAAGGCCAGTTCGAGGTGGGCGGCGTCGTAGGCCGTGAGGCCGAAGCGCACGGCCAAGCCCAGCAGTTCCCGAGGGGGGGCCCCCTGCCGGTCCACCTCGATGGGCAAGCGGGCCACCTGCGCCACGACGGCCTGTG
>JBMOGN010000293.1:0-3469 GCA_049318345.1 Rubrivivax sp. | reverse complement strand
GCCGCCGACCGGCTCATCGACATGGGCCCGGGCCCGGGCGAGCGCGGCGGGCGCATCGTCTTCGACGGCACGCCCGAGGCCGCGCGCTCGGCCGACACGCTCACCGGGGCCTACCTGGGCGCGCGCCGGCAGGTGTCGGCCGGCTGGCGGCGCCCCGTGGAAGAGGCCACGCCGCGGCTCGTGCTGGAAGGGGTGACCGAACACAACCTGCAGTCGGTGACGGTGTCGCTGCCGCTGCAGCGCCTGGTGTGCATCACCGGCGTGTCGGGCTCGGGCAAGAGCACGCTCGTGCAGGATGTGCTGTACCCCGCGCTGGCGCGCCACTTCGGCAAGGCCACCGAGACCCCCGGCGCGCACGAGCGGCTGCTGGGCGCGGACTGGCTGGCCGATGCGGTCTTCGTCGACCAGTCGCCCATCGGCAAGACGGCGCGCAGCAACCCGGCCAGCTACGTGGGCGCCTTCGACGAGGTGCGCAAGCTCTTCGCCGCCGCGCCGCTGGCGCTGGAGCGCAGCTACGGCGCGGGCATGTTCAGCTTCAACGCCGGGGACGGGCGCTGCGCGAGCTGCGGCGGCTCCGGCTTCGAGCATGTGGAGATGCAGTTCCTCTCCGACGTGTACCTGCGCTGCCCGGACTGCGACGGGCGGCGCTACCGCGCGGAGATCCTGGACGTGAAGATCGTCCGCGGCCCGCGCCAGCTCTCGGTGGCCGATGTGCTGGAGCTCACCGTGAGCGAGGCCTCCACGCTCTTCCGCGAGGACCGCGAGGTGCTCGCGCGGCTGCAGCCGCTGGTGGACGTGGGCCTGGACTACCTGCGCCTGGGCCAGCCCGTGCCCACGCTGTCCGGCGGCGAGGCGCAGCGCCTGAAGCTCGCGGGCTTCCTCGCCCAGGCTGCAGCCTCCCCCGCGCAGCGCGTGGCGAAGAAGGGCACGCTCTTTCTCTTCGACGAGCCCACCACCGGGCTGCACTTCGACGACATCGCCAAGCTCATGCGTGCGCTGCGCAAGCTGCTGGAGGCCGGGCACTCGCTCATCGTCATCGAGCACAACCTGGACGTGATCGGCGCGGCCGACTGGATCGTCGACCTCGGCCCGGAGGGTGGCGAGGCTGGCGGGCAACTCGTGTGCGCGGGCACCCCCGACGACCTGCGGGCCCATGCGTCCTCGCACACCGGCGCGGCGCTGCGCGACTACGCGCGGGCCATGAACCCGGCTGCCGCCGCCGCCGAGGAGGGCGCACCGCTGCAGGCCCTGCTGGCAGCCGGGCGCCAGCGCGCGCGTGCGGCCGCCGGCCCCGAGACCATCCGCATCGTCAACGCGCGCGAGCACAACCTGCGTGCGCTGAACGTCGACATCCCGCGTGGCGTCTTCAATGTCGTCACCGGGGTCAGCGGCTCGGGCAAGAGCACCCTGGCCTTCGACATCCTCTTCAACGAGGGCCAGCGCCGCTACCTCGAGAGCCTGAACGCCTACGCACGCAGCATCGTGCAGCCCGCCGGCCGGCCGGAGGTGGACGCGGTGTGGGGCATCCCGCCGACGGTGGCCATCGAGCAGCGGCTGTCCCGCGGCGGACGCAAGAGCACGGTGGCCACCGCCACCGAGGTCTGGCACTTCATGCGGCTGCTGTGGGTCAAGCTCGGGCTGCAGCACTGCGTGCACGACGGCGCCGAGGTGCGACCCCAGAGTGCGGAGAGCATCGCCGCGCAGCTGCTGCGCGAGCACGCCGGCCAGCACGTGGGGCTGCTTGCGCCGCTGGTGGTCAACCGCAAGGGTGTGTACACCGACCTGGCGCGCTGGGCCCGCGCGCGTGGCCACAGCCACCTGCGGGTGGACGGGGAGTTCCTGCCCCTGGACCCCTTCCCGCGGATCGACCGCTTCCGCGAGCACACCCTGGAGCTGCCCGTGGCGAGCCTGGTGGTCGACCTCGCCGACGAAGCCGGCCTGCGCGCGGCGCTGGCGCGCACGCTGGAACTCGGCAAGGGCGTGCTGCACCTGCTGCACCCGCTGGACGGGCTGGCCGAGGCGCTCGAGGCGGGCCAGTCCACGGCCGCCATCGGCGCCCTGCGGGTCTTCTCCACCAAGCGCGCCTGCCCGGTGTGCGGCACGAGCTACCCCGAGCTGGACCCGCGCATGTTCAGCTACAACAGCAAGCACGGCTGGTGCACCGGCTGCGTGGGCACCGGCCTGGCGCTCACGCGCGAGCAGCGCCGTGTCTACGACGACTCGGTGCGCGACGACGACGACAAGGGCCGCGAGCTGAGCTTCCCGGCCGAGGAGGCCGAGGCCGAGGGCCTGGTGGACGTGCCTTGTGGCGAGTGCGGCGGCGCGAGGCTGAACGCGGCCTCGCGCCGCGTCACGTTCCTGGGCCGGCCGATCAGCGAAGTCGCGCGCATGAGCGTGCAACAGGCCCGCGGATGGGTCGAGTCCTTCGCCGTGGCCGGGGCGCTGGCCGAGCGCGAGTCGGGCATTGCGCGCGACGTGATCACCGAGATCCGCAGCCGCCTGGACTTCCTGCAGGAGGTGGGCCTGGGCTACCTCACCCTGGACCGCGCCGCCCCGACGCTGTCCGGCGGCGAGGCGCAGCGCATCCGGCTGGCCGCGCAGCTCGGCAGCAACCTGCAGGGCGTGTGCTACGTGCTGGACGAGCCGACCATCGGGCTGCACCCGCGCGACAACGGCATCCTGCTGAACGCGCTGCACAAGCTCGGCGACAAGGGCAACACCCTGGTGGTGGTGGAGCACGACGAGGACACCATCCGCCGCGCCGACCACCTCATCGACATCGGGCCCGGCGCCGGGCGCCGCGGCGGGCGGCTGGTCGCCCAGGGCAGCGTGGCCGACCTCGCCGCCGTGGCCGATTCCGTCACCGGCCGCATGCTGGCGCACCCGATGCGCCACCCCCTGCAGCCGCGCCGCGAGGTGGCGCCGGACGCGCCTGCGCTGCAGCTGCGCGGGGCCAGCCTGCACAACCTGCAGGCGCTGGACCTGCGCCTGCCGCTCAGGCGCCTGGTGGCCGTCACAGGTGTGTCCGGCTCGGGCAAGAGCACGCTGGCGCGCGATGTGCTGCTGGCCAACGTGGCCGCGGCCGTGGGCCAGCGCAGCACGCGCGCCGGTCGCGATTCGCAGGCTGCCGGCGGGCACCCGGCCTGGAGCGGCTGCACGGGCCTGTCGGGCTACGAGGCGGTGGACCGCGTGCTGGAGGTAGACCAGACGCCCATCGGCAAGACCCCGCGCTCCTGCCCGGCCACCTACATCGGCTTCTGGGACGCCATCCGCAGGCTCTACACCGAGACGCTGGAGGCCAAGGCGCGCGGCTACGCGGCGGCACGCTTCTCCTTCAACACCGGCGAGGGCCGTTGCCACGCCTGCGAGGGGCAGGGCGTGCGCACCATCGAGATGAGCTTCCTGCCCGATGTGAAGGTGCCCTGCGACGTCTGCCACGGCCAGCGCTTCAACGCCGAGACCCTGGCCG
>JBMOGN010000292.1:0-3474 GCA_049318345.1 Rubrivivax sp. | reverse complement strand
GAGAGCATGAGCCGCGCGCCCTTCGTGATGCCCAAGGCCGAGAGCGCCTTCAGCCGTGCCAACGCCGTCTACGACACCACCATCGGCTGGCGCTTCGTCAACCCGGCCATGAAGGCCGCCTACGGCGTGGACGCGATGCCCGAGACGGCCGAGAACGTGGCCACCGATTTCAGGATCGAGCGCGAGGCGCAGGACCGCATGGCCCTGGCTTCCCAGCTCAAGGCCGTGGCGGCGCAGCAGGCCGGCTTCTTCGACGGCGAGATCACGCCCGTGACGATCCCGCAGAAGAAGGGCGAGGCGATCGTCGTCTCGAAGGACGAGCACCCGCGCGAGACCTCGCTCGAGGCGCTGGCCAGGCTCAAGGGCGTGGTGCGCCCCGACGGCACGGTGACCGCGGGCAACGCCAGCGGCGTGAACGACGGTGCCTGCGCGATGCTGCTGGCCGGCGAGGCCGCGCTCGCGCGCCACGGCCTCACGCCGCGCGCACGCGTGGTGGGCATGGCCACGGCAGGGGTGGCCCCGCGCATCATGGGCATCGGCCCGGCCCCGGCCACACGCCGCGTGCTCGCGCTCACGGGCCTGACGCTGGCGCAGATGGACGTGATCGAGCTCAACGAGGCCTTCGCCGCGCAGGGCCTGGCCGTGCTGCGCGACCTGGGGCTGCCCGACGACGATCCGCGCGTGAACCCCAACGGCGGTGCGATCGCGCTCGGCCACCCGCTGGGCATGAGCGGCGCACGGCTCGTCACCACCGCCGTCAACCAGCTGCACCGCAGCGGCGGGCGCTACGCGCTGTGCACGATGTGCATCGGCGTGGGCCAGGGCATCGCGGTGGTGGTGGAGCGGGTGTGAACGCGGCTCAGCGCGGCGCGGCCATGGCCTGAGCCAGCCAGCGAAACACCGCCGCGTCGTCCAGGCCCGCCAGGCCGGCTTCGTGCGCGCGCACGAAGACCTCGTGGGCCGCAGCCCCGAGCGGCCCTTCGAGCCCCAGGGATCGGGCCGCCTGCAGCGCCAGGCCGGTGTCCTTCTCCAGCAGCGTCAGGTGGGCGCGCGGCTCGTAGTCACCGGCCAGCGCGCGGCGCATGCGGTCCGAGCCGATCCAGCTCTGCCCGCTGGACTGCTCGATCACCTCCAGCATGCGCGCCGCGTCCAGCCCCATGCGCTGCGCGATCACCAAAGCCTCGGCGGCACCCACGAGGTTGATGCCCGCCAGCAGGTTGTTGACGAGCTTGGCGCGCGCGCCGTCGCCCACGCGCGCGCCCAGGCGGAACACCCGGCTCGACAGCGCCTCGATCAGCCCGCGGTGGTCTTCGAAGAGGGCCTCGTCACAGGCCACCATCAGGCTCATGCTGCCCTCGGCCGCACGCACCGGCCCGCCCGACATCGGCGCGTCGATGGTGCCCGCGCCCAGTGCGTCCAGGCGCGCCGCCAGACGCTCAGTGTCGCCAGGCCCGATGGTCGGGCACAGCATCACCGTGTGGCCCGCCACGCCACCCGGGCGCTCGCACACCCCGCCGGGAGCGAACAGCACCTCCTCGCACTGCGCGGAATCAACGACGCAGACGATGGTCAGCGCCACCCCGCCGGCCGCCTGCGCGGCGTGCGCGCAGGGCACGGCCCCTTCGCGTGCGAGGGCGTCGACCTGGGGGCGATCGATGTCGTGCACCCGCACCTGCCAGCCGCGCGCCAGCAGGTTGCGCGCCATGCCGCCACCCATGTTGCCGGCGCCCACCAGGGCGACGGCACGTGAGGAATCCGAGGTCATGTTTCGGCGTGCCTCAGGGCTGCAAGCCGAGCGCCGCCCAGCGCCCCTGCCGCACGGCCTGCTCCAGCCCGGTGGCGGCCTGCTCGGCGGCGCCGCGCTCCTCGGCGGTGAGAGCGGCCAAGCTTGCCGGGCACAGCCGCGTGGTCGCGCAGCGGTACAGGCGCGGCAGCGAGGCTTCGTTGCGGTCGCCGGTGAGCGCGCGGTAGGCCGTTTCGCGCACCAGGCGCTGCTGCAGCGGCGACAGCGCGGCGCCCGCGAGACGGGCAGGCACCTCGCGTTCGAGCCAGCGGTCCACGCCCAGCGGATGCTCGGCCGGGGCGGCCAGCACCTGCCTGGCCGCCTCGCGGAAGGCCGGCGTGCCGGAGGGCGCGAGGTTCAGCCGCATGGAGGCCGCCTGCATGGCTGAGGGGTCCTGGCCGACGGCCGCCAGGAAGGCGGCGGTGTCCCCGGTGCGGCAGGCGCGCGTGAACTCGGCGTGGGCGGCCTGCGCCTCGGCGGCGACGCGCGCGGTGTCGGCCCGCGGGTCGTTGGCGAAGCGGACCTGTGCGGCCAGGCTCGAGGCGCTCGCGGTGGAGGTGTCTGCCGCAATGCTCACGCACATCGCCGCCACGGCCACGCCGATGGCGCGCACCTCGGGGTCGGCCGAGCGCAGGCTCGCGTCGTAGAGGTCCTGCAGCGTGCGCGTGGCGTTGAGCGACGACCACGCCGGCTGTGAGGCAGCGCCCGGGCCCGCGGCGGCCTTCGCCGAAGCGGGCGCGGTCTCGGCCTTGGGCGCCGTCGCCGCCGCACGGTCCTGGGGGACGGGTGGGGGCGCGGGGTCGCGCTTGTCGACGACGACCTTCGGCGGGCGAGCCATGGGCGGGGACTCGCCCACGAATGTCCAATTCTGCAGGCCGTACAGGGTCAGCGCCACCAGCGAGACGACGCCAACAACTCCTATTGCGATCCGGGATTCAGCGGTCATCGCAAGACCTCCGGTCGCGCACAGGGTGCGCTCACGCCGTCAAGGATAGCGCGGCGCGGCCGCGGCGGGAGCGTGAGAAATCCTCAGGGCATGCCGCGCTGCGCCTTGGCCTGCTCGCTCAGGCCCTCCACCAGCGCCACGTTCGTGCGGGCCGCCGCCCAGCGGATGTCGCGCCATTGGCGGTACTCGGCCGAGTCGTACCAGCGGCGGAAGGCGTCGGCGGCGGGCCATCGGTGCATCACCACGCGCCGCGGGCGCCAGTCGCCTTCGATGACCTCGACGCGGCCGCCGGCGATCAGGAAGTCGCCGCCGGCCGCCCGCATGCCCGGCATGTGGCCCTGCACATAGCGGCCGAAGGCCGCCCCGTCCTGCACGTCCACGTCGATGACGACGAAGGCCGGGGCCTGGGTAGGCGAAGGCGCCGAGGGCGCGACGCCCTGCACCAGCAGCACCTCGGCGCTCGAGGCCGAGTGGCGCAGCGCCTTCCACCGCGCGTAGGCGGGGCTGCCATACCAGTCGAGGAAGGCCTTCGCGCTGGGCCATTGATGAATCACCATCCGCCGCGCCGGCCAGGCGCCCTCGATGGTCTGCGGCAACGCGCCGGCGGCGAGGAACCGGCCACCCGCCGCGGCGATGGTCGGGGCATGGCCTGCCGCGTACTCTCCGAAGGCCTTGCCGTCGCGCACTTCCACCCGGACGATGGAGAAGGCGGGCTGGTCGGTCCAGGGGCGTGGGGCGGGGGCGG
>JBMOGN010000291.1:0-3476 GCA_049318345.1 Rubrivivax sp. | reverse complement strand
TCCAGGAAACCACCCGCGTCCTCACCGAGGCGGCCATCATGGGCAAGCGCGACGAGCTGCGTGGCCTGAAGGAGAACGTCATCGTCGGGCGCCTGATCCCTGCGGGCACCGGCATGGCCTACCACGGCGCGCGCAAGGCCAAGGAGGAGATGGACGAGTCCGAGCGCCGCGCCATCGCGCTGCAGGAGGCCGAGGAGCTGGCAGCTGCGCAACTCGCCGGAGTCGACGCGGCCACGGCCGCGGCGGCTGCGCGGGAGGCGGGCGAGTAGGTCTGCTGCGGCGGTATGGCCGTGCCCGATGCGCCCCACCCGGGGCGCGGGTAACGGCAAGACGGGCGGCCTGCGGGCCGCCCGTTTTCATTCAACGCTCCGCTGGTGCGTCGGCCGGCCCGCCATCCGGTGTCCAGGCCTCGGGCGGCGCGAAGACGCAACCCAGCCGGCGCGCCTGCCGGGCCAGGCGCAGCACCGCGCGGTCGCGTGAGAAGAGCCAGGCCGCGCGGTACGCCAGCGCCAGGTCGATGAACTTCTGGTCGTCCGGGTCGGTGCAGCGCAGCGCGCCCGCTGCGATCGCCCAGGTTGCCGAGGCTGTCGGTGGCGCCTGCGGCGCCCCTTCCCCGGGCCGCGCCCAGCGGTCGAAGTCCCGCAACACCTCCTCGGGGGAGCGTCCGCGCGGCGGCAGCACCGGGCGCAGCAGCACCCGATGCAGCTCCTGCCGCATCGCATCGGTAGCCACCCACTGCAGCCGGCCGTTCTGCACGGCTGCTGCGAGTGCAGCCAGCCGGGCATCGCCGAACCACAGCCAGTCCAGCACGACATGGGTGTCCAGCACCACGACACACGTGTTCATGGGGGGAGACTAAACCAGCTGCACCGGCATATCATTCGCCCTAATCCCCCGCCTGCTCACACCCCCGAGCCTTTCGCGCGATCGCGCCCGCATGTCTTCCTGCGCACATGTCCTGACACGCGCCGTCGCGCATGGTCTGCTGGCGGCACTGGCCCTGGTGGCGCTGCCGGGACGCGCCGACGATTCGCCGCTGTCGGCGCTGGCACGTGAGCGCCAGTTCACCCGCCTGGAGGCCGTGGCCCGAGAGCGGCTGGAGCGCCTGGCCCCCGGCGCCCATGACGAGGCCGCCCTGTGGCACCTGGCACGGCTGGGCGCGGTCGACGTCGCGCGGCGCCAGGCCCTCATCCCGCGTGCCCAGGCCTGCCTGCAGGATCTGCCCGAGTCGGCGCTGTGCCACAGCGCGCTGGCCCTGCTGAACAGCGCGGCCGTGGTCGCCCGCGGGCTGGAGGTCGAGCGCAGTGCGGTGGACGCCCTCGCGCAGCTGTACACGCGCGCGGTGGAGCTGGACCCTCGCAACTTCGAGCTGCGCCGCGACCTCGGCCACTTCTACCTCCTGGCGCCCGGCCTGTACGGCGGCAGCGTGAACAAGGCCCTGCGCAATGCGCGGGACTATTCGGCGGTGGACCCGTCGCTGGCCCAGGTGCTGCGGGCACAGGTGCACATCTACGAGAAGCGCTGGGGGCTGGCGGAGTCGATCCTGCTGGGCATCAGCCCGCCCCCGCACGACCAGACGGTGGCGCCGGCCTGGCGCGAGGCGTGGCGGGGACTGGGTTTCGCGCGATTCTTCAACGGCGACGCCCCGGCCGCGCAGCGTGTGTTCGAGCGGCTGCTGGCCGAGGACCCGGACGACCCGGTGGCCTGCCTGGGCCAGGGCTGGGCACTTCTTGAGCAGCGCCGCGTCGACCCGGCCATTGACTGGCTGGAGCGCGCGCTGCGCATCGATCCGGCGATCAACGCCCACTACCGACTGGGGCTGGCCTACGAGGCCCGGGGCGAGACGGCCAAGGCCGCCGCGATGCTGCAGGAGTTCCTGCGCTACGCGCCGCCGGGCCTGGCCGCAGCCGACGCGCGCCGTCGCCTGGACGAGTTGCCTGGCTGACAGGCTGGCGAGCCCGGCCCGGCCCGGCCTTGCGCAGCCAGCCGCATCTGCGCTACACTCGCAGGCTTTTCGGCAGTTTCTGCCGGGCTCCTTGCCGAGCCGTTCGCCTTACCAGACCTGCCGCGCGTGCGGCGCCGTCGGGGCGCATCGGGGTGGCGTGCGCCGGAGTGTCCGGCACGGGGGCTGACGAACGCCTACGAATCCAGATCGGGAACTGCTCAACATGCCGACCATCAACCAGCTCGTGCGCCACGGCCGTGAGACCGAGACCGTCAAGTCGAAGTCGCCGGCGCTGCAGGGCAATCCGCAGCGCCGCGGCGTGTGCACGCGCGTGTACACCACCACGCCGAAGAAGCCGAACTCCGCGCTTCGCAAGGTCGCCAAGGTGCGCCTGACGAACCAGCAGGAGGTCATCTCCTACATCGGCGGCGAGGGCCATAACCTGCAGGAGCACAGCGTGGTGCTCGTGCGTGGCGGCCGTGTGAAGGACCTGCCCGGCGTGCGCTACCACATCGTGCGCGGCTCGCTCGACCTGCAAGGCGTCAAGGATCGCAAGCAGTCGCGCTCGAAGTACGGCGCCAAGCGCCCCAAGAAGGCCTGATCGGCCGATCGTTCACCGGGGCTGCCGCCACACAGGGTGGCCCCACCTGCGGCAGACCGAAGTCGGGCTGCCGAGTAAGTGAAGGCTCCGGCCGGCGTCCCGGCTGGCCACATGAGCCTTCGAGGCATCCGCCGCCCGCGGTGGTGCCAACTGAAAACCCGGAAGGAAGTGTGTCATGCCCCGTCGTCGCGAAGTACCCAAGCGCGAGATCCTCCCCGACCCGAAGTTCGGCTCGGTGGACCTGTCCAAGTTCATGAACGTTGTGATGGAGTCCGGCAAGAAGGCCGTGGCCGAGCGGATCATCTACGGCGCGCTCGACCAGGTCGAGAAGAAGGCGGGCAAGGACCCGCTGGAAATCTTCATGATCGCGCTGAACAACGTCAAGCCGATGGTCGAGGTCAAGAGCCGCCGCGTCGGTGGCGCGAACTACCAGGTGCCGGTGGAAGTGCGCCCGGTGCGCCGCCAGGCGCTGGCCATGCGCTGGCTCAAGGAGTCCGCCCGCAAGCGCGGCGAGAAGTCGATGGCCGCGCGCCTGGCCAACGAGCTGCTGGAGGCCTCCGAGGGCCGCGGCGGCGCGATGAAGAAGCGCGATGAGGTGCACCGCATGGCTGAGGCCAACAAGGCCTTCTCGCACTTCCGCTTCTGATCCGCCTGCGCGCGTACCGCCGCCAGCAGCCCGGTCCGCTTCCCCGTTCGATCATCCGGCCGCCTACGAGGGTCAACCCTGACCCGCAGGCGGCCCCTGTATTTGGAGTTGATCCATCATGGCCCGCAAGACCCCCATCGAGCGCTACCGCAACATCGGCATCTCGGCGCACATCGACGCCGGCAAGACGACGACCACCGAGCGCATCCTCTACTACACCGGGGTGAACCACAAGATCGGCGAAGTGCACGATGGCGCGGCCACGATGGACTGGATGGAGCAGG
>JBMOGN010000290.1:0-3491 GCA_049318345.1 Rubrivivax sp. | reverse complement strand
GGCCCTTGAAGTGCAGCTCGATGTCGTCCCAGTGGTTGAAGGCCACCTCGATGGCGTCGGCGGTCTGGGCGTCCCACTTGCGCATGTTGTCCATCGTGGCGTCGGAGAACACCACGCCCCAGCCGAAGGTGTCGTAGGGGCGGTTGCGCTCGACCACCGTGATGCGGTGCTTCGGGTCGAGCTTCTTCATCAGCAGGGCGAAGTACAGGCCGGCGGGGCCGCCGCCGATGCAGACGATGCGCATGCACGCTCCAGAAGGGGAACGCGCAGATTGTGCGCCACGGTGGCGTGCCTAGAATGCCCGCATGGGTCTTCCTTCCTACCTGCGCCCGCTCGGGCACGGCGTCCACCTCGTGGACACGGGCTTCCACCGCGACGACTTCGATGCCGCCTACCTGATCGTGGACGGCGGCCGCGCCGCCTTCATCGACACCGGCACGAACTTCTCGGTTCCGCGCCTGCTCGGTGCGCTGGAGGCGCTGGGCCTGGCCCGCAGCGCGGTGGACTGGGTCATTCCCACCCACGTGCACCTGGACCACGCCGGCGGCGTGGGCCTGCTCATGCGCGAGCTGCCCACCGCGCGCGCGCTGGTGCACCCGCGCGGGGCCCGTCACATGGTCGACCCCACGGCCCTGTATGCCGGCGCCCTGGCGGTGTACGGCCAGGAGGAGATGGACCGCAACTACGGCCAGCTCGTGCCCGTGGAGGCCTCGCGCGTGGTCGCTTCCACCGACGGCGGGAGCGTCATGCTGGGCGGGCGCGCGCTGCTCACCCTGGACACGCCCGGCCACGCCAGGCACCACCACTGCATCTGGGATGACACCTCGCGCGGCTGGTTCACGGGCGACACCTTCGGCCTGAGCTACCGCGAGTTCGACGGCCCCGAGGGCGCGTGGATCCTGCCCACCACCACGCCCGTGCAGTTCGAGCCGCAGGCCCTGCGCGAGTCGATCGCAAAGCTGCTGGCGCGCGAGCCGGCGTGCATGTACCTCACCCACTTCGGCCGGGTGGAAGGGGTGCCGCGGCTGGCGGCACTGCTGCTGGCGCAGCTCGACGAGATCGTCGAGCGCACGCAGGCGCTGAGGCATGCCGCCAACCGCCACGAGGCGCTCACCGAGGTGGTGAGCCGGGTGCACCTGGACAGCCTCGCGGCTCAGCCCGGCGCCATGCCACGCGAGCAGGCGCGCGCGCTGCTGGAGCTGGACGTCACGCTGAACGTGCAGGGCATCGAGGCCTGGCTGGACCGCGGCTGATCACGAAGGACTCTCGACGATGACGAACTCGCCCGTTCACTTCGGCCTGGAAGGCCGCGTGGCGGTGGTCACAGGTGCCTCGCAGGGCATCGGCGAAGCCTGCGCGCGCCGCCTGGCGGGCGACGGCGCGGCCGTGGCCCTGTGGGACGTGGCCGACGGCCCCGGGCAGGCCCTGGCGCAGGCGCTGAGCGCGCAGGGCGCGCGCGCGATCTACGTGCACTGCGATGTCTCGCGCAAGGCCGAGGTGGACGCCGCGCTCGCGCAGACGCTGCAGGCCTTCGGCCACGTGGACGCGCTCGTCAACAACGCCGGCATCTTTCGCGCTGCGGCGTTCCTGGACATCACGGAGGCCGACTGGGACGCCGTCATCGCCGTCAACCTCAAGGGCGCCTTCCTCGTGGGCCAGGCCGTGGCGCGGGCCATGACCGCCAATGCCGGCGGCCGGGGCTTCGGGGCCATCGTCAACATGAGCTCGGTCAACGGCGTGATGGCCATCCCCACCATCGCCAGCTACAACGCGAGCAAGGGCGCGATCGACCAGCTCACGCGCAACATGGCACTGTCGCTGGCGGACTGCGGCATCCGCGTGAACGCGGTGGGGCCGGGCACCATCGCCACGGAGCTCGCGCGTGCGGCGGTGCTCACGAGCGCCGAGGCCGCCGAGCGCATCCTCGGTCGCACGCCGCTGCGCCGGCTGGGCGAGCCTGCCGAGGTGGCCGATGTGGTGGCCTTCCTGCTCAGCGACGCCGCCTCCTATGTCACGGGCGAGGTCGTCTACGTGGACGGCGGGCGCCTGGCGCTGAACTACACGATGCCGGCCCGCCCCGCTGCAGGCTGAGCGCCCATGTGGGAAGCCTTTGCCGTCTCGGTGGGCGTGGTCGCGCTCGGCGAGATCGGGGACAAGACGCAGCTGCTCGCGCTGCTGCTGGCCGCGCGCTACCGCCGGCCGGTACCGATCATCGCCGGCATCTTCGTGGCCACGCTGCTGAACCACGCCGCAGCCGGCGCGCTGGGCACCTGGCTCACGCGGCTGGTGGACCCGGCCTGGATGCGCTGGGCGCTGGGGCTGTCGTTCCTGGCGGTGGCGGCGTGGATGCTCGTGCCTGACAAGGCCGACGAGGTCGAGGGCCGCGGCGCCGGGCGCCTGGGCGTGTTCGGGCTGACGACGGTGGCCTTCTTCCTGGCGGAGATGGGCGACAAGACGCAGATCGCCACCATCATGCTGGCCGCGCGCTACGACGCGCTGGTGGCGGTGACGGCGGGCACCACGCTGGGCATGATGCTCGCCAACGTGCCGGCCGTGCTGCTGGGCGAGCGGGCCGTGAAGGTCATGCCGGTGCAGTGGGTGCACCGCATCGCGGCGGTGGTGTTCGCGGTGATCGGCGTGCTCGTGCTCGCCGGCGTGGGCGGCTGAGCCGGGAGCGGCCGGCGCGGAGCGCCGAGCCTCTCAGGCCCCGCGCAAGGCAGATGCCGCGCGCGCCAGCGCGGTGATCCGGCCCCAGTCGCCCGCGGCCACGGCCTGGGGCGGCGTGAGCCACGAGCCCCCGCACACCCGAACATTGGGCAGGGCGAGGTACTGCGGCGCGTTCTCGGGCGTGAGGCCGCCCGTGGGGCAGAACACGACATCGGGAAAGGGCCCGGCCAGGGCCTGCAGCATGGGCAGCCCTCCCGCCGCGGCAGCCGGGAAGAACTTCAGGAAGTCGTGCCCGCCTGCCTGGGCCTGCATCACCTCGCTGGAGGTGGACACACCGGGCAGCAGCGGCAGGCCGAGGTCGCGGCAGGCGGCGCCCACCGCCTCGGTGTAGCCCGGGCTCACGGCGAAGCGGCTGCCCGCGGCTTGCGCGGCGCGCGCATCGCTGGCCGAGCGCACGGTCCCGGCGCCCACGATGGCCTCGGGCACCTCGCGCGCAATCGCCTCGATGCAGGCCAGCGCCACGGGCGTGCGCAGCGTGACCTCCAGCACGCGCACGCCGCCTTCGACGAGCGCGCGCGCCAGCGGCACGGCGTCCTGCACGCGCTGCAGCACGATGACGGGAATGACGGGGCCGTGGGCGGCCAGTTCGATCGGGTTCATCCGGGCCTCACATCCAGGTGATGGCGCCTTCCTCGGCGCTCGTGACGTGGCGGCGCATGCCGGCGAAGAGCTCGCGGCCCAGGCCGTGCGCGCTGCGCTCGGCCTCCTGCGCGCTGCGGGGCGCGGGCTCGCGCGCGGCCCACTCGGCCTCGTAGTCCGCGATC
>JBMOGN010000289.1:0-3499 GCA_049318345.1 Rubrivivax sp. | reverse complement strand
CAGTGGTTCGCCGACTGGACGCCGAACTTCAGCACCGAGGTCAAGCTCTCCAAGCGCGATTACGCCAGCGAGCCCACGCCGGTCAACGGTGTGCGCCTGCCGCAGATTGCGCTGCGCTTCTCCGGCGCGTTGCCCACCGACGCCCCGGCCGGCACGAACGCCAACAGCCGCGACCTGCTGCTGGGCACCGAGCGCAGCCGCCACTTCAACGTGCTGCGCACCGAGACGCTGGACGCTTACGTGGCGGGCACCTACACGATGGGCGCGCACGAGCTGAAGTTCGGCATCGACCGCTCCGAGAACGACATCTACAACGCCTTCCTGCAGGACACCAACGGCCAGTACCGCTTCCAGTGCGAGAACTCCAGCGCGACGCTGACCTACAGCTTCGGCGCCATCAACTGCGCCGCGGCCACCGCTGCGCAGGTGGAGGCCGCCGTGCTGGAGAACTACCGCCTGGGCCGTCCGTCGCTGTACCAGGTGCAGCTGCCGCAGGCCGGCCGCACCCTGGCTGATGCCGTGGCGCAGTGGAGCTACGCGGGCAACGGCTTCTTCCTGCAGGACACCTGGAAGGCGAGCAAGGCGCTGAACGTGATGTTCGGCGTGCGCGTGGACCAGCTCGAGTTGCCCGGCAAGCCGCTGTACAACGCGGCAGCGGCCGCCGCCGTGGTGCCCGGCAACGCCACCACGGGCGTGCGCCAGACCGGCGGCTTCGGGCGCGACAACTCCGTCACCCTGGACGGCAGCCTGCTCATCCAGCCGCGTGTGGGCTTCAACTGGAACCTCGGCGGCGAGCGCCGCATGCAGCTGCGCGGCGGCATCGGCCTGTTCCAGGGCGCGGCGGCCAATGTGTGGCTGTCCAACCCCTACTCCAACACCGGCATCGCCGCGGCGGTGCTCAGCTGCACCACGTTCTCCACCTGCGCCACCGCGGGGGCGAAGTTCAGCGCCGACCCGGCCAAGCAGCCCACGCTCACGGGCACGCCGCCGGCGGCCAACGTGGACTTCCTGTCGCCGGGGCTCGAGCAGCCCTCGGTGTGGAAGACCAACCTCGCGCTGGACGCCGAGCTGCCCGAGCTGCCGCTGGTGGGCAAGCTCGTGGCCGGCGCCGAGTGGCTCGTCACCAAGACGCGCAGCGGCATCACCTACGAGCACCTGAACCTGGGCGACCCGACCCGCACCGGGCCGGACGGCCGCCAGCTCTTCTACACGCCGCAGGGTTACAACCCGGCCTGCTGGACCACCACTGGCAGCTCGCTGTCCACCGGCGCTTGCGCGGGCTTCCGCAACAAGGCGCTTTCCAACGCGAGCTTCAACAACGTGCTGCTGGCGCGCGAGACGAGCCTGGGTGGGGGCGACGCGCTCACGCTGTCCATCGGCAAGCCCGCGAGCGCCGGCTTCGGCTGGAACCTGGCCTACACGATGACGAACGCCAAGGAAGTCAGCCCGCTGACCTCCTCGGTGTCGAACTCCAACTGGCTCAACCGCAACATCTTCAACCCCAACGAGGTGGTGCTGCAGAACTCCAACTACCTCGTCAAGGACCGCATCAGCGGCAACATGACCTGGGCCAAGGCCTTCGTGGGCAGCTACAAGACTAGCGTGGGCGTGTTCTACGAGGGCCGCCGCGGCAAGCCCTACAGCTGGACCTTCCTCAACGACATGAACGGCGACGGCGTGTCGGGTAACGACCTGATGTACATCCCCTCGGCCCCGGGTTCGGGCGAGGTCGAGTTCAAGGGCGGCGCCACCGAGGAGGCGAGGTTCTGGGACATCGTCAACGCCAATCCGGCGCTGGCCGGCGCCAAGGGCGGCGTGGTCGGGCGCAACAACCAGTTCGCGCCTTGGGTCAACAACTTCGACGTGCGCCTGAGCCAGGAGCTGCCGGCCTGGACTCGCAAGCATCGCGCCAGCGTCACGCTGGACATCCTGAACTTCGGCAACCTGCTGAACAAGAAGTGGGGCCGCATCGACGAGATCGGCTTCCCGAGCAACCGCAGCTTCGTCAACTACGCGGGCATCAACGCCGGCGGCAAGTACGTCTACAGCCTGGGCAGCACCGAGGACTTCGTCACCCGCCAGGCCGCGGGCGAGTCGCAGTGGGCGGTGCAGGTGACGCTGAAGTACGAGTTCTGAATGCGCCAGGCTCAGGCCGGGCCGGCTTCGAAGCCGCGCCACGGCCGGGCCGGGTCGGCCTGCAGCCAGTTGGCGGGAGACCAGCGGCTGCGCGCGTCCACAGCGTGCAGCGTGTAGGCCTGGCGCGAGTGCGCCGAGCGGTTGGGCGCGCTCCAGTGCGGCAGCAGCCCGTGCAGGCACACGAGCGTGCCGGCAGGCACCTCCAGCGGCAGCGCCTGCGCGAGTTCGGGCCAGGGCGAAGGGTTCAGCGTGCGCAGGGCCAGCGCCGGCCCGTCGGGGTCGTCGCGGCCACCGCGGCCATCCGATTCGCCTGAGCGTCGCTCGAAGATCTCGCGCAGCGGCCCGCGATGGCCGCCGGGCTGTACCCACAGGCAGCCGTTGTCGCGCGTGGCGTCCTCCAGCGCGAACCACAGCCCGGTGACGCTCACCGGCTCGTCGTGCAGGAAGGTGGCGTCCTGGTGCCAGCGCACCTCCCCGCCGATGGCAGGCTGTTTGAAGATGAGCATGGACTGCACGAGGAGCGGCTGCGCGAGGCCGAGGTCCTGCGCCAGCGCGGCCAGGGCCGGGCCGCGCGAGAAGGTGTCGAACACCGGGTCCAGGTCGTGCAGGGCGTGGCCGATCTTGTTGATCGACAGCGCCTTGGGCTGGCGCAGCCGGCCCGCCTCGTCGAAAGCCTCCTCCTCGAAGAAGCAGTGCACGCCGCGCGCGGAATCCAAGAAGGCGCGGTCGGCCGCCAGCCGCGCCTGGTCGCGCGTCGAGAACACGCTCGGCCCAGGCCCGGGCTCGAAAGCCTCCACGATCTGGCGCGCGCGCTCGCGCAGCGCGGCCACTGCGTCCGCGGACTTGAAGCCTGGCAGCACGAGGAAACCGTCGCGCTGCCAGGCGGCTTGCTGCTCGGGCTGAAGGAGACGGGGCATGGCCACATTGTCCCGCCTCGGGCCGGCGGGCGTGCCGTTCGCCCGACCTCCGGCGCGGCGCTATGCTTGCGCGCTTCGCCTAGGAGTCGACCCCCCATGGTCCCAGACACCCCCGCGGGCGCCGGTCACATCCGGCTGACCTCCCATCCCGGCCAGGGCCCGAGCGGCGCTCCGGCCATCCGCTGGGGTGAGGCCGACCCGCTGGAGCGCGGCCCCGTGGTGGGCTCCACCACCAACCGCGGCCAGCGCAACGTGGTCGGCACGCACAGTGGCAGCTACGGCGTGTACCGGGCGCTGGCCGTGGCCGCGGGCAACCTCGTGCGCGGGCACCGCGCCGACCTCACCAACACCGCCCCCACCGACGCCATCGGCCCCTACCCGCAGTGGGGCGAGCCCGAGAAGATCGTCTCGATCGACCCCTGGGGCGCGAGCGTGCAGCAGGTCTA
>JBMOGN010000288.1:0-3516 GCA_049318345.1 Rubrivivax sp. | reverse complement strand
CGCTGCGGTAGTAGGCGTTGACCAGCGCCTTGCCGCCGCCCATGAAGAAGGCGTTCGTGCGGCTGAGGTGCAGCGTGCCCGACAGCGACGGCTGGAAGCGCACGCCGTGGCGGTGCATCCAGGCGCGCACCGTGGCCGACTCCCGGATGACCAGGCGAGCCAAGTGCTCGTCGGTCTTCCCGCCGGTGACCTTCAGCAGGTCCTCCCAGAACTCCTGCTCGCCGTAGGCGCCGGTGAGCACGTCCTGCGGGCCGTCGTGCATGCAGCGGATGTTGCGCGTGTGCACCGAATTGCCGCCCCGCCACTCGCGCGGGGCCGACTCCAGCAGCAGCACCGAAGCCCCGGCCTCGCGTGCGGTGAGCGCGGCGCACAGGGCCGCGTTGCCGCCGCCGATGACCAGGACATCCAGCATGGGGCGCATCAGTCGGGCTTGATGCCCGCGCGCTTGACGATGTCGCTCCAGATACGCTGCTGCTGGGCGATGAAGGCGCCGAACTCCTCCGGCGGGCCGCCACCGCCCGTGGCGCCGTCATTGGCGAAGCGGGCCGTGACGCTGCTGCTCTTCAGGGCCTTCAGCGACTCCTCCTGCAGGCGCTTGACGATGTCGCGCGGCGTGCCTGCCGGCGCCAGGATGCCGTACCACTGCGAGGTCTCGAAGTCCTTGAAGCCCATCTCGGCCACGGTGGGCACCTCGGGCAGCGCGGCGATGCGCTGGGCGGTGCCCACCGCAATGGCGCGCAGCTTGCCACTCTTGATATGCGGCAGCAGCGCGGGCAGGCCCGCGGAGGTGGCCTGCGTGCGGCCGGCGAGCAGGTCGGTGAGCTGCGGGCCGGTACCGCGGTAGGGGATGTGCGTGATGAACATCCCCGTGACCATCTTCAGGTACTCCATCGCCAGGTGCCCGGCGCTGGCGTTACCGGCCGAGCCGTAGTCGAGCTTGCCCGGGTTCTTCTTCGCGTAGGCGACGAATTCCTGGAAGTTCTTCGCCGGCACGTCCGGGTGGATGGCGAAGAGGTTGGGCACCTTGGCCAGCAGCGTCACCGGCATGAAGTCGCGGTTCACGTCGAAGGGCTGGTTGGGGAAGATGTAGGGGTTGACCGCCAGCGAGCCCACGTGGCCGAGGATGATGGTGTGGCCGTCGGGCGCGGCCTTGGAGACGTCTGTCATCGCGGGGATGCCCGCGCCGCCGCCCTTGTTGTCGACGAACACGGTCTGGCCGAGCTGCTTCGTCAGCTCCTGCGCCACCGTGCGGGCGACGATCTCGGAGGTGCCGCCGGGCGCGAAGGGCACGACGAAGCGGATCGACTGGCGCGGCCAGTTCGACTGGGCACGGCCCCAGGACGGGGCCAGGAGGGCCGCGCTGGCCAGCAAATGGCGTCGTTGGAGGGTCAAGTCAGGTCTCCCGTTCATTGGAATTGGAGGTGTGGGCGCCCGGTGGCGGCGAGGCGCCTCGCGTCAGAACTGGTAGCGGCGCAGGCCGCCGTCCACAGGAATCACCGCGCCCGTGATGTAGCCCGCCAGCGGGCTGCACAGGAAGCACACCAGGTTGGCGATGTCCTCGGGCTCGCCGTAGCGCCCCACCGGGATCTCGTTGTCGCACTGCCACTGCCGGTACTCGGGGGTGTAGTTGCGGTAGATCTGCTCGGAGTGGATGCGCCCGGGCGGGATGCAGTTCACGGTGATGCCGTGCGGCCCGACCATGCGCGACAGCCCCTTGGCCCAGCTGTGCAGGCCGGCCTTGGCGCAGAAGGCGCCGTTCACGTGCTCG
This sequence comes from Rubrivivax sp., assembly GCA_049318345.1. GTDB lineage: Bacteria > Pseudomonadota > Gammaproteobacteria > Burkholderiales > Burkholderiaceae_C > Rubrivivax. The sequence continues at coordinate 1,748 of JBMOGN010000288.1, read as the reverse complement.
GGCTCGCTCTTGCCGGTGATGTTGACGATGCGGCCCCATTTGCGCGCGATCATGCCGTCCACGAGCGCGTCGGCAAGCTGGCGCGGGCGGTGGAAGTTCAGCGTCAGCGCCTCCTGCCACTGCGCCTCGCTCACGTGCAGGTCCTTGAAGCTGCGCGAGCCGCCGGCGTTGTTCACGAGGATGTCGACGTGGCCGAGCCCGGCCTGCGCGGCCGCCGCCAGCCGCGCGGGGGCGTCCTCGGCGTACATGTCCTGCTCGATGAGCACCGGCTCGTGGCCGCCGGCGGCGACGATCTCCTCGCGCAGTGCGTGCAGCTTGTCCAGCCGCCGCGCCGTGACGGCCACGCGCACGCCCTCGGCGGCCAGCGCGGCGGCTATGCCCCGGCCAATGCCCACGCTGGCGCCGGTGACGAGGGCAGTGCGTGCTCGAAGCTGGAGGTCCATGATCGGCTCAGTGGGTGTCGCGGCGAGGAGCCCGCACTGTAACGCCGGCGCTGCGAGGCGGCGCGCCCGCGCAGGAGCTCAGGCCAGGCGCGCCTGCGCCTCCATGGTGCACGCGCCCGAGTCGTCCGCGGCCCACAGCCGCCAGTGGCCGGGCTCAGGCTCCTCGGCGGCGGCCACCGCCAGGGGGCGACCGTCGAAGGCCGGCCGCAGGGCCTTGAACGAGAAGGCCTGCACGCGGGCCTGCGGCTGTTCACGCCGCACGAGCTCCAGCAAAAGCGTGGCCACCAGCGGCCCGTGCACCACGAGGCCGGGGTAGCCTTCCACCTGCGTGACGTAGCGCCGGTCGTAGTGGATGCGGTGGCCGTTGAAGGTGAGCGCCGAGTAGCGGAAAAGCAGCACGTCGTCGGGTTGCCACAGCCGCGACCACCGGGCGGTGGCGGGGGCCGGCGCGGGCTGCGGCGCAGAGGCCGCTTCGCCGGGCCGCGGCGCCTCGCGGTAGACGATGTCGTGCCATTCGGTCCAGGCGGGCGCCGAAGCCTGCCCCGGGTAGAGCTCGTGCCGCACGGTCACGAAGACGAGCTCGCCCGAGCGGCCGTGGCGCGTGCGCACATCCTCGATGACCGAGCGCCTGCGCACCCGCTCGCCCGCGTGCAGCGGCGCGTCGAAGCGCAAGCGCCCGCCGGCCCACATGCGCCGCGGCAGCGGCACCGGAGGCAGGAAGCCGCCGCGCCGGGCATGGCCGTCCTCGCCCAGCTCGTCCTGGCGGTGCAGCGGCAGGAAGTACAACCAGTGCCACAGCGGCGGCAGCGGCGTGCCGGGCGCAAACGCGTCGCTGGCGACCCCGGGCAGCGACTCCGGCGCATCCAGCATGGCTGCCAGCGCGCGCAGCGGCGTCGGGCCGATCAGGTCTTCCTGCCAGGTCTCGCGGCCGACCCAGGCCTGCCACGGCCTGGCCTCAGACACCCACGGCTCCGAACTGCTCGGTGTCCACCTCCGACTGCGAAGCGGCCGGGTAGCGCGGCCCGCAGGCGTCGGCAGGGAACAGCGACTCGGCGGCCTCCATCAGGTGCGCCGGAAGGCGCAGGCGCGCGGCGCCGAGGTCGTCGCGCAGGTGGTCCAGGCTCGTCGTGCCGGGAATGGGGATGACGTGCGGGCCGCGTGCGAGCAGCCAGGCCAGCGCGAAGGCGGGCGGGGTGCAGCCGGCCTCGCGCGCCAGGACGGCGAAGGCCTGCAGGCGCTGCAGGTTGCGCACCCACGCCTCGCCCTGGAAGCGCGGGTGCGTGCGGCGCAGGTCCCCGCTTGCCA
>JBMOGN010000287.1:0-3549 GCA_049318345.1 Rubrivivax sp. | reverse complement strand
CCCGCATTTCGACGCCAGCCAGGTCGGCGTGACGGCCTCGCGCATGCCCACGCTGCGCACGGCGCGCAAGATCGACGACCTGACGGTGGAGCTCACCACGAGCGAACCCGACGCCTTCCTGCCGCTGAACCTCACGAACCTGTTCATGGCATCGCCGGCCCACTGGCAGAAGAAGTTCGACGCCGCCGCAGGCGCCACGCCGGCCGACAAGGCCAAGGCCGCCTGGACCGCCTTCGCCGCGGACTTCTCCGGCACCGGGCCCTTCAAGGCCGCGCGCTTCGTGCCGCGCGAGCGCCTGGAGCTCACGGCCAACAAGGCCTACTGGGACGCGAAGCGCACGCCCAAGATCGACCGCGTGGTGATGCTGCCCATGCCCGAGGCCAACGCGCGCACGGCCGCGCTGCTGTCGGGCCAGGTGGACTGGATCGAGGCGCCCGCGCCCGACGCGATGGCCACCATCACCCAGCGCGGCTTCAAGATGTACTTCAACCCGCAGCCTCACGTCTGGCCGTGGCAGCTGTCCTTCAACGAGGGCTCGCCGTGGCTGGACAAGCGCGTGCGCCACGCCGCCAACCTGTGCGTGGACCGCACCGGGCTGCTGAAGCTGCTGGGCGGGATGATGGGTGTGCCCAAGGGCACGGTGCCGCCCGGCCACCCGTGGTGGGGCAACCCGAAGTTCGACATCCGCTACGACCCGGCCGAGGCCAAGAAGCTGATGACCGAGGCCGGCCACAGCGCGGCCAAGCCGTTGAAGGTGAAGGTGCAGATCTCCGCGTCGGGCTCGGGCCAGATGCAGCCGCTGCCGATGAACGAGTTCGTGCAGCAGTCGCTCAAGCAGTGCTTCTTCGACGTGCAGTTCGACGTCATCGAGTGGAACACGCTCTTCACGAACTGGCGCAAGGGCGCGAAGGATCCTTCGGCCAACGGCTCCAACGCGATCAACGTCAGCTACGCGGCGATGGACCCGTTCTTCGCCATGGTGCGTTTCACGAGCACCAAGACCTTCCCGCCGGTGTCCAACAACTGGGGCTACTTCGGCAACGCCGAGTTCGACAAGCTCATCGCCGATGCGCGCAGCACCTTCGACGACAAGGCGCGTGACGTGGCGCTGTCCAAGCTGCACGCCCGCATCGTCGAGGAAGCGCCCTTCGTGTGGATCGCCCACGACGTGGGCCCGCGCGCGATGAGCGCCAAGGTGAAGAACGTGGTGCAGCCCAAGAGCTGGTTCATCGACATCGCCACGATGACGATGGACTGAAGTCGGCGACCGCACCGGGCGCGGGCCTGCGGGCCCGCGGCCCGGCCGCCCGCACCCTGCGATGCTCGGTTTCCTGCTGCGCCGCCTGCTCTACACGCTGCCCATCATGCTGGGCGTGGCGCTGGTGTGCTTCGCGCTCGTGCACCTGGCCCCGGGCGACCCGCTGGTGTCGGTGCTGCCACCTGACGCCTCGGTAGAGCTGCAGCGCCAGCTGCGCACGCTCTACGGCTTCGACCGCTCGCTGCCCGAGCAGTTCGCCAGCTGGATCTGGCGCGCGCTGCACGGCGACCTGGGCACCTCCATCGCGAGCAGCCGCCCGGTGGCCGACGAGGTTCTCAAGGCGGTGAGCAATACCCTGCGCCTGGCGGTACTGGCCACGCTCATCGGCTTCGTGCTGGGCAGCCTCTTCGGCTTCGTGGCCGGCTACTTCCAGAACTCCTGGCTCGACAAGCTCGCCTCGGCCACCTCGGTGCTCGGGGTGAGCGTGCCGCACTACTGGCTGGGCATGGTGCTGGTGATCATCTTCTCCTCGCAGCTGATGTGGCTGCCGCCCAGCGGCGCCGGGCCGGGCGGCTCGGACCTGTGGCAGTGGAACTGGGCCCACGTGCAGCACATGGTGCTGCCCGCGCTGACGATGAGCGTGATTCCGATGGGCATCATCGCGCGCACGGTACGCGCGCTGGTGGCCGAGATCCTGGCGCAGGAGTTCGTCGTCGGGCTGCGCGCCAAGGGGCTGACCGACCTGGGCATCTTCCTGCACGTGGTGAAGAACGCCGCGCCCACGGCGCTGGCGGTGATGGGCCTGCAGCTCGGCTACCTGCTCGGCGGCTCGATCCTGATCGAGACGGTGTTCGCCTGGCCCGGCACGGGCTTCCTGCTGAACTCGGCCATCTTCCAGCGCGACCTGCCGCTGCTGCAGGGCACGATCCTCGTGCTGGCGATGTTCTTCGTGCTGCTGAACCTCGTCGTCGACGTGGTGCAGACCCTGCTGGACCCGCGCATCGCGCGCAGCTGACCGACCCCCGGCCCGCCATGCAGGAAGCCCTGTCCTCCGCCGCCCCGCCCTCGGCCGACGCCTTCGAGCGCTCGCCCGGCTACTGGCAGACGGTCGCGCGGCGACTGCTGCGCGACAAGGTGGCCGTGGGCGCGGGGCTGGTCATCCTCGGGCTGTTCGTGCTGGCGTGCTTCGGCGGCTGGCTCGCGCCCCAGGACCCCTACGCCTCCTCGATGCTCAACCGCCTGAAGCCCATCGGCTTCGAGGGGCATCCGCTGGGCACCGACGAACTCGGCCGCGACATGCTCTCGCGGCTGATGGTGGGCACGCGGCTGTCGCTGTTCATGGGCATCACGCCCGTGGTGTGCGCCTTCGTGCTGGGCTCGTGCATCGGCATCGTCGCGGGCTATGCCGGCGGGCTGCTGAACACCGCGATCATGCGCACCGTCGATGTCTTCTACGCCTTCCCCTCGGTGCTGCTGGCCATCGCGCTGTCCGGGGCGCTCGGGGCGGGCATCTTCAACTCGCTGATCTCGCTGACGGTGGTGTTCATCCCGCCGATCGCGCGCGTGGCCGAGAGCGTGACCACGCAGATCCGCGGCCGCGACTTCGTGGAAGCCGCGCGCGCCTCCGGCGCGGGGGCCTTCACCATCGTGCGCGTGCACGTGCTGGGCAACGTGCTCGGGCCGATCTTCGTCTACGCCACGAGCCTGATCGCGGTGTCGATGATCCTCGCCTCGGGCCTGAGCTTCCTCGGCCTGGGCGTGAAGCCGCCCGAGCCCGAGTGGGGCCTGATGCTCAACACGCTGCGCACGGCCATCTACACGCAGCCCTGGATCGCGGCCCTGCCCGGGGCCATGATCTTCATGACCTCCATCGCCTTCAACCTCGTCAGCGACGGGCTGCGCTCGGCCATGGAGATCAAGTCATGAGCGCGCCGGGCGGGCCGGTACGTGCGGCCGGGCACACGCTGATGGAGGTGCGGGGCCTCGTCAAGCACTTCCCGCTGAAGAAGGACGTGCTCGGGCGCGGCGGCGGGGTCGTGCGCGCCGTGGACGGCGTGGGCTTCGCGGTGCGCGAGGGCGAGACGCTCGGGGTGGTGGGCGAGTCGGGCTGCGGCAAGAGCACCACGGCGCGGCTGCTCATGCACCTGCTCGCACCCGACCGGGGCGAGATCATCTTCGACGGCGCGGCGGTGGGCAGCCGCGACCTGTCGCTGAAAGACTACCGGCGCCAGGTGCAGATGGTGTTCCAGGACAGCTACGCCTCGCTCAACCCGCGCCTGACCATCGAGGAC
>JBMOGN010000286.1:0-3555 GCA_049318345.1 Rubrivivax sp. | reverse complement strand
AGCTGCTGGTCTACACCGCCCTGGAGACCGACCAGCTCAAGGCCTACCAGGAAGGTTTCAACAAGGTCGAGCCCAACATCGAGATCAAGTGGGTGCGTGACTCCACCGGCGTCATCACCGCCAAGCTGCTGGCCGAGAAGGCCAACCCGCAGGCTGATGCGGTGATGGGCGTGGCGGCCTCCAGCCTGGCGCTGCTCGACAAGAACGGCATGCTCGAGCCGTATCGCCCGCTGAACCTGGACGCCATCATGAGCCAGTACCGGGACAAGAAGAACCCGCCTGCGTGGTTCGGCATGGATGTCTGGGGCGCCACCGTGTGCTTCAACACGGTGGAAGCCAAGAAGCGCAACATCCCCGCGCCGGAAACCTGGAAGGACCTCACCAAACCCGTCTACAAGGGACAGGTGGTGATGCCCAACCCGGCCTCCTCGGGCACCGGCTACTTCGATGTCACCGCCTGGCTCACGCTCTTCGGCGACGACAACGGCAAGGGCGGCGGCTGGAAGTACATGGACGCGCTGCACGAGAACATCGCGCAGTACACCCACTCTGGCTCCAAGCCCTGCAACATGGCCGCTTCCGGCGAGTACGTGGTGGGTATCTCCTTCGAGTACCGCGCCAATTCCAACAAGGCCAAGGGCGCGCCCATCGACCTCGTCTTCCCCAAGGAAGGCCTGGGCTGGGACCTCGAGGCCTTCGCCATCCACAAGGGCACGAAGAAGCTCGAGGCCGCCAAGAAGCTCGCCGACTGGGCTTCCAGCAAGGACGCGATGAAGCTCTACGGCAAGAACTTCGCGATCACCGCGCAGCCCGGCGTGGCCGAGCCGCTGGCCAACATCCCGAAGGACTACGAGCAGCGCCTGGTGAAGATGGACTTCACCTGGGCCGCCGACAACCGCGAGCGCATCCTGGCCGAGTGGACCAAGCGCTACAACGCCAAGTCCGAACCCAGGAAGTAAGCCTGCCGACGTGCCCGCCTTCCTGACCCTCGAGGGCATCGAGAAGCGCTTCGGATCCTTCACCGCGCTGCAGGGCATCGACCTGCAGATCGAGCAGGGTGAGTTCGTCTGCTTCCTCGGGCCCTCGGGTTGCGGCAAGACCACGCTGCTGCGCATCGTGGCCGGGCTCGAGGCCCAGAGCGCCGGGCGGCTGTGGCAGGCCGGGCGCGAGATCACCGCGCTGCCGCCCTCGCAGCGCGACTACGGCATCGTCTTCCAGAGCTACGCGCTATTTCCCAACCTGTCGGTGGCCGACAACGTCGCCTACGGGCTGGTGAACCGCAAGGTACCGCGCGCGCAGGCACAGGCACGCGTGACGGAGCTGCTCACGCTCGTGGGCCTGCCCGGCAGCGAATCGAAGTTCCCGGCCCAGCTCTCCGGCGGGCAGCAGCAGCGCATCGCGCTGGCCCGGGCGCTGGCCACCTCGCCGGGCCTGCTGCTGCTCGACGAGCCGCTGTCGGCGCTGGACGCCATCGTGCGCGTGCACCTGCGCCAGGAGATCCGCAGCCTGCAGCGCCAGCTCGGCGTGACCACCATCATGGTCACGCACGACCAGGAAGAGGCGCTGTCGGTGGCCGACCGCATCGTCGTCATGAACCACGGTGTCATCGAGCAGGTGGGCACGCCCGAGCAGGTCTACCGCGAGCCGGCCACCCCCTTCGTGGCTGATTTCGTCGGCCGCATCAACGTGCTGCCGGCCCGCACCCTGGCCGACGGCGCCGTGCAGATCGGCCCGAGCACCTTCCGCTGCGCGCACGACCTGCCCCCCGGGCGCGAGCTTAAGGTCTACCTGCGTCCGGAGGATGTGCTGGCGCGTCCCGTGGCCCCGGGCGACGACAACGTCTTCCCGGCCACGCTGGAGAAGATCGAGTTCCTCGGCGCCTACTGCCTGGTACGGGTGACGAGCCCGGCGCTGGGCGAGCACCGGCTGTCGGTCGTGCTGTCGCTGAACTTCCTGGCCGAGCAGGGCCTCGCCCCGGGACACACGCTGCCGATGCGGCTGCTGCCCGAGCGCCTGCGCCTGTTTCCATGACGGCCCTGGCGGCGTCCCCCCCAGCAGGCGAGGTGCGGCTGCGGGCCACGCCGAGCGACCGGGTGGCCTGGGCGGCACTCGTCGCCGTGGCGTTGCTGCTGGGGGCCTTCCTGGCCGCACCGCTGGGCGCCATCCTCGTGAAGGCGGTGCAGGACGGGCAAGGCGCCTTCGTGGGCCTGGCGAATTTCGCCAGCTACGCGCAGACGCCCGCGCTGCTGCAGTCGCTGTGGAACAGCGTGTGGGTGTCTACCGTCGTCACGCTGGTGGCTGTCCCCGCGGCATTCGTCTTCGCCTATGCCCTCACCCGCAGCCGCATGCCGGCCAAGCCGCTCTTCCGCGGCGTCACGCTCATCCCGCTGCTGGCCCCCACGCTGCTGTCGGCCATCTCGCTCATCTACTGGTTCGGCAACCAGGGCGTGCTCAAGGGGCTGCTGCAGCGCCTGGGCTTCGAGGAGATCTACGGCGCACCGGGCATCGTGCTGGCCGAGATCTTCGCCGTCTTCCCCCACGCGATGATGATCCTCGTCACCGCGCTCAGCGCGGCCGACGCGCGGCTGTACGAAGCCGCCGACGCGCTGGGCACCTCCACGGCGCGCAAGTTCCTCACCATCACGCTGCCCGGCGCCAAGTACGGCCTGATCAGCGCGAGCCTGGTCGTCTTCACGCTCGTGATCACCGACTTCGGCATCCCCAAGGTGATCGGCGGCAACTTCAACGTGCTGGCCACCGATGTCTTCAAGCTCGTCATCGGCCAGCAGGACTTCCAGCGCGGCGCCGTGGTGGCGCTGCTGCTGCTCGCCCCGGCCGTGCTCACCTTCGCGGTGGACCACCTCGTGCAGCGCAAGCAGCTGGCCATGCTGTCGGCGCGCGCGGTGCCGCTTCGCCCGAAGCGCGCGCCGGGTTTCGACGCGCTGATGACGGGCTACTGCCTGCTGGTGGCGGCACTCATGCTGGCCATGATCGGCATGACCGTGTTCGCCTCCTTCGCGAGCTTCTGGCCCTACAACCTCTCCCCGAGCCTGCGCCACTACAGCATGGGCCTGTTCGACGCCGAGTTCGGAGAGGGCTTCCTCAACAGCCTGAAGATGTCGGCCGGCACGGCCGTCTTCGGCACCGGCGTGGTGTTCCTCGGCGCCTACCTGCTGGAGAAGACGCCGGGGCCGGCACCGCTGCGCGCCGGCGTGCGGCTGCTGGCCATGCTGCCCATGGCGGTCCCGGGTCTGGTGCTCGGGCTCGGGTACATCTTCTTCTTCAATGAGCCCGCCAACCCGCTCAACGGCCTGTACCACACGATGGCCCTGCTCACCGTCTGCACGGTGGTGCACTTCTACACCACCGGCCACCTCACCGCGGTGACGGCGCTCAAGAGCCTGGACGCCGAGTTCGAGGCCGTCTCGGCCTCGCTGAAGGTGCCCTTCTGGACGACGCTGCGACGCGTCACGCTGCCCATCTGCACGCCGGCGCTGGTGGACATCGCGCGCTACTTCTTCGTCAACGCGATGACGACGATCTCGGCGGTGGTGT
>JBMOGN010000285.1:0-3580 GCA_049318345.1 Rubrivivax sp. | reverse complement strand
GCGGCGGCTGCATCGATCTCGCGCACGCGCGCAAGCAGCGCCTGGCGGCCCGGGAGGCGCGCGAGGATCTGCTGCGTGGCCTCGGCCTGGCCCTTCATCCACGCCGCCACCGTGGGGTCGCCCACGTTCTCGGTGTAGCGCCAGGAGTCGACGACCGTCACGCCGTGGAAGCGGTCGCTCACCGGCTGCGGCGGCAGCGGTGCGGCCACGGTCACGCCGGCAAAGGTGCGTGGTGCGGGCGGGCTGGGTGGCGTGGTGCAGGCGGCCAGGAAGGCGACGCCGGCCATCGCGGCCAGCAGGGGGTGCATCGTGCGCATCGCGAGGCAAGCTGTGACGTGAGGGCGCGGCCCGGACAGGCCGCGGCGGGGCCCCGGACTATAGCGGCCGGCCCGTCGAAGCCTCGGTCAGGCTCGTGCCGCGGCGCGGCGCGTCAGGGGCGCCATCAGAAGATTCCGCGCGCGGCAAAGAACCGCTCGATGTGCGCCGCGACTTCCAGCGGCCGCGTCATCGTCGGCAGGTGGCCCGAGCCCTCCATCACCACCAGCTCGCTGTCTGCGAACAGCGACTGCGCATAGCGCATGTGCTCGATGCGGTAGAAGGCGTCGAGCTCCCCGTGGACGACCAACGTGGGCAGGTTCAGTTGCGGCAGCCGCGCGGCCCAATCGACGGGCTCGTCGAACTCCATCGTGAAGAGCCGGTCGGCCGCCTCCGGCGTGGCGCGAGCCAGCACGTACTCCCCCCAGCGCCGAATGTGCTCGGAGTCGGGCTCGGGCGTGCAGCGCTCGATGAACCAGCGCAAGTGCTCGGCGTGCGTCGCGCCGGGCCATGAGGAGGGCGCGATGCGGCGGGCGGCGGGCAGCCCGGGCGCGCGAACCTCGCCGCAGCCGTTCATCAGCACCAGGCCGTCGAAGCGGTCGGGCTGTGCGAGCACGGCCCGCATGGCGGTGACGGTGCCGCGCGAGAAGCCGGCCATCACGCAGCGCTCGATGTCTAGGGCGTCCATCAACCGGAACACATCGTCCACCAGCGCCTCGGGCGTGATGCACTCCACCGGCACGCGGGTGAGGCCCGCGCCGCGGTGGTCGTAGGTGACGGTGCGCCATCGTGCGCTCATGGGTGCGAGGGTGGCAATCCAGTCCTCCACCGTGCTGATCCAGCCGCCGTGGGCCAGGATCGTGCGCGGCCCGCCGCCGAACGACAGGGTAAAGACGCGGTTGCCGTCGATGTCGTGAAACATGGAATCTCCCGCTCTGAGGACAACGCGCCCAACCTGGGCGCGGGGTGCCGTGGTGCAGGCGATCAGGCTATCGCCCGGGCGCATGCGCGAACAGGGCCGGGTGTCCCGCCCCCGGGGGCGGCTACAGACCCAGGTCCCGGGACCGTGCGACCGCGCGGGCGCGGTTGTCCACGCCGAGCTTGGCGTAGAGCAGGGACAGGGCGTTGCGCACGGTCTTGTCGGCCAGGCCGAGGTGCGCGCCGATCTGCGCGTTGTCCAGGCCCTGCGCCACCAGCGCGGCGAGCTCGCGCTCGCGCGGCGTGAGCCTGAGCCCGTCGCCCGGGCCGCAGACGAACTCCTCCACCGCGTCGCCGAAGCGCGCGAAGGCCGGCTCGTGCCCCAGCGGCACGTGGTTGGCCGTGGGCAGCGACTCGAAGCGCGCACCGGGAATCGCAGCCGCGATGGCGTGGCCGAGCGCCAAGGGCGTCACGCGGTCGCCTTCACAGTGCAGCACGAGGGTGGGCGCGCGCACCTGCGGGGCGATCGCGCGCACGTCCACCTCGGCACGGGCGCGCATGATCTCGGCGGCGCGCGGGCCGTCGCAGCTCCTGCGCTGCTGCTCGTTCATGCCGTCTCGCACCTCGGGCGAGCCCTTCGGGATGAAGCGGCTCGTGAAGAACTCCCGCACCGCCGGGTCGTCGCGGCCCCAGCCCAGCTCCACCAGGCGCCACTGCGCCTGCAGGAAGGCACGGTCCTCTTCGGTGCGGCACCGGTGCAGGGCGCCCTCCAGATAGCCGCCCAGCAGCACGAGGTGCGACACGCGCTCGGGGTGGCGCGCGGCGTAGGCGATCGCGATGGGGGCCGCGCCGCTGACGCCCAGCAGCGCCACCATCTGCTCGCGCGCGGTGTCGACCGCAGCGTCGACCACGGCTTCGAGCTCCTCCACCCAGGTCTCCAGGCTGCGCGGGCGCCCGTCGTCGCCCGACAACCCGCATCCGCGCTCGTCGTAGCGCACGAGCCGGAAGGAGCCCGCCAGCCGCTCGATCCAGGGCCGCCACACCGGCGAGCGCAGGTCGTACTCGACATGGGTGAGCCAGTGCGCCACGCGCACGAGCGTGGGCGCATCGGTGCGGCCGCTGCGGGTCCAGGCGATGGTCGCGCCGGAGCTCAGCTTCGCGAAGCGGAACTCCTGCGAGGGTGCCGGCTGGGCGTTCATGCGGCGGGGATGTTATCGAATGCGACGCTCTGGAAACTACCGCGTGCTGGCGAACGGGCTCTGCCCATAATGGTCGCGTCGCCAGCCAGCGGGACCGAACATGCCCATCACCCTTCTTCGGGCGCTTGCGCTCGCCTCTTCGGTCGTGATGGGCACGCCCGTGTGGGCGCAGAGCTACCCGAACAAGCCCATCAGGCTCGTGGTGCCCTTCGCCCCGGGCGGGTCGACCGATCTCGTGGCGCGCATGCTGGCCGAACGCATGGGCCCGCTCCTGGGCCAGACCGTGACGGTGGACAACCGCGGCGGTGCGGGCGGCAGCCTGGGGGCCGACATGGTGGCCAAGGCCCCGCCGGACGGCTACACCATCCTGATGGGTACGGTCAGCACGCATGGCGCCAGCCCCGCGATCTACAAGAAGTTGCCCTACGACCCGGTGAAGGACTTCCAGCCCGTCACGAACGTGATGTCGGTGCCCAGCGTGTTCGTGGTCAATCCCAAGGTGCCGGCCCGGTCGATGAGGGAGTTCATCGCGCTGGCCAAGGCCGCGCCGGGCAAGCACACCTTCGCCTCGCCCGGCATCGGGTCGCTCGGGCACGCCAACGTGGAGAACTTCGCGCACCTCGCGGGCATCCAGCTTCTGCACGTGCCGTACAAGGGGGCGGGCCCGGCCTTGAACGATGCGCTGGCCGGTCAGGTGGATGCCCTCACCGACAACCTGCCCTCCGCGCTGCCCCACATCCAGGCCGGTCGCCTGCGCGCGTTGGCCGTCCTCGCGCCGCAGCGATCCAGCCTGCTGCCCGATGTGCCGACCTACCGGGAACTGGGCTTCGAGGACATGACCGAGGGCGGCTGGTTCGGCCTGCTGGCGCCCGCGGGCACAGCGTTGCCTGTCGTCACCCGGCTGCGCGAGGCCACCCACAAGGCCATGGAAGACGCCTCGTTCAAGGCCCAGGCCGAGAAGATCGGCGGCATCTCGATGGCAGGCACGGCTGAGGAGTTCGCGCAGCAGATCAAGGTGGCGCTGGCGCGCTACCAGCGCGTGGCGCGGGTGGCCAACATCCAGCCGGAGTAGGGCGTGACGCACGCCGCAAGCCGGCCGCCTGTCGTCGTGGAGCGGCCATCTGCCCAGGCGCGCTTGCCGCTGGTGT
>JBMOGN010000284.1:0-3598 GCA_049318345.1 Rubrivivax sp. | reverse complement strand
GCCAGGCCTTCGGCCTCACGCTTCCGCCCTGGCAGCGTGGCGTCGAGCGCATGCTTGCGGAGCGCTTGACCCGCTGAAGCGGAGCGCCTGGCGATTGCGCATGGGCACTCGCGACGGCCTCGCGCGCATCCATGGCCTCAGTGCGCGTTGACCCAGTTCTCCACCACCAGCCCCGAGAAGCCCAGGAAGTCCGCCTCGTTGTTCGTCACGAGCGTGACCCCGAGCGACAAGGCGTGCGCCGCGATCAGTTTGTCCAAGGCGTCCTTGTTGCGTGCCTGATGTTCCGCGCGCAGCGGCCCGTAGGCCCGTGCGGCCCCTGCGTCGAAGGGGGCAGCCGGGATGTCTTCGAGCAGGCTGTCGAGCAGCGCCTGGTTGTGGCTGCGCGCTTCGCCCGAGCGAGCCACGCCGAACTCCAGTTCGGCCAGCGTGACAGCCGAGATCACCACGTCACCCACGAAACACTCAGCGAAACGCGCCCGAACCTGCGGGGGCTGGTGCTTCATCAGGTAGATGCACATGTTCGTGTCGAGCATGTACTTCGGCTTCACAGGGCCTCGCGCTCGCTGTCGATGTTCAGGACTCGCCCCTCGCTCATGAAGTCCGGTGAGAACCGCGCCAGCTTGCCCAGCACATCGCCCATGCGCCGCGGTGCCGGCCGGATGCGCAGTTCATCGCCCTGGCGCTCGATCACCAGTTCGATGTCCCAGGTGTCGTAGGCCAGGTCTGCCGGAATGCGCACCGCCTGGGAGTTGCCGTTCTTGAAGAGCTTGGTGGTTGTCATCGGAGCCTCGCGACACTCAAATGAGTGTACATGTATCTATAGGCTGTGGCAGGGCGCCGCGCAGTGGAGCACCATCGCATCAAATTGCTAAAGTGCTTTGATGCGCACCACCATCGACCTCCCTGATCCCCTCTAAGGCCAGCTCAAGGCGCATGCCGCCCTTCGCGGCTTGCCCATGAAGGAGGTGGTGCTGGCCTGTGGATCGACGGCTTCGACGGCCACCTGACCAGCAGCAAGTGGGCGGCCATCGGAAAGTGTTCTCAAGACACCGCGCTGCGCGACATCACCGAACTGCTGGAGCGCGGTGTCCTCACGAAATCTGCTGCCAGCGGTCGCAGCACCCGCTACGAGCTGGCCTCGCAGGGGAGCCCTGGCCGCAGGGGTGGTCGCGCATGCCTCACTGATCGCCCGAAATCCGCACGAGCAAAAGGATTCATTGCGAAGTGCATTCACTTCGTTCAGAATCCTCACGATCAAAAGGATTTCTGATGAAGATCCCCATCCACCACCCAGCAGCCATCGGGCTGGTGGTGCGTGCCAGTCGCAAGGCACAGAAGATTCGCCAGGACGATGCCGCCGGCAGCATCGGCGTGAGCGAGAACTTTCTGGGCAAGATCGAACGCGGCAGCGAGTCCGTGCAGTGGGGCAAGCTCTTTCAGGTGCTAGAAGGCCTGGGCATCCGCGTCATGGTGGATGTGCCCGAAAACGTGGCCGCCCGTCTTCATGACGCTGAGACCGGCGAGACCGGCGAGAGCGGCAGGAGTGGGCCATGAGCGGGCCATGAGCGGCCGTTCGCTGCGCGCCACCATCAATCAGTTGGAGGTCGGCACCCTGCAGGAGGTGTCCGGCCTGTGGCGCTTTCAGTACTCGGCGCAGTGGCTGAGCAGCGACAGGTGCTTCCCCCTCAGCCCGCATCTTCCTCTGGCCACGGAACCGCTGCTCGACGGCGCGAGCCAGCGCCCCGTGCAGTGGTATTTCGACAACCTGCTGCCGGAAGAAGGCCAGCGCGCCTTGCTGGCCGCAGATGCTCGGCTGGATGCAGCCGATGCGTTCGGCCTGCTCGCCTGGTATGGCGCGGAGTCAGCAGGTTCGGTCACCCTGCTGCCACCGGACGCGGGGCCGCACACCCCCGAGCCCCTGCGCCCCTTGCCGGACGCTGCGCTGGAGCACCGCATTCGGCGCCTGCCCCAGGCACCGCTGACGCAGCAGGCCGGCAAGCGCATGTCGCTGGCCGGTGCCCAGCACAAGCTGGCCGTGGTCATGCAGGAGGGCGCGTTGTTCGAGCCGGCTGGCGCGACACCTTCCACCCACATCCTGAAGCCCGATCACCCGGATGAGGACTACCCGCACTCCGTGATCAACGAGTGGTTCGTGATGCAACTGGCCGGCCGCCTGGGGCTGGAGGTGCCCAGGGTTCATCGCCGTTACGTGCCCTCACCGGTGTACCTGGTCGATCGCTTCGACAGGATCGGGGGCAGCCAGGGCTGGCAACGCCGGCACGCGATCGATGCCTGCCAGTTGCTCGGGATCGATCGCACTTTCAAGTACAGCCAGGGCAGCCTGGAAACCCTCGCGGCGCTGGCCCGTGCGTGTCGAAGCCCTGCCGTGGCGCGCTCGCGCCTCTTTGGGTGGCTGGTGTTCAACGTGCTGCTCGGCAACGGCGACGCTCACCTGAAGAACCTGAGTTTCCTGGTCTCCCACGAGGGGGTTCAGCCCGCGCCGTTTTACGACCTGCTCAGCACCGCTGTGTACGACTCACCCGCTTTCGGGAAAGACGGCTGGCCGGTACGCACTCAGCTCGCCTGGCCGATACTGAGCGCGCGGCGCTTTGGCGAGATCAACCGGGCTTTGCTGCTGGAGGCGGGCGCCTCGTTGAGTCTTGCCCGAGGCACTGCCGAGCGCCTGCTCGATCGCCTGCGCAGCCGAGCCTCGCTGCAGGCTGAAGCCCTGTGTGCCGAGGTCGAGGCGGCCAACGCCGAGATGGCTCGTACGCGCCCCGAGCTGGCGGCCACGGCGGCTGGCGAGGCCCGGTGTGTCAGGGCGATCGTGCACACCGTCGTGAAGCCGATGACGAGACAGCTCGCCTGATCAGTTCGCAGTTCGCTACCGTCACCCAGGCCAGCTCAACGGTATAGTAAAGTAATACCCCACACTACCCCACTTCCGCCATGAGCGCCACCGCCGTCCGCCCCGTCGCCCTCAAGATCGACGAAGACACCAAGGCCCGCATGAAGCGTCTGGCCGATGCGCGTCAGCGCACGCCACACTGGCTCATGCGTGAGGCCATTCGCCAGTACCTCGACCGTGAGGAGAGCCGCGAAGCATTCCGGCAAGACGCCCTCCGCGCGTGGGAGGCCTATCGCAGCACCGGCCAGCACGTCCCGGCCGAGGCGGCCGATGCCTGGCTGGCCGAGCTCGAGCAGGGCCGCGACATCGACCCGCCGGCATGCCCCGCCTGATCTGGGCGCCGCAGGCGCTGCAGGACGTCCAGCGCCTCTACCGGTTTCTTGCCCCCCGCAATCAGGATGCCGCCACGCGGGCGGTGAGTGCCATCAGGCGGGGGGTGCAGGTGCTGTCCCTGCAGCCCGGGCTGGGGCGGCCCGTCGAAGATATGGATGAAGTCTTCCGAGACTGGGTCATCGATTTCGGCGACAGCGGCTACGTGCTGCGCTACCGGCTCGACCCGCGGCACGTGATCGTGTTGGCGGTGAGGCACCCGCGAGAGGCGGGGTTCTGAGCACGAGCCAGCCTGGGCGGATGCGGGAGCGAGCGTAGAAGCCCACCATCCGCCAGGCTTAGCCAGACCAGACTACACTC
>JBMOGN010000283.1:0-3599 GCA_049318345.1 Rubrivivax sp. | reverse complement strand
GATGTCCAGGGCGGCCCACAGCGTGCAGGCGTCGTTGTCTTCCGGGCCAGGCCAGGTGACCTGCCGGTACTGCTTGCGCCAGCTCGTCAGGAAGGGCTTCACCGACTCCGGCACGAGGTCCGGGCGCAAGCGCAGCGGGGCGCCTTCGATGCGCGGGTGCAGGGTGCGACAGGCGAAGCCGGAACGGCCGGCATAGACATGAATCGAGGGACGACTGCCGGCCGGCAGTGCCAGGTAGAGGCTCGCGCCGGGCAGCGTGTCGTCAGTCACGGGTGGCTCGGGCGGCGCCCAGCGCAGCGGCTGACCGAGGACGGAGGCATGGAAGCGCTGCCAGACCTCGTAGGCGTTGAGCTCGATCAGGAGCCGCATGCGCAGCCGCCTCTTGTCGGCGAGGGTCAGGTTGGCATCCACCTTGGCGAGCGACCAGAGCCGGCACAGCTCGCGGATGATGGCATCGGGCGAGGTCGGATCGAGCGAGACGTTCGGCAGGAGCGTGGGCACGCCGTCGACTGTCTTCACGCCCGGCCTCAAGGCCCAGGTGCCGCGCGCGCGGGGGTTCGCGGCGAGCACAGCCTCGAAATCGAACACGCTGCCGTCCGGCAGCCGGATGACGTCAGCCGGGCCCATGTACGGGTTGCACTGAAGCTCATCGCGAAGCGCGAGCGCGAGCTTGATTTCGCTGCACAGCGTGGCTGGCGTGTCCGCCAGGGGAAAGCCGATGGCTTCGAAGGTGGCGGCCGGGGTGCGGTAGAGGATGATGGACGCCTGCTCCCCGGCCTGCTCGTAGCGCTGGTCCCAGCCGCCGCGCGGCATGAATAGCACGCCGTTCTTGACGATGAGCCGAATCGTGGACTTGCGCATCTGATCTCGTGTCACGGTGTGATGGCGGTGTCTGCCGGCAAAGCGCCGCAGCCTTGGTGGGTTCCGTCGGGGGTCATACGTTCACCACTACGAACTTCTCATCCGACAGGTGCTCCTCCCCATCCCACCGGTAGGCCACCAGCGGCCCGTGGTGGGCGGCCGACCAGTCGAGCACCGCCACCTTGCTGCTCTCGATGCGCACCTCGCCGCTGAACCAGTAGTGGCCCACGAAGATCGGCGAGCCCTCCACCGGGGTCAGCGGGCGGTCGAGCACTTCGGCAAGGGAGAGGTCGGGCAGCACCGAGGTATCGCCTCCGGGCACGATGGCCACTTCGTGAAGGCGTTCGGCTTGGTGCTTCCAGATCTTCACCCGGGCGTTGTCGTGCTTGTTGCCCTCCTTGTCGGTCACGAAGTGGCCGGCGGGCAGCTTGTGCTCGTAGCCGGTCGTCAGGATCTTGCGGGCCTTCTTCAGCGCCGAGCCGCGGCGGTGCGACTCGACCAGGAACGCTTCGGTCAGGCGCCCCGAGGCGTCGCGGTGCGGGGTCTGCTCGAGCAGGTCGACGCTGGCTTCGTCCCACCAGGCGTGGGCGACCCGGATGCCGCCGAGGTCAAGGTGCAGGGGGAGGGTGCGGAACCACTCCACCCACTCGGCGTGCACTTCTGAGCCTTCGCCCACCTGGGCGAGGAAGGCGGCGTGCTGGCGGCGGTTCTGGTGGCACTTGGGGGAGTCACCGCCGTTGACGCGCAGGAACTCCTGCCGGTCTTTGACGGCCGGATCCGGCGTGACGTAGGCGATGGCATTGAACTCGTGGTTGCCCATCACGGCCTGGGCGTGACTGGCTTCGATCATCTTGCGCACCGCAGTCAGCAGGCGAATCTGCTCGGGGCCGCGGTCGATCAGGTCGCCAACGAAGATGGCCTGGCGGCCTGCAGGCGGGATGAACGAGCCGTTGGCGGCGCGGTAGCCGAGGGCTTTCATCAGGGCTTCGAACTTGTCGTAGCGGCCGTGAATGTCACCGATCACGTCGTAGGCGGTGGGATTCATCGTCTTCTCTCCCTTCGTAGTAATGCGCAACGAAGTAAGTATCCTATACTTCGTTGAACATTGCAACTATCTGAATAGCCCCCATGGCGCCATCGACAGCTCCCGCCGCGCCACGCCACGAGATGCCCTTCACGCGGCTCGAGCTCGCCGTGCTCGGCCTCGTGGACGGCTCCCTGCATGTGCTGCTGGCGCGCCGCGCGGGCGAGCCCTACAAGGGCCGCTGGGCGCTGCCTGGCGGGGTGCTGCGCATCGACCTGGACGCCTCGCTCGAGCACGCCGCGCAGCGCGTCTCGCGCGAGCGGCTGGGCTGCGAGATGCCCTACCTGCGCCAGCTGTGGGCCGTGGGCGGCCCGGGGCGGGACAAGGCGCGCTCGCCCTGGGCGCTGAGCATCGTCTACCGGGCCCTCGTGCAGGCGAGCCAGCTCGACGTGAGCGCGGGCAAGCGCGTGGAGGCGCTCGCCTGGCGCCCGGTGGAGGAGGCCGTGGCCGACAAGCAACTGGCCTTTGACCACACCTCGCTCATCGCTCAGGCGGTGGCTGCCACCCGCGAGGAGGTGCGCGCACTCGAGCTGCCGGCCGGGTTCATCCCGCCGGCCTTCACGCTCGGCGAGCTGCAGGCGCTGTGCGAACAGCTGCTCGGCGAGCGGCTGGACAAGTCGTCGTTCCGGCGGAAGCTGGCCGATCGCGACCTGGTGGAGCCCGTGGAAGGCGAGATGCGCACGGGGGCGAATCGGCCGGCGCAGGTGTTCAGGTTGCGGTGAGGGCGGCCTTTCCCTGTTGCCCCGAGGCACCAAGCCGCCCAATGCCGTTCGTTGCGCTCCGCGTCAGCCCAACGCCGCCAGAGCCGCTTCAGGCGCCTTGTTCAGGCTCTGCCTGGCTGAACCCCAGGCGCAGGCGTACGCGGCGCGCAAACCTTGCCGTATCCAGCATCGCATCGGCGTCGTCCGTGGCCATCTGTCTGCCGATATCGGCTTCTGTCGTGGCGTCCACTCGCCGCACATCGATGCGACCGACCGGCCTGGCCTTCGAACTCTGCACGTCAATCGTCTTTCGGACGGTCTTCATGGTGACCACGAATGTAGTTCAATGGCCTACCGCTTTGCATCCCCCAACCCGAGGCTCAGGCACTGGAGCCAGGGGTCAGCAAGGGCGTCGAAGGCGAAGGGGATGCGCGGCCTCAGACCAACCGCGCCCGCTCCCCCGCCCCCGCACCCCTCCGCCCGCGCCCTGGCGCCCAGCGCTCCACGCCACGCCTGAGCGCGGTGAGCTCCACGGCCTCCCGCAGGCAGGCGAAGAGCTCGTCCTCCCACTTCAAGGGGCCGCCGGGTGCGCGGCCCAAGATGTGCGCAGCCTGCTGATCGAAGGCCTGGGGTACCGCGTCGCGTTGCATCTGCCAGCCGCGCACGATCACGTTCTGGCGCTCGCGCAGCAGCTCCGCGGTTGGCAGCCGGTCGGACTTCTCGCCGTTGACCTTCGGGTCCACGGGCAGCAGGTTCCACAGGTCGTTGCTGCCCCACAGCGAGAACGGGATCACATGGTCCACCGCGAAGGCGGGCGTGAGCCGGCGGCCGGACCAGGTGCACACCTCCAGGCCGTGCTGCAGGAAGATCTGCCGGGCCAGGTGGGTGGCGCGCTCGGGCTCGGGGCGCGCGGTGAGCAGCGGCAGCACGTCCGCTGAGCGGATGCGCTGGCG
>JBMOGN010000282.1:0-3617 GCA_049318345.1 Rubrivivax sp. | reverse complement strand
GCAGCAGGTAGCCGCCGGTGGCGTGCTGCACGCCCTTGGGCTTGCCGGTGGAGCCGCTCGTGTAGAGCAGGAACAGCGGGTGCTCGGCCTCCACCCACTCCGGCTCGCACTGCGCGCTCTGCGCGGCGGTGAGCTCGTGCATCCACTGGTCGCGCCCGGCGTGCCAGGCCACGTTGCCGCCGGTGCGGCGGTAGACGATGACATCGCGGATGCTGCCGGTGCCGGGCATGGCCAGCGCCTCGTCGACGATGGCCTTCAGCGGCAGGTGCTTGCCGCCGCGCGCCTGCTCGTCGGCGGTGATGACCATCACTGCGCCGGCATCCTCGATGCGGTCGCGCAGGCTCTGCGCGGAGAAGCCGCCGAACACCACCGAGTGCGTGGCGCCGATGCGTGCGCAGGCCTGCATCGCGGCCACGCCTTCCACGCTCATGGGCATGTAGATGACGACGCGGTCGCCCTTCTTCACGCCGCGCGCCTTCAGCGCGTTGGCCAGGCGGCTCACGCGCTCGAGCAGCTCGCGGTAGCTCACCTTCGTGACGGTGCCGTCGTCGGCCTCGAAGATGAGGGCCGTCTTGTCGGCGAGGCCGCGCTCGATGTTGCGGTCCAGGCAGTTGTAGGAGACGTTCAGCGTGCCGTCCTCGAACCAGCGGTAGAAGGGGGCGCTGCTGGCGTTGAGCACCTTCGTGAAGGGCGTCTTCCAGGTGACGAACTCGCGCGCCAGGCGCGCCCAGTAGCCCTCGTAGTCGGCGTCGGCCTCGGCGCACAGGGCCTGGTAGCCGGCCATGCCGCTGACAGCGGCGTGCTGCACGAGGCTGGACGGGGGCAGGTAGCTCTTGGCGGGGGTGGCGTCGCTGGCCATGGTTCGTCTCCTGGTGATCGGGAATCCGGGCGCCCGCAGCCTGCATTGGGCCGGGCGTGTGAAGTATGCATACGCTAAGGAGGCGCTCTGACGGACGCCTTACTCTGCGTGCGGTCTGCCTGCGCGCGGCGCGCCGGCCACCTACAATCTGCGGCCCCGGTTCTGCCACGCCGGACCACCCAGCAGGCCCGCCCATGACCCCACCCACCCCGCCCTCCCCCGTCATGCGCGGGCTGCCGCGATTCATCTTCGCCAGCCGCTGGCTGCAGCTGCCGCTGTATGTCGGGCTCATCCTCGCCCAGGCGGTGTACGTCTACCACTTCTGGGTCGAGCTCGTGCACCTGATCGAGGCGGCCTTCGGCAGCGAGACAGCGCTGGCGCAACTCGTCACGAGCATCGGCTACAAGGCCGTGGCAATCAAGGACGCGGCCGGCGTGGTCACGGGCTTCGAGCCGATCAAGGCCCTGAACGAGACCATCATCATGCTGGTGGTGCTGGCGCTGATCGACGTGGTGATGATCAGCAACCTGCTCATCATGGTGATCGTCGGCGGCTACGAGACCTTCGTCTCGCGCCTGAACCTGGAGGGGCACCCCGACCAGCCGGAGTGGCTCAGCCATGTCAACGCCTCGGTGCTGAAGGTCAAGCTGGCCACCGCCATCATCGGCATCAGCTCCATCCACCTGCTCAAGACCTTCATCAACGCCGCGAACTACGAGGACAAGGTGCTGCTGTGGCAGACCGTGATCCACATCGCCTTCCTGTTCTCGGCGCTGGCCATCGCGCTGGCCGACCGCATCATGTCGGCACCCGCCAAGGGTTCGGGGCACTGAGATGGCGCGTCTGCGTACCGCCGCCCTGTGCGCGCTGGGTGCCCTCGCCGCGCTGGCTACCGGCGCGGCGCAGGCCGGCGAGATCGACGGCGCGAAGCTCTCGGCCTGGTGGGGGCTGCCCTTTGCGGGGATGCTGCTGTCCATCGCGGTGATGCCCCTGGCCCTGCCGGGCATCTGGCACCACCACTACGGCAAGATCGCCGCAGGCTGGGCGCTGCTGCTGCTCGTGCCCTTCGCCCTCACGCAGGGGCTGCCCACCACCGGCGGCATGCTCGTGCACGTGCTGCTGGCCGAGTACATCCCCTTCATCATCCTGCTCACGGCGCTCTTCACGGTGGCCGGCGGCATCTACATCCGCGGCAACCTGCACGGCAGCCCGGGGCTGAACACCGCCATCATGGGCATCGGCGCGGTGCTGGCGAGCTTCATGGGCACCACCGGCGCCTCGATGCTGCTGATTCGTCCGCTCATCCGCGCCAACGACAACCGCAAGCATGTCGCGCACGTGGTGGTGTTCTTCATCTTCATCGTCAGCAATGCCGGGGGCTCGCTGACTCCGCTGGGCGACCCGCCGCTGTTTCTCGGCTTCCTCAAGGGCGTGGACTTCTTCTGGACGATCAAGACGATCTTCCCGGAAACGCTCTTCCTCGTGGGAGCACTGCTGGCCATCTTCTACGCCATCGACGCCTACTGGTACCGCAAGGAAGGCGTGACGCGGGCCGACCCCACGCCGGACGACCGCACCTTCGGCATCGAGGGCGGCTGGAACTTCGCGCTGCTGCTGGCCGTGGCGGTGCTCGTGCTGATGAGCGGGACCTGGCAGTCGCCGATCGCCTTCGATGTCTTCGGCACCGAGGTCGGGCTGCCGGCGCTGGTTAGAGACGGGGCGCTGATCGCTGTCACCTTCGCCTCCCTGGCCATCACGCGGCAGCAGGTGCGCGAGGCCAATCAGTTCTCCTGGGCGCCGATGCTGGAGGTGGCCAAGCTCTTCGTGGGCATCTTCGTGACCATGGTACCGGTGCTGGCCATGCTCAAGGCTGGCGAGGCCGGGGCCTTCGCCTCCGTCACGCGAGCGGTGACGGGTGCGGACGGGCAGCCCGTGCCGTGGGCCTACTTCTGGTTCACCGGCGCGCTCAGCTCGTTCCTGGACAACGCGCCCACCTACCTCGTGTTCTTCAACCTCGCCGGCGGCGACCCGCAGGTGCTGATGACCACGCTGGCGCCCACGCTCGCCGCCATCTCGGCGGGTGCCGTCTTCATGGGTGCCAACACCTACATCGGCAACGCCCCGAACTTCATGGTCAAGGCCATCGCCGAAGACCGCGGCATCCGCATGCCGAGCTTCTTCGGCTACATGGCATGGTCGGGCGCGGTGCTGATTCCACTGTTCGTCGTCATGACCCTGATCTGGTTCCGTTAGCCTGCCCGAGCACCCGCAACCCATGACTACCACCATCCGCCACGCCGACCTCGTCGAGACCGTCGCTGCCGCGCTGCAGTACATCAGCTACTACCACCCGGCCGACTACATCGCCCACCTGGCACGTGCCTACGAGCGTGAGCAGAGCCCTGCGGCACGCGACGCAATCGCGCAGATCCTCACCAACTCGCGCATGTGCGCCGAGGGCCACCGGCCGATCTGCCAGGACACGGGCATCGTCAACGTGTTCCTGAAGATCGGCATGGACGTGCGCTTCGAGGGTTTTGCCGGCTCCATCGAGGATGCCGTCAACGAAGGCGTGCGCCGCGGCTACCTCGATCCGGACAACAAGCTGCGCGCCTCGGTGCTGGCCGACCCGATCTTCGAGCGCAAGAACACGAAGGACAACACGCCCGCCGTGGTGCACATGAGCCTCGTGCCCGGCCACACCGTGGACGTGACGGTGGCCGCCAAGGGCGGCGGCAGCGAGAACAAGAGCAAGTTC
>JBMOGN010000281.1:0-3701 GCA_049318345.1 Rubrivivax sp. | reverse complement strand
AGCGGTCCTGCAATTGCGGGCGCAGCTCGCCCTCCTCGGGGTTGCCGCTGCCCACCAGCACGAAGCGCGCCGGGTGGCGCACGCTCAGGCCTTCGCGCTCGACGACGTTCTCGCCCGAGGCGGCCACGTCGATGAGCAGGTCCACGAGGTGGTCCTCCAGCAGGTTGACCTCGTCGATGTAGAGGAATCCGCGGTGCGCGCGCGCCAGCAGGCCCGGTTCGAAGGCCTTGACGCCCTGGGTCAGGGCGCGCTCCAGATCCAGGGCACCGACGACGCGGTCTTCCGTGGCGCCCAGGGGCAGGTCCACCACCGGCACCGGTACCAGCCTGGTGGCGACCCGGCCGGCCTGCTTCAGCCGCGCACAGTCGGCGCAGCGAGAGCGCGTGTCCTGGGGGTCGCACTGGTAGGGGCAGCCCGAGACGGCGCGCATCGGCGGCAGCAACGCGGCCAGGGCGCGCACGGCAGTGGACTTGCCGGTGCCGCGGTCGCCGAAGACGAGCACCCCGCCGATGCGCGGGTCGACTGCGGCGCACAGGATCGAGAGCTTCATCTCGTCCTGGCCGACTATGGCGGAGAAGGGAAAGGCTGCGCTCATGGACTCAGGGGGGCGAGACAGGAGCAGGCCTTGTCGGACCTTCGGCATGATCGGGGAAAGTCACCGCCACGGTGTAAGGCTGCTCCCGCGGCGCCCGTCGCCGCGACCCCCGGAGTATGTCACCACACCTTGACGGTGTGGAGTGTCAGCGCGCGACCGGGCCTCAGGGCTTGGTCGCCGGTGCCTTGGAGACCCGGGTCTTGCCGCCCCCGGTGACGATGATCACGGGGTCGCCCGGGTTGAAGGTCTCGCTGCCCTTGGCCTGGACGATGGCGCGGCGCTCGCCGTTGCGCAGCTGCACCATGATCTCCAGGGCCTCCTCGCGGGTGGCCGCGCGCTCCACGGCATTGCCGACGACTGCGCCGGCCACCGCGCCGAGCACGCCCACGGCGGTCGACTCCCGGCGCCCGCCCACCGAGCTGCCGGCGATGGCGCCCACCACCCCGCCCGCACCGGCCCCCACGCCGCTTTGCGTGCCGTCCACCGTGACGGTGCGCACGCTCAGCACCGTGCCGTCGAGCACAGTAGACATCCGGTTGGCGTCCGAGCGGCTGAGCACGTCCGGGCTGGTGGTGCTGCAGGCGCCGAGCCCGAGCAGGGCGAGGGCGACGGTCAGGGCGGTGGCGGTTCTCTTCATGGGGTGGGCTCCAGGGCAGGTGGCGGGTGGATCGGCGACGAGGATGCTCAGCCTTGAGATCAGCCGTGCAGGCGGGAGTTCCGCGGCACGCTGGCCAGCAGGAACTCCATCTGGTCGGCCACGATGCGCCGGCCGCGCAGGATCATGTCCTCGTGCAGATTCGGTGTGTAGGGCAGGTAAAGCAGCGTCATGCGCGCTTCCTGCGGCAGCCGGTTGCCCTTGCTGCCGTTGCAGGTCCGGCAGGCGGTGATGCAGTTCATCCAGGTGTCGCCGCCGCCTCGCGACACCGGCGTGATGTGCTCGCGCGTGAGGTCTTCGAAGCGTGCACGCTGGCCGCAGTAGGCGCACACATGGCGGTCGCGGGCGAAGAGCTTGGGGTTGGTAAGCGTGGGCTCCTGGTGCCAGGCGCGACTCGGCACCGAGCCCTTGACGGCCACGATGGGGTGCACCTCGATCCGGGACTGGCAGCCGGTTGCTCGCTGGATGCCGCCGCGCAGTTCCCGGAAGGGCTGCCCCACGGTCCACGCCACGGCGTTGCTCGCGTACAGGGTGACGGCCTCCTGGGCCGAGATCCAGGCCTGGGGACGACCCGAGACGTCGAGTTGAAGCACATCCATGCCTGGCAAGGATAGCAAGTCTGCGTGATCGGCCGGTGACATCCCCCGGCGCGCGGCCTGCCTAGAGGCATCCCCCTAGAAATATCAGGGTCGGGCGTGAGGTAGAGCCCGTTGCGGGCACATCGCCGGTACAGAATAGAACGATCGTTCGTTTTTGATCATGACTGCCCTTCCTGCCCCTTGCCCGACCCCGGGCGCATTGGCTGCGCCGAGCGCCTCGCCTCGCCCGGGCGCGCCCGGGCTGGCGGTCCCGGTCGAGCCGCCGATGGTGGCGCGCCCGCTCCACAAGGGCCAGCAGACGCGGGCGGCGATCCTCGATGCGGCCCTTGGCCAGGCCTCCCACATGGGGCTGGAAGGGCTGTCCATCGGGGCCCTGGCCGATGCCATGCACATGAGCAAGTCCGGCGTGTTCGCCCACTTCGGCTCGCGCGAGGAACTGCAGATCTGCGTGGTGCGCGAATACCACGCCCGTTTCGAGGCCGAGGTCTTCCGTCCCTCGCTGCACGAGACGCGCGGGCTGCCACGGCTGCGAGCGCTGTTCGAGCGCTGGCTGCGCCGGGTGTCGGCCGAGCTGGATGCGGGCTGCATCTACATCAGTGGCGCGGTGGAGTTCGACGACCGGCCCGGTCCGGTGCGGGAGGCCCTGGTAGCCATGGTCGTGGCCTGGCATCAGGCCCTGGAGCGGGCCATCGGCCAGGCCATTCAGGCCGGTCACCTCGCCCCGCAGACCGATGCCCAGCAGCTGCTGTTCGAGATCCACGGCCTGATCCTGGCCCTGCACCACGATGCGCGCTTCCTGCGCAGCCCGGGTGCAAGCGAGCGTGCCCGCCACGGCTTCGAGCGGCTGGTGGCTGCACACGCGAACCCGCATCGGCCCGTGGCCGCCTGAAATCTCCGAAGACCGAAACCTTCTTCCCACATCCCGACCGAGGAACCCGCCCCATGCCCACCTACACACCCCCCTTGCGAGATCTGCGATTCGTGCTTCACGAACTGCTGGACGTGACCTCGGCGCTGAAGACGCTGCCGCCGCATGCCGACATCGACGCGGACACGATCAACGCCGTGCTGGAGGAAGGCGGCAAGTTCGCCGCCGAGGTCATCTTCCCGCTGAACGCCAGCGCGGACGCACAGGGATGCGAGCACGACAGGACCACGCACGCGGTGCGCACCCCCACGGGCTTCAAGGAGGCCTACGCGAAGTATGTGGAAGGCGGCTGGCCGGCCCTGAGTGCCGACCCGGCCTACGGCGGCCAGGGGCTGCCGATCGTGGTGAACCAGTGCTTCTACGAGATGCTGAACTCGGCCAACCAGGCCTGGACGATGTACCCGGGCCTGTCGCACGGGGCCTACGAGTGCCTGCACGCGCACGGCACGCCCCAGCAGAAGGCCACCTACCTGCCCAAGCTCACCTCGGGCGAGTGGACGGGCACGATGTGCCTGACCGAGCCCCATTGCGGCACCGACCTCGGGATGCTGCGTACGAAGGCCGAGCCCGTGGCGGGCGCCCCCGAAGGCACGTTCCGCCTCACCGGGCAGAAGATCTTCATCTCCGCCGGCGAGCACGACCTGGCGCCCAACATCGTGCACCTGGTGCTTGCGCGGCTGCCCGATGCACCGGCCGGCAGCAAGGGCATCTCGCTGTTCGTCGTGCCCAAGTTCCTGGTGAACGACGATGGCAGCCTGGGCGAGCGCAACGCGATCCACTGCGGGGCGATCGAGCACAAGATGGGCATCCACGGCAACGCCACCTGCCAGATGGTGCTCGACGGCGCCGTGGGCACCCTGGTGGGCCAACCGCACAAGGGCCTGGCGGCGATGTTCGTGATGATGAACGCGGCGCGCCTGGGCG
>JBMOGN010000280.1:0-3719 GCA_049318345.1 Rubrivivax sp. | reverse complement strand
TGTCGGCCAGGAACTTCGGCGTGCAGCCGAAGGTGTCCATGATCATCGGGTAGTCGAGCGTGGTGGCCAGGATGCGGCCGGCCTCGGGCTTGGCGCGCACCGCGCTCAGGAATGGTTCGTAGGTCATGGCCGCGTCGATGCCGGCGGTGCCGGCGATCATGGCGTTGGCAGCGGCCTGCGGCTCCAGGTTCACCACCTTCACGTCCTTCACGCTCAGGCCGTTCTCGCGCAGCATCCAGGCCAGCGTGAAGTACGGCGCCGTGCCCGGGGCGCTGGCGGCCACCGTCTTGCCCTTGAGGTCCTTGATGCTGTTGATGCCGGCCTTCACCACCATGCCGTCGGCGCCGAAGCTCTTGTCGAGCTGGAAGATCTGCGTCGTGGCCACGCCGTTGGCGTTCCACACCACCCAGGTCTCCACCGTGGTGGCGGCGCACTGGATGTCGCCCGAGGCGATGGCCAGGTGACGGTCCTTCTGCGGGATCTTCTTGATGCTGACATCCAGGCCGTGCTTCTTGAACAGGCCGGCTTCCTTGGCCAGCGTGAGCGGGGCGAAGCCGGTCCAGCCGGAGATGCCGATGGCGACCTTGGTCTCCTGGGCGTGAGCGGCGCCCCAGGGCAGGCAGGCGGCAGCCACCAGGGCGGCGAGCGCGAATGTCCTCTTCATGCGTAATCCTCCAAGTTGCAGGTCAGGGTTCAGCGGGCGGGCGCCGGTACAGGAAACGCAGCATGCCTTCGACCCGCGCAGCCCAGCTGGCCTCGTCGTGGCTGCCTTCGGCATCCTCGGCATAGGCCAGTGTAGTGGCATCCCAGCCCCGCGCCATCAGGGCTCGCTGCAGGGCCCGGGCCGCGGGCAGCGCCTCCTCGCCCTCGCGTGCGCCCATGTCCAGCCACAGGCGCGGGCGCGGGGCGGGTAGCGTGGCGCTGCCCTGCACGTCGCGCAGCGCGTAGCGGTCTCCCCACCACACCGAAGGCGAGACCACGAGGGCGGCGCCGAAGACGTCGCCGCGGTGCAGCGCCAGCCACAGCGACACGAGCCCGCCCAGCGAGGATCCGCCCACCGCGGTGCTCGCGCGGTCGGGGCGCGTGCGGTAGCGGGCGTCGATCAGCGGCTTGAGCTCCTCGGCGAGGAAGCGGCCGTAGGCCGTGGCGCCGCCGCCCACGAGCTCGGCGCGCCCGGTGCCGGTGCGCTCGGGCGGCAGCGTCATGGCGGTGGGGGTGTAGTCGAGCATGCGGGTGCCCACGCTGTCGACGGCCACGATGATCGGGGGCTCGATGGCGCCGGCTTCGGCCAGGCGCTGCGCCGTCTCGTCGACCATCCATTCGGCGCCGGCCGATTCCCCGTCGAAGACGTTCTGCCCGTCGTGCAGGTAGAGCACGGGGTGGCGCCGTGCGGCGTTCGCGGCGTTCGCGGCGTAGCCCGGCGGCAGCCAGACCTGCACGTGGCGCGGCGCCACATGGACCGACGGGATGCGGCCCAGCCGTTCGATCTGGCCCGTGCGCGGCCAGGCCACGGGCACGGGCGGCGCACCGAAGACGCGTGCGATGCGCGCCCCGGGGTCCAGCCTGAGCGCGTGGTTGGGGCCGGCCTCCCACCCGGCGTCGGGCCCCTGGCCCGCACGCTCGATGCGGAACTTGTAGGCCACCGGCTGGTTACCGAAGGGCACGCGTTCGAAGACGATCTCGAGCCCGAAGCGCCCGTCGCCCAGCGGCTGCGCCGGCAGCGTGCGCTGCCACGACATCGGCGGGTGGCTGCCGCGCACGCCCACGCCGTCGCGGGCCGGGTCGAAGCGCCCGGCGGCGATCTCGGCGCGCAGGTCGATCTCCACCGGCACGGTGGTCGCCGCGCGCAGCGGGGCAGCGGCCAGCAGAAGCGCCAGCCCCACGAGACCCGAACTCAGACCCGATGTCAGACCCGCGCTCAGCCCCGCACTCAAGCTCACACGCAGGCCCACATTCAGGCCGGCACCCACAGCGCCGGCAGGCCAGGCAGGGCCTTGAAACCCTGGCTCAGGCGGCCCTCGCGCACGAGGCCCGCCGCGGCCTCGATGTCGGGTGCGAGGGTGCGGTCCTGCAGCAGCGGCGGGCAGGCCGCGCGCAGCAACGCATGGGCCGCCTCCAGCGGATCCGAACTGCGCAGCGGGCGCAGGAATTCGATGCCCTGCGCCGCGGCGAGCCACTCGATGGCCAGGATGTGGGCGACGTTGGCGATCATGGGCTGCAGGCGCCGGGCGGCAAAGGTGGCCATGCTCACGTGGTCTTCCTGGTTGGCGCTGGTGGGCAGGGAGTCCACGCTGGCCGGGTGCGCGAGCGACTTGTTCTCGCTGGCCAGCGCCGCGGCGGTGACGTGGGCGATCATGAAGCCGCTGTTCAGGCCCGGCTCGGCGCACAGGAAGGGCGGCAGGCGCGAGACGTTGGCGTCGATGAGCATCGCGATGCGGCGCTCGGCGATCGCCCCGACCTCGGCGATGGCCACCGCCATGGCGTCAGCCGCCAGGGCCACGGGCTCGGCGTGGAAATTGCCGCCGGAGACCATCTGGCCGTCCTCGACGAAGACGAGCGGGTTGTCCGTCACCGCATTGGCCTCGCGCAGCAGCACGAGCGCGGCGTGGCGCAGCTGGTCCAGGCAGGCGCCCACGACCTGGGGCTGGCAGCGCAGGCAGTACGGGTCCTGCACGCGGTCGTCGCCCTCGCGGTGCGAGGAGCGGATCGCGCTGCCCTGCAGCAGGGCGCGGTAGTAGCGCGCCACGTCCACCTGCCCGGGCTGGCCGCGCAGCGCGTGGATGCGGGGGTCGAAGGGCCCGTCGCTGCCGCGGGCCGCGTCCACCGTCAGCGCGCCGATCACGAGCGCAGCCTCGAGCACGGGCTCGAAGCTGAAGAGGGCGTGCAGGGCCAGCGCCGTGGACACCTGGGTGCCATTGATGAGCGCCAGGCCCTCCTTGGCCCCGAGCTCCAGGGGCGGGATGCCGCGCGCCTGCAGCACCTGGGCTGCCGGCCGGCGCTGGCCGTCGACGATGAACTCGCCCTCGCCCATCAGCGCCAGCGTGAGGTGCGACAGCGGCGCCAGGTCGCCCGAGGCGCCCACCGAGCCCTGCGACGGGATGTGCGGCACGAGGCCGGCGTTGAAGACCTCCAGCAGGCGCTGGATCACCACCGGGCGCACGCCGGAGTGCGCACGTGCGAGGCTCGCGGCCTTCAGCGCCAGGACGAGCCGCACCACGGGCGGCGCCAGGGGCGCGCCCACGCCCACGCTGTGCGAGCGGATGAGGTTGCGCTGCAGGGTGGCCAGGTCGTCCGCGCCGATGCGCGTGCTGGCGAGCTTGCCGAAGCCCGTGTTGACGCCGTAGACCGGTGCCTCGCCGGCCGCGGCGCGCTGCACCACGGCGGCGCTGGCTTCGATGGCCGGCCAGGCGGAGGCCTCGATCTCCAGCGGCACGCTGTCAGCGTGCAGGGCCTGCAGCTGGTCGAGGGTGAGCAGGCCGGGGCGCAGGATCATGCGGGGCGGCTGAGCATCGGCAGGTCCAGCCCCTGCGCGCGGGCGCAGGCCACCGCCTCCTCGTAGCCGGCGTCGGCGTGCCGCATCACGCCCGTGCCGGGGTCGTTCCACAGCACGCGCTCGATGCGCCGGGCCGCGGCGTCGGTGCCGTCGCAGACGATGACCACGCCCGAGTGCTGCGAGTAGCCCATGCCCACGCCGCCGCCGTGGTGCAGGCTCACCCAGG
>JBMOGN010000279.1:0-3733 GCA_049318345.1 Rubrivivax sp. | reverse complement strand
AGCCCATGCTCAGCACCCAGCGCGGCTCGGCCATCTGGTCGTACACCTTGCGCAGGGCCGGGGCCATCTTGTTGCACAGCGTGCCGGCAACGATCATGAGGTCGCTCTGCCGGGGGCTCGGCCGGAACAGCATGCCGAAGCGGTCGATGTCGTAGCGCGCGGCACCGGCGTGCATCATCTCCACCGCGCAGCACGCCAGGCCGAAGGTCATCGGCCACAGCGAGCCGGTCTTCGACCAGTTGATGAGCTTGTCCACCGATGTGGTGACGAAGCCTTCCTTCAGAATGCCTTCAATGCCCATGGCTCAGCTCTCCCGGGTTACTCCCAGTCGAGCGCTCCCTTCTTCCATTCGTAGACGAAGCCCACGACCAGGATCCCGAGAAAGGCCATCATGGCCCAGAAGCCCGCGGCGCCGATGTCGCGAAGCGCCACCGCCCACGGGAAGAGGAAGGCGATCTCGAGGTCAAAGAGGATGAAGAGGATGGCCACCAGGTAGTAGCGCACATCGAACTTCATGCGCGCGTCCTCGAAGGCCTCGAAGCCGCACTCGTAGGGGCTGTTCTTGGCGCTGTCGGGCCGGTTGGGGCCGAAGATGAAACCGATGACCTGAGGAGCGACGCCGACGCCCACCCCCACCAGGATGAACAGGATGACCGGCAGATATTCTTGGAGGTTCATCACACCCCTTGTCAGTTGTTCGTCAGGTCCTTCCCGCCCGCGAAAAAGGCGCGCCGCGCGACGGACTCCTCCCGTCATGTGGCGCGCCCCGTTCGTCTTGCGCTCGTGCCGCAGGGCGCTGCGGCCACCGCCCCCTCAGGCGACTCCGCACTTCAATCCAAAACCTTCCTGTCTGGTGCCGACGGCGAGACTCGAACTCGCACAGCTTTCGCCACTACCCCCTCAAGATAGCGTGTCTACCAATTTCACCACGTCGGCCTTGCAGGAAACTGTCCGCAACCGCGCTCGCGCACGCCTGCCAGACAGCCTCGGATTCTATCGTCAAACCACCCCGTTTTCGGCTGCGCGGACACTGGCGCAGGGGGCATTCCTCACGGGCGGGCGGGCGCCGTAGGGGCCGATGCCGCCGCCGCAGCGGGAGCCGCGCCGGGGATGAGGCCGCCGGCCGGCGCGGACGCCGCGGCCGGTGCGCTGGCTGCGGGCGCGGCCTGGTCGAGCACGCTTCCCGCGCTGCGCTTGGTGCCGGCCGAGCCCATGAGCGCCAGCGCCAGCGTGCAGACGAAGAAGACGGTGGCGCACACCGCCGTGGAGCGCGAGAGGAAGTTCGCGCTGCCCGTGGCGCCGAAGAGGCTGCCCGAGGCACCACTGCCGAAGGAGGCGCCCATGTCGGCCCCCTTGCCATGCTGCACCAGCACGAGGCCGATCATGACCACCGCCGAGACCAGTTGCAGCACCAGCACAAGCGTCATCCAGAATTGCATGATCGAGGGACTCCAGGAATCTCGGGGGTTCAGCCGGCAGCCCGGCAGATGGCAATGAAATCGCCCGCCACCAGGGAGGCGCCTCCAATGAGGCCTCCGTCGATGTCGGCACGGGAAAAGAGCTGGGCAGCGTTGTCGGGCTTGACGCTGCCGCCGTACAGCAGGGTCATCGAGTCCGCGCGGGGCGTGGCGGCGGCGAGCTGGGCGCGCAGCAGGGCGTGAACAGCCTGCGCCTGATCGGGCGTGGCGGTCAGCCCGGTTCCAATGGCCCACACCGGCTCGTAGGCCACCACCACCTCGCCCACACAGTGGCCCAGCGTATGGATGACCGCTGACAGCTGGCGCTTGACGACCGCCTCGGTCTGACCGGCTTCGCGCTGCTCGAGCGTCTCACCGACGCAGACCACCGGGGTCACGCCGTGTGCCAGCGCGGCCTTGGCCTTGTCGGCCACGCACTGGTCGGATTCGCCGTGCAGGGCACGCCTCTCCGAGTGGCCGACGATCACATGGCGACACCCGAACTCGGCCAGCATCGCGCCGGAGACTTCGCCGGTGAAGGCGCCCTTGTCGTGCACCGAGCAGTCCTGGGCGCCCCAGCGCAAGTCGCTCCCGGCAAGGGCGAGCGCGGTCTCGGGCAGGTACGGGAACGGCACGCACACGGCCACGTCGCACCCGTAGGGCCGAGCGCCGATGAGGTCTGCGAGCAGCCGCGCATTGACCGGGCGGCTGCCGTTCATCTTCCAGTTGCCGACGACGAGCTTGCGGCGCGACATCAGGCCTCCCAGCTCAGCACGATCTTGCCCACGTGCGCACCCGATTCCATGAGCGCGTGGGCATCGGCGGCCTGCGCGGCGGGAAAGACGCGGTGGATCACCGGGCGGATGCGCCCGGCCTCCAGCAGCGGCCAGGCCCGCTCGCGCAGCGCCTGCGCCAGACGGGTCTTGTAGGCAATCGAACGTGGTCGCAGCGTCGAGCCGGTCAGGGCCACGCGCTTGCGCAGCAGCAGCCCGGCGTCGATCGCGCTCTTGGTGCCGCCCTGCACCGCGATGACAGCGATGCGGCCATCGTCGGCCACGCACTCCAGCTCGCGGCCGATGTAGTCGCCCGCCACCATGTCCAGCACCACATCGGCGCCCCGCCCGTCGGTGAAGCGCCGCACTTCGGCGACGAAGTCCTGGGTGCGGTAGTTGATCGCGTGGTCGGCGCCGAGCTCGACGCAGGCGCAGCCCTTGTCGTCGGTGCCGGCCGTCACGATGACGCGGCAGCCGAAGGCCTTGGCCAGCATGATGGCCGTCACGCCGATGCCGCTGGAGCCTCCCTGCACGAGGAGCGTCTCGCCGGGCTGCAGCCGCGCAATCTCGAAGACGTTCTGCCAGACCGTGAAGAAGGTCTCCGGCAGCGAGGCGGCCTGCACGGCGGTGAGGCCGCGCGGGACCGGCAGGCACTGCCCGATGGGCGCCACGCAGCGCTGCGCGTAGCCGCCCCCAGCCACGAGCGCACACACGGCGTCGCCGAGCTTCCAGCCTGCGGCCGCCAGCTCGGCGGGGTCGCCGCCGGCCACCGTGCCGGCGATCTCCAGGCCCGGCAGGTCCGACACGCCAGGGGGCATGGGATACAGGCCCATGCGCTGCAGCACGTCCGGGCGATTGACGCCGCTGGCCTGCACGGCCACCAGCATCTCGCCCGGTCGGGGGACCGGGTCCGGGCGCACGCAGGACTGCAGAACCTGCGGCCCGCCGGGTTGGGTGATCTCGATCGCCTGCATCGTCCGCTCCACGGGCAGCGGCTCAGCGAGCCGCCGCCGGCTTCACTCGGCCGCCGGAGGGGTCGGCGCCTTGGGCGCTTCGGCCGGCGCGGGCGCTGCC
Organism: Rubrivivax sp.; assembly: GCA_049318345.1. Taxonomy (GTDB): domain Bacteria; phylum Pseudomonadota; class Gammaproteobacteria; order Burkholderiales; family Burkholderiaceae_C; genus Rubrivivax. Next base: position 429 of record JBMOGN010000279.1, on the reverse strand, counting down.
GCATCGGCTACCGGGGCCTCGCCGCTCATGCCTTCACGCGGCTCCCGCGGCTCGCGGGGCTCGCGACGGGGACGGTCGCCCCGGTCACCCCGATCGCCACGGTCGCGGCGCGGGCCGCGATCGCGGTCACCGAATTCGCGACGCGGACGCTCCTCCTCGACCCAGCCCTCGGGCTTGTCGAGCAGCGCCTTCATGGACAGCTTGATGCGGCCCTTCTCGTCGGTCTCCAGCACCTTGACCTTGACGATCTGGCCTTCCTGGAGGTAGTCCTCGACCCGCTCCACCCGCTCGAAGGCGATCTGGCTGATATGCAGCAGGCCGTCCTTGCCAGGCAGAATGTTGATGAGGGCGCCGAAGTCCAGGATCTTCGTGACCGGGCCTTCGTAGACCTTGCCGATCTCGGCCTCGGCCGTGATCTCGGTGATGCGC
>JBMOGN010000278.1:0-3788 GCA_049318345.1 Rubrivivax sp. | reverse complement strand
ACGACTACGAGCGCATGCAGTACAACACCGTGGTGTCGGGCTGCATGAAGCTGCTCAACGCGCTGGAGGGCTTCGAGCCCGACGGCAGCGACGGTGACGCGGCGGTGCTGGGCGAGGGCGTGTCGGTGCTGCTGCGCGCGCTGTACCCGGCCTGCCCGCACCTGACCTGGGCGTTGTGGACGCAGCTGGGCTACACCCGGCTGCACGGCGACTTGCTCGATGCGCCGTGGCCCCAGGTGCAGGAGTCGGCGCTGGTGCAGGACGAGGTCGAGATCGTGCTGCAGGTCAACGGCAAGCTGCGCGGTTCCCTGCGCGTGCCACCCGACGCCTCCCGGGAGGCGATCGAGGCTCTGGCGGCGCAAAGCCCCGAGGTCGAGCGCTTCAGCGAGGGCAGGCCGGTGCGTAAGATCGTGGTCGTGCCCGGCCGGCTCGTGAACGTGGTGGCCTGATGGCCGGTCGCCCGCGCCGCGCGGGTCATCCGCGCCGTTCGGCGCTGCGGGCCGCGGCGGCCGCCGCGGTGGCGGCCGCGCTGGGCGGTTGCGGATTCGAGTTGCGCCGCCCGCCTCCCATGCCCTTCAGCCGCATCGCGCTGCAGGGCTTCGCCCCCCGCTCGCCCCTGGCGCAGAGGCTGCAGAGGCAGCTCGCGCCGGTGGCCGAGGTGGTGGCCGACACCGCCCGGGCGCAGGTGGTGCTCGTGGCGCTTGCGGAGCAGCAGGAGCGCACCATCGTCGCCTCCACGGCCACCGGGCAGGTGCGGGAGCTGCAGCTGCGGCTGCGCTTCGGCTTCCGGGTGCAGACGCCCTCGGGGCGCGAGCTGGCGCCCGCGGCGCAGCTGCTGCTGACCCGCGACATCAGCTACAGCGAGACCGCGGCGCTGGCCAAGGAGCTGGAGGAGGGCCAGCAGTACCGCGAGATGCAGGACGACATCGCCTCGCAGGTGCTGCGGCGGCTGTCCAGCCTGCGGCTGTGAGGCAGCGACGATGCTGGTGCGGCTCGAACAGCTCCCGGCCCAGCTCGCGCGCGGGCTGCGCCAGCTGTACACGGTGCACGGCGACGACCCGCTGCTCGTGCAGGAGGCGGCCGATGCCGTGCGCGCGGCCGCGCGGGCAGCCGGGCACGAGGAGCGGGAGGTCTTCAACGTCGCCGGCGCGCACTTCGACTGGAGCAGCGTGCTCGGCGCGGCGCAGTCGATGAGCCTGTTTGCCTCGTCCAAGGTGGTGGAGATCCGCATCCCCTCGGGCAAGCCGGGCAAGGACGGCGCCCTGGCGCTGCAACGCTATTGCGAGCAGCTGCCCGAGGGCGTGCTCACGATCGTGCTGCTGCCCCGGCTGGACGGCACGGCCCTGAAGAGCGGCTGGTTTGCCGCGCTGGACGCCGCAGGCGTGCAGGTGCGCGTGGACCCCGTCGAGCGCGCGGCGCTGCCGGCGTGGATCGCACAGCGGCTGGCGCGTCAGGGCCAGCGCGTGCGCGAGGGCGAGGAGGGCGTGCTCACCCTGGCCTACTTCGCCGACCGGGTGGAGGGCAACCTGCTGGCCGCTCACCAGGAGATCCAGAAGCTGGCCTTGCTGCACCCGCCCGGCGAAATCGGGCTGGAGCAAGTGCAGGAGGCGGTGCTGGATGTGGCGCGCTACGACGTGCGCCAGCTGTGCGAGGCCGTGCTGCTGGGGCAGACCGGGCGCGCGCTGCGCATGCTCGAGGGCCTGCAGGCAGAGGGCGAGTCTGCGGTGGGGGTGCACTGGCAGCTGGCCGACGACCTGCGGGCGCTGCGCCGGGTGCGCGCTGCGCTGGACGAAGGGCAGCCCCTGCCCATGGCGCTGCAGGCCGCGCGCGCATGGGGGCCGCGCCAGCGGCTGATCGAGCATGCGGCCGGACACTTCGGCAGCGCCACCCTGGCCCGGCTCCTGGCCGCGGCGAGCGTGTGCGACGGCGTGATCAAGGGGCTGCGCCACCCGGACTGGCCCGACGATCCCTGGCAGGCGCTTCGGCGGCTGGTGTGGCTGACGCTGCGCGTGGCTGCCGGCCGCAGCAGGCCGGCCTGAGTCCGCGGGCGGTCAGGCGGGTTCAGTAGCCGCGGTCGCGGTCCACCAGATGGACCAGCGGGCGGCCCTCGGCCAGGCGCTGGAGGTTGTCGGCCACCACCGCCGCGGCGCTGCGCAGGTCGGTGAGCGCCGCCACGTGAGGCAGCACCGTCACCCCGGGGTGATGCCAGAAGCGGTGCACCGCGGGCAGCGGCTCCACCGCGAACACGTCGAGCACGGCATGCGCCAGATGCCCGCTGTCCAGCGCGGCCAGCAGGTCCGCCTCGACCACATGGGCTCCCCGCGCCAGGTTCACCACCGAGGCGCCACGCGGCAGCGCCGCCAGCAGCCGCGCGTCGATCAGGCCTCGGGTGGCCGGGGTGAGCGGCAGCAGGTTCAGCAGCACCTTCGCGTGGGCGAGCACCGGCTCCAGGGCCTGCGCCCCGGTGACGAGTCGCAGGCGCGAGCCCGCCTCGTGCCCGGGCGCATCGGGATGCGCTGCGCCCGCGTGCGGCGGCGAGCCCCTGGGTCGCGCGGTCCAGGCGGTGACCGGGTAGCCCGCGTCGGCCAGCCGTGCCGCCACGGCGCGGCCCATCTCGCCGTAGCCGAGCACAACGACGGCGCATTCCTCGGCACGCCGCTGCGCATGCTGCAGCCACTGCCCGGCCTGCTGCTGGCGGGCGTAGCCGAAGAAACCTCGGTGCAACGAGAGCGTGGCCCACAGTGCAGTCTCGGCCATGGCCTGCGTCATGGCGGGGTCGACCATGCGCGCCACGGGCACCTCGTCGGGCAAGGTGTCGTCGGCCAGCAGGCGATCCACGCCCGCCCACAGCGACTGCACGAGCCGCAAGCCGCGCAGGCCCTGCAGGCAGCCGGGGGGCGGATTGGCGACCACCGCCACATCGATCGTCTCGCCCGGCTCGGCCTCGGTGGACCACGTCACGCCGGCGCAGGCGTGCGTCAAGGCCTGCAGCCACGCATCGCGCTCGGCCACCTCCCAGCGGCCGGCGAGCAAAGCGCGCAGCGGCGCGCTCACTGGACGACCCTCCGCGCGGCGCGCTCCGTGATGAACGCTTTGGAGCGAACCGGCTCGCTCATGCGGCGCGGGCCAGTTCAAGGGCCTGGGCGAGCGCAGCGTGCACGGTGGCCGCCCGCACAGCGGCCCGGTCGCCGGGCAGTTGCAGCCGGCGCGCCGCCGGCACCCGCCCGCGCCGGCCCCAGGCCAGCCAGACCGTGCCCACCGGCTTGCCGGGCACGGCCCCCGTGGGGCCGGCGATGCCGGTGACGGCCAGAGCGATTTCGGCCCGCGAGCGCGCGAGCGCACCGGTGACCATCGCCAGGGCGACGGGTTCGCTCACCGCGCCGTGCGCGGCCAGCAAGGCGGCCTCCACCCCAAGCATCTCCTGCTTGGCCTCGTTGCTGTAGGTGACGAACGCGCGATCGAACCAGGCACTGGAGCCCGGCAGCGCCGTGCAGCCCGCCGCAACCAGTCCGCCCGTGCAGCTCTCGGCGCAGGCGAGCAACCAGCCGCGCGCCGACAGCGCCGAGGCGAGCAGGCTCACGGCGGGCCCGAAGTCGTCCAGGCTCGAGTGGGCACTCATGGGTTGAAGGGGCCTGCGCCGCTCACGCCGCGAAGTGGTCGAAGCCCGCCAGGCCGTCCAGCGCCAGGGCCGTGCCCGCAGCGTCGTGCACGATGAGCCCGGGTTCGGCAGCGATGTGCCCGATCTCGGTAACCGCCACTCCGCAACGTGCGGCTGCGGCCCGGACCGC
>JBMOGN010000277.1:0-3792 GCA_049318345.1 Rubrivivax sp. | reverse complement strand
TGGCCGGCGTGCCCGGCCTCGGGCCGGCGCGCCTCGCCGAGCTCGCCGCCGTGCTCGAGATCGCCCGCCGCTCGCTGGCCGGCCAGCTGCGCGCCGGCCCGGTCTTCGATGCCCCGGACAAGGTCCGCCAGTACCTCGGGCTGTCGATGTCGGGCCTGCCGCACGAGGAATTCGCCGTGCTCTTCCTGGACAGCCAGCACCGGCTGCTGGAGATGCGCACCCTCTTTCGCGGCACGCTGGCGCAGACCAGCGTCTACCCGCGCGAGGTCGTCAAGGCGGCGCTGGCCTGCAATGCCGGGGCGGTGGTGCTGGCGCACAACCACCCCTCGGGCACCGCCGAGCCCTCGCGGGCCGACGAGTTCCTCACCCAGACGCTGAAGTCCGCGCTCGCGCTCGTGGACGTGCGCGTGCTCGACCACATCATCGTCGGCCGCGGGCAGACCGTCTCCTTCGCCGAGCGGGGCCTGATGTGAAGGCTCCCCTCAAGGGCTTGGAGGCACTGGGCCCGGCACTGAAGGAGCGCGCCCGCCAGGCCCGGCGCGAAGCCGAGCAGCGCGCGCGCGAGGAGGCCGCGGCCCGCGCACAGGCCGAGGCCCTGCGGCGCGAGCGCGAAGCCTTCGCGCTGGCCGTGGGCCCCGTGCATGCGCTGCCTGAGCACGGCCGCGCCGACACCGGCCGGCCCCTGCCTGCGCCCGAGCCGCGCCAGCGCGAGGCCGACGAACGCGCCGCGCTGGCCGAATCGCTGTCCGACGAGGTGGACATCGAGTCGCTGCTGCTCACCGACGACGGCCTGAGCTACCGCCGCCCGGGCATCGCCGCCGATGTCGTCTCGCGCCTGCGGCGCGGCCAGTGGGCCATCCGTGCCGAGATCGACCTGCACGGCCTGCGCCGCGACGAGGCGCGCGAGCAGGTGGCGGCCTTCCTGCGCGATGCCGGCCGCCGCGGCCACCGCTGCGTGCGCGTGGTCCACGGCAAGGGCAACGGCTCGCCCGGGCGCCAGCCCGTGCTCAAGGCCAAGGTGCAACGCTGGCTGGCCCAGTGCAACGAGGTGGTGGCCTTCACCCAGGCCAGCGGCCCGCAGGGCGGCGCGGGGGCGTTGATCGTGCTGCTGGCCGGCTGAATTCAGCCGCCCTTGTTGCGCATCCAGTCGGCGGTGCCGAAGAACGCCTCGGCCAGGCGCTGCGCCAGCGCCGGCTCCACGCCCCGCTCGTCCATCGCCTGCATCATGCAGGCCATCCACTGGTCGCGCTCGGCCAGGCCGATGGCGTAGGGCAGGTGGCGCGCACGCAGCCGCGGGTGGCCGAATCGCTCGATGTACAGGTTAGGGCCGCCCAGCCAGCCGCACAGGAACCAGTGCAGCTTGTCGCGCGAGCCGTCCAGCGTGGGCGGGTGCAGCGCGCGGATGCCGGCATAGGCGCTTTCCAGGTCCATGAGGTCGTAGAAGCGGTCCACCAGCGCGCGCACGCCGGGCTCGCCGCCCAGGCGCTCGAAGGGGGTGGCGGAAGGGGCCGCCTCGGCCGGGGTGTCTTCGTGGTTCTCGCTCATGCGGGAAGAAACAGTTGCTGCAGGTCGGACAGGAAGTCGAAGCCCCGGGCCGTGGGCACCACGCGGCGCTGCGTGAAGGCCACCGCCTCGTCGGGCTCCACCAGGCCGCGGGCCTGCGCCTGCTGCACCGCCGGCTCCAGGGCCGAGTGCGGCAGGCCCGTGCGGGCGCAGAAGTCGGCCACGGCGAAGCCCTCGCGCAGGCGCAGGCCGTTCATCGCGAACTCGAAGGGCAGGTCGCGCCGCGACACCTCGTGCTCGTTGGACACGGCCCGCCCGGCCAGGGCCTGCTCCATGTAGGCCGCCGGCTCGCGCCAGCGCACCTGGCGCAGCACCCGGTGCGGGAAGCTCAGCTTGCCGTGCGCACCCGCGCCGATGCCCAGGTAGTCGCCGAAGGTCCAGTAGTTCAGGTTGTGGCGGCAGCGGTGCCCGGCGCGGGCGAAGGCCGAAACCTCGTAGCGGGCCAGTCCGGCGGCAGCCGTGCGTTCGACGATGAGGTCCAGCATCTGCGCGGCCGTGTCGTCGTCAGGCAGGCCCTCGGGCGGCCGCGTGGCAAAGACCGTGTTGGGCTCCATCGTCAGGTGGTAGACCGACAGGTGCGGCGGGGCGAAGGCCAGCGCGGTGTCCAGGTCGCGCGCCAGCGCCTGCAGCGTCTGCCCGGGCAGCGCGTACATGAGGTCGATGTTGAAGGTCTCGAAGGCCTGGGCGGCCTCGGCCACCGCGGCACGCGCCTGCGAGGCGTCGTGCACGCGGCCGATGCGCGCGAGCGCCTGGTCGTCGAAGCTCTGCACGCCGATGGACAGCCGCGTCACCCCCGCGGCCCGGAAGGCGCGAAAGCGCTCGGCCTCGAAGGTGCCCGGGTTGGCCTCCAGCGTGATCTCGCAGCCCGGCTCCAGCGGCAGCCGCGCGCGCACGTCGGTGATGAGCCGCCCGATGCCCTCCGGCGAAAACAGGCTAGGCGTGCCCCCGCCGATGAAGACGCTCACCACCCGGCGGCCCCACACGAGCGGCAGCGCCGCTTCCAGGTCGGCGCACAGGGCATCGAGGTAGCGGGCCTCGGGCAGGGGCGCCGGCTGGCCGCCGGCTGATGCAGCCGGCGCGTGGGAGTTGAAGTCGCAGTACGGACACTTGCGCAGGCACCAGGGCAGGTGCACATACAGCGCCAGCGGCGGCAGCCCGTCCAGCCGCAGCGTGCCCGGGCGCAGGTAGTGCGACACGTCCGGCGGCGCCGCGCCCGCCCCGACGCTGATGGGCGTCTCCTGCACGCGCGCCTCAGCCCAGGCGCCAGACGTCGCGCAGCATCGCCGCCATCTGCGCGGCGGCCTGGGCGCGGTGGCTCAGGCGGTTCTTCTCGTCGGCGGCCAGCTGCGCCACGGTGCGCCCGAGCGCGGGGATGTGCATCAACGGGTCGTAGCCAAAGCCGGCGCTGCCCTGCCCAGCGGCGCGGATCTCGCCTTCCCAGCGGCCGAAGGCCACCAGCGGCTCGGGGTCGTCGGCCGAGCGCAGCGCCACGAGCGTGCTCACGAAGCGCGCGCGCCGGTCCGCCACGCCGGCCAGCTGCTCCAGCAGCAGGGCGTTGTTGGCGGCATCCTGCACGCGGCGCGTGGCCTCGCGGTCGGCCTGGGGCTCGACGAAGCCGGCGTAGTGCGCCGACACCACGCCGGGCGCACCGGCCAGGGCGTCCACGCACAGCCCCGAGTCATCGGCAATGGCCGGGCCGCCTGCCGCGCGCGCCGCGTGCCGCGCCTTGGCCAGCGCGTTTTCCAGGAAGGTGCCGTGCGGCTCGTCGGCCTCCTCGATACCGAGGCTGCCCTGGGCCACGAGCTCCAGCGGCAGCGCGCCCAGCAGCGCGCGCAGCTCGGCGAGCTTCTTGGCGTTGTTGGACGCCAGCACGAGCCGCATTCAGACCCCCAGCGCCTGCTTCTGCAGGGCCACGAGCTCGCGGATGCCGCGTGCGGCCAGCCCCACCAACGCGTCCATCTCGGCCTGCGTGAAGGGCACGCCCTCGGCGGTGCCCTGCAGTTCCACGAAGCCGCCCGAGCCTGTCATCACCACGTTCATGTCGGTGTCGCAGCCCGAGTCTTCGGTGTAGTCCAGGTCCAGCAGCGGCACGCCGCCGACGACGCCCACCGACACCGCAGCCACGTGCTCGCGGATGGGCGTGGCGGCGATGCGGCCCTGGGCCAGCAGCCAGGTCACCGCGTCGTGCGCAGCCACGAAGGCGCCGGTGATGGCGGCCGTGCGCGTGCC
>JBMOGN010000276.1:0-3800 GCA_049318345.1 Rubrivivax sp. | reverse complement strand
CGACCTTTGGGTTATGAGCCCAACGAGCTACCAGACTGCTCCACCCCGCGACTGAGCCTTGCAGTATAGCGCGTTTCGCCCGCTGCCATTGAGCGCGTGCAAGGCGGCGAGGCGGGCCCCGCGCAGGGCCACCCATTACGATCGGCGCGGAGTTTTCCTCTCATGAACGTTCCGGCGCGCAGGCGCCTTCTGTCGATGACCACGCCACCCATTCAGGCACACACCGCGCAAGCGGCAGTCCACCCGCGCTCCCGGTGGGCGGCCATGACGCTCGCCATGCTGGCGGCTCTTGCGGCAGCCGCCCCCACGGTGGCGCCCGCGCAGGGCTCGTCGGGCACGCCAGGCACCGCCGCAGCGCCCACCCCACCCCGCCTCGTGGTGCTGCTCGTGGTGGACGGCCTGCCGCAGCGCCAGCTCATCCAGCTGCGCGACCAGTTCGCGCCCGACGGGCTGCGCCGCTTCCTCGACCGTGGCGTGTGGTACGCCAACGCCCACTACGGGCAGGCTCTTACGGTCACCGCTGCCGGGCACGCGGTGATGCTCACCGGCGCCTACCCGCAGCGCACCGGCATCGTCTCCAACGAGTGGATCGACCCTGCCACGCGCGAGCCGGTCTACAACACCCAGGACGCGCGCTGCCAGTACATCGGCCACAAGACCGAGCCGCTCTCGGGCACGGGCCCGCGCATGCTGCTGAGCGAGACGGTGGGCGACGTGCTGCGCGGCGCGCAGCCGCAGTCCAAGGTGATCGGCATCTCGGGCAAGGACCGAGGCGCCATCCTGCCGGCGGGCCACCGCGGCACGGCCTACATGTACATGAGCAGCACGGGGCAGTTCGCCTCGAGCACCTGCTACATGCCGGAGCACCCGAAGTGGGTGGAGGCCTTTCATGCGGGCAAGCCCGCCGATGCCTTCTTCGGCAAGACCTGGGCTGCGCTGCTGGAGCCTGCGGCCTATGCGCGCTCGGTGCCCGATGGGCAGAGCTGGCAGAGCAACAGCGGCAACGGCAACCGGCTGCCGGCAGTGATCGGCGCGCGCATGGACGGGCCCGGGCCGATGTTCTACGGCAACCTGCTGGCCTCGCCCTTCGGCGACGAGCTCACGCTGGCCTTCGCGCGTGCCGCCATCGAGGGCGAGGCGCTCGGGGCCGACGACGCGCCGGACATCCTGGCCGTGAGCCTGTCGAGCCACGACTACGTGAACCATGCCTTCGGCCCCGAGTCTCGCCTGTCGCACGACCACCTGCTGCACCTGGACCGGCATGTGCAGGCCTTCTTCAAGTACCTCGACGTACGCGTGGGCGCGGGCCGCTGGCTGGCCGCGCTCACCGCCGACCACGGCTTTGCCGACACGCCCGAGTGGGCCGCCAGCCAGGGGCGCGATGCGCGGCGCGTGAGCGGCTCGCAGCTGCTGACCCATGTGAACGCGGAGCTGGCGCAGGCCTTCGGCCCGGGGCGCTGGGTCACGCACTCCACGGCCATGGGCCTGCTCTTCGACGAGGCCCTCATCCGCGAGCGCGGCCTCAAGCCCGACGAGGTGTACGCCGCCGCGCGCGCGAGCCTGCTGCGCCATCCGGACGTGCAGGCGGCCTTCACGCGCGAGCAGCTGCGCGAGCCCCCGCGGCCTGGCGAGCCCTTTGCCGTGCAGGTGCACAAGACCTGGCACCCCGAACGCTCGCCGCCAGTGATCCTCGTGCTCAGGCACGGGCGCTTCTTCGGCTCGCGCCCGGTGGGCAGCACGCACGGCTCGCCCCACCCCTACGACACGCACGTGCCCATCATGCTGTGGGGCCCGGCCTGGGTAGGCCGCGGCGAGGTGCGCGAGCCGGTGGAGGTGGCCGACCTCGCCCCCACGCTGGCACGGGCACTGGGCCTGCCCGCGCCACGAGATTCGCAGGGCCGGGTGCTGCCGGCGCCGCGGCCCTGAGGCAATAGACCCATGAACGCTCTGCAGGGCCTGGCCCTGCTTCTCATCCTGCAGACCGCCGGCGAGCTGCTCGTGCGGGCCCTCGCACTGCCGCTGCCCGGCCCGGTGCTGGGTCTCGCAATGCTGCTGCCGCTGCTGGCCTGGCCGCCAGTGGCACAGCGCGTGGCGGCAGTGGCCGCCGTGCTGCTGCAGCACCTGTCGCTGCTCTTCGTGCCGGTGGGCGTGGGCGTGATCGTGCACCTGGGCGCACTCGCGCCGGTGGGCTGGCGGCTGCTCGTGGTGATCGTGGTCTCCACCTGGGTGGGCATGACCGTGACGGCACTCGTGCTGCGCGCGCTGCTGGGCAAGCCGCCAGGTGCCGCAGGCGGCAAGGGCCCGACCCAGGCGGCGGGCACCGAGGAGGCGCGCCATGGCTGACTTCGTCGAGCTCTGGGTCTACCTCGCCTCCACGCCTCTGTTCGGCCTCACGGCCACGCTGGCCACCTATGTCGTGGCGCAGGCCATCTACGAACGCCTCGGGCAGGCGCCGTTGGCCAACCCCGTGCTGTGGAGCGTGGTGACCATCGGCTGCGCGCTCGTGCTCACGGGCACGAGCTACCCGAGCTACTTCGCCGGCGCGCAGTTCATCCACGTGCTGCTGGGCCCGGCGGTGGTGGCGCTGGCCTGGCCGCTGTGTCAGCGCCGGGCCGAGCTGCGCGCACGCGGGCTGCGCCTCGTGCTGGCCGGGCTGGCGGGCAGCGTGGCCACGGTGGCCACCGCCGTGGGCCTGGGCCTGCTGCTGGATCTGCCCGGCGAGGTCATCCGCTCGCTGGTGCCGAAGTCGGTGACCGCGCCCGTGGCCATGGGCCTGGCCGACCGGCTCGGGGGCGTGCCGGCGATGGCCGCGGTGTTCGCGGTGCTCACGGGCATGGTCGGCGCCGTCAGCGCCAAGGCGCTCTTCGCCCTGCTGCGCGTGCACGACTGGTCGGTGCGCGGCTTCGCCCTGGGCACCACCTCGCACGGCATCGGCGCGGCGCGTGCCATGCAGGTGCACCCCGACGCTGGCGCCTACGCCGGCCTGGCGCTGGCCCTGCAGGTGCTGCTGGCGTCGCTGTGGATGCCGTGGCTGGCGCGCGTGTGGCCGGGATGAGGAGGCATGAGCCCGCGCGTGCGGCTCAGCTTCCCGGCTCGCGCTCGATCAGGGTGGCCATCCCCATGCCCGAGCCCAGGCACATGCTGATGACCGCGCGTCGTGCCCCCGTGTCGGCCAGATGGTGCATGGCCGTGATGGTCATGCGCAGCCCCGTGGCACCCGGCGGATGGCCGATGCTGATGCCGCCGCCATAGAGGTTGGTGAGCGCACGGGGAATGCCGAGTTCACGCTCGGCGTGCAGGTTCACCACGGCAAAGGCCTCGTTGATCTCCCAGTAGTCGATGTCCCTCACCGCGAGCCCGGTACGCTGCAGCAGCCTGGCAATGGCGGGCACGGGGCCAGCCCCCATGATCTCCGGCGCCACACCCACCACGGCCCAGTCCACCAGCCGCGCCTGAAGCGGGATGCCCCATTGATGGGCGGCACGCCGGCTGGTCACGAGCAGCGCCGCAGCACCATCGGTCACCCCGCTGGAGTTGCCGGCCGTCACCTGGCCTCGGCCGTCGTGGCGAAAGGCCGGCTTCAGCGAGGCGAGCTTGTCGGCGGTGATCTGCGGACGGGGGAACTCGTCGTGCTCGAAAAGCCGCAGGCCGCTGCGGCCGTCCGCAACCTTGCGTGCGTGCGGGTCGGGCGCCTCGATGGGGGCGATCTGGCGGGCCAGGAAGCCGCTGGCCCGCGCCGCGCCCGCGCGCTGCTGGCTCATGAGCCCCCAGGCGTCCATGTCCTCGCGCCGGTAGCCGAA
>JBMOGN010000275.1:0-3815 GCA_049318345.1 Rubrivivax sp. | reverse complement strand
CCACGCTTTGCATGTACAGGTAGATGCCGTAGCTCATCGGCGCCTGCGAGTCGGCCGACACCAGCAGGATCGTGGCCGAGAGCTCCACCGCCGCGGTGATGAAGCTCGTGACAAAGCCCGCGAGGATGCCGCCGGCCATCAGCGGCACCACCACGCGGCGGATGGTGCGCGCGCGCGTGGCCCCCACGCTCTGCGCGGCCTCCTCCAGCGACACGTGCAGCTGCTGCAGCGCGGCCACGCAGGCGCGCAGCGCATAGGGCAGCCGCCGCACTGCGTAGGCGAGCATGATCATCACCCAGGTGCCCGTGAGCAGCACCTCGGTGCCCGGCAGCGTCACGCCCTGGTACAGCCGCAGGTAGCCGATGGCCAGCACGAGGCCGGGCACGGCCAGCGAGGCGGTGGCGACGTGGTCCAGCCACTGCCGCGCGGGCAGCCGCGTGCGCAGGATCAGGTAGGCCACCGTCACCCCGATCACCACGTCCAGCAGTGCGGCCAGCCCGCAGTACACAAGCGTGTTGCGGATCATGCCGCCGGCGTCGGCGAAGACCGTGGCGTAGTGGGCCAGCGTGTAGGCGTCGGGCAGCGGCGAAAAGCTCCAGACCCGGGCCACCGACAGCAGCAGCACGCCCAGGTGCGGCGACAGCGTGACGAGCAGCAAGAGCCCGATCCACAACCACGCGAGCGCACCGGCCAGTGGCGACAACGTGCGCCGCTGCAGCCCGCCCGCGCCCTTCTGGGCGCTCGCGTAGTCGCGGCCCTTGAGCAGCCACGCCGACAGCCCCATCGTCGCGATCGACAGCACGATCATGATCACGCTGATCACGTAGCCCAGCGGGTCCTCGAGCCCGACCTGCGTGATGCGCAGGTAGGCCTGCGGGGCGAGCAGGTTGGTCTGCCCCATCACGAGCGGCGTGCCCAGGTCGTCAAAGACCTTCACGAACACGAGCGAGGCCCCGGCCACGAAGCCCGGCAGCGCGAGCGGAAACACCACGCGCCGGAAGAGCCGCCAGCCCCGGCAGCCCAGGTTCAGCGCCGCCTCCTCCATCGCCGCGTCGATGTTGCGCAGCGCCACGGTGAGGTTCATCAGGATGAAGGGGAAGTAGTGGATGGCCTGCACGAAGACGAGGCCGCCGAGCCCTTCCATGATCGGCAGCGTGAAGCCGAGGTGCTCCCCGAGCAGCAGGTTCACCGTGCCCGAGCGGCCGAAGACGAGTTGCAGCGCCACCGCACCGACGAAGGGCGGCATGATCAGCGGCAGCACCCCGAGCGTCTGGATCACGAGCGCGCCGCGAAAACGAAAGCGCACCGTGAAGTACGCCAGCGGCACCGCGATCAGCGAGGCCCAGACGGTGGACATCACCGCCACGTAGAGGCTGTTGAGAAAGGCCTCGCGCATCAGCCCGATGCCGAAGAAGGCGCCGAAGTGGCCAAAGGTGAGGCTGCCATCGGCGTCGGCGAAGGCGGCGTGGAACACCCGCGCCACAGGCAGCACGAGGAACGCCAGCAGGAAGGCGAGCACCAGGCCCGCGGCGACCCAGGCGCCCGCGGGCACGCCCGAGCGGGCGGCCGCAGCCAGGGAGCCGCCGCGGCTCATCGCTCAGCCGCTCAGCCGTTCAGCCGTTCAGCGCACGAGCGCCAGGGCCTGCTCGGCCAGCGCGCGGGCCTTCGCGTAGCTCTCTCGCGCGGCCGCGTTCCAGCGGTCCTCCAGGCCCGTGAGCTGCTTGTTCACCGCCGCGTCCTTCTTGTTGGCCGCAAAGAGGGCCTGGAAGTCCTTGTCGGCGGCCATGCGCGGGCCGACCACCGGCGCATAGGCCGTCTCGCGCGCCTGCTTGAGCAGGGCGGCCGCCTGCGCGTTGGGCTTCCTGGCGAGTGCGTTGTCCGCCTCGTGGATCGCCTTGGTGGCCGCCTGGAGTTCCCTCAGCCGGAAGGTGATGGTCTGGTCGAACATCGCCGAGACGATGTTGTAGCGCGCCTCCGACAGGTCGGAGTCGAACTGCACCTTCGCGCGCCTGGCAATCTCGAAGGGGTTGGGATAGCCCGCGGGCGTCTTGCCGCCCATGGCCTCGGGCGGCAGGATCGGCAGGCGCGAGATGGCCTTGTCGTACAGCAGCTGCTGGCCTTCCATCGACACCGTCCAGGCGATGAAGCGCCGCGCCTCGGCGGCGTTCTTCGCCCCGGCCACGAGCGCGATGTTGGCCGGCACCACGGCCGTCACGTCCGGGTAGACGAAGTCCACCGGGAAGCCCGAGTACTTGCCCGCCAGGCCGAAGAAGTCGATCACCAGACCGATGCCGAACTGGCCGTTGTTCACCCCGTCGGGCACGCCGAAGCTGCGCTCGGTGATGGCCGCGCAGTTGCCCGCGATCTGCAGCAGCTGCGACCAGCCCTTGTCCCAGCCTTCGCCCTGCAGCAGCGTCTCCACCGTGAGGTGCGTGGTGCCCGAGCGCGAGGGCGAACTCATCGCCAGGTGCCCGAAGTAGGCGGGCCTGACGAGCTCGGCCCACTGCCGCGCCACCGGCAGCTTGTTGGCTGCCAGGTAACGGGTGTTGTACATCAGGCCGTAGCCCGCCAGCGCCTGCCCGAGATACAGGCCCTTCGGGTCGTTGATGGGGTAGCTGCCCACCTTTGCGGGCGCGGCCTTGTTGGCCAGGTCGGCCACGTTGTCCAGCAGCTTCTGCCCGGCGAGCACCTCGAAGGCATCCGGGGCGCTGGCCCAGAACACATCCGGCCGCTGCCCGGCGGGCAGCTCGCGGATGTAGGCCATGCCCTGCACCGTGTTCTTGTTCAGGATCTCGATGCGGATGCCCGGCTGGGCCTTCTCGAAGGCTGTCTTGTAGGCCTGCGTCAGCTCCTTGGGAAAGGAGGTGACGACGGTGACGGTACCGGCCTGGGCGGCGGGCAGCGCCCATAGCGGCGCGGCCAGGAGCAGCGTGCGCAGGAGCTTGCGGGGAGTGGTCATGGCGAGATGCGGGTCCCGGAGGTCGAGGCCTCGCACCTTACCCCGGGCCCGCGCCCGGGGGAATCGGGTGTACTCAGGCCCCGGCCGCCGCCTTCACCTTCAGCCGCCACGCATGCAGCAGCGGCTCGGTGTAGCCGCTGGGCTGCGCGAGCCCCTTGAAGACGAGGTCGCTCGCCGCCTGGAAGGCGGCCGACTCCTTGAAGCGCCCGCCCATGGGGAGGTAGGCGGCGTCGCCCGCGTTCTGCGCATCCACCACGCGCGCCATGCGCTTGAGCGTGGCACGCACCTGCTTGCGGTCCACCACGCCGTGGTGCAGCCAGTTGGCCATGTGCTGGCTGGAGATGCGCAGCGTGGCGCGGTCTTCCATCAGGCCCACGTTGTGGATGTCGGGCACCTTGGAGCAGCCCACGCCCTGGTCCACCCAGCGCACCACGTAGCCCAGGATGCCCTGCGCGTTGTTGTCCAGCTCCTGCTGCTTCTCGGCCTCGGTCCACTTCGGCTTCTTCGCCACCGGCACCGTCAGCAGCGCCTCCAGCAGCGCATCCTGTTCGGCAGCCAGGTCCACCTTCTCCAGCGACTTCTGCACCCCGAACACATCCACCTGGTGATAGTGCAGCGCGTGCAGCGTCGCGGCCGTCGGGCTGGGCACCCAGGCCGTGTTGGCGCCGGCCTTGGGGTGCGCGATCTTCTGCTGCAGCATCGCGCCCATCAGGTCCGGGGCCGTCCACATGCCCTTGCCGATCTGGGCCCGGCCGCGCAGGCCGCAGGCCAGGCCCACCAGCACGTTGTTGCGCTCGTAGGCCTGGATCCAGGCCGTGGCGCGCATGTCACCCTTGCGCAGCATCGGCCCGGCCCG
>JBMOGN010000274.1:0-3829 GCA_049318345.1 Rubrivivax sp. | reverse complement strand
GGGCGACACCGACCGTGCCAACGGTTTCGGCAGCGCCGGCAGCCGCTCGCTGTTCACGGGCGGCGGCGCGGTGCAGGTGGCCAGCGAACGCACGGTGGCCCACGCACGCGACCTCGCCGCCGAGGCGCTGGAGGCGGCGGCGTCGGACATCGAGTACCGGCAGGGCGTCTTCCGCGTGGTGGGCACCGACCTGAAGGTGGGCCTGTTCGACCTGGCGGGCCGCCAGGGCGGCGGGCGGATCACCGTGTCAGCGGAGTCGGTGGCCGGCGCGCCGAGCTGGCCCAACGGGGCCCATGTGTGCGAGGTGGAGGTCGACCCCGACACCGGCGAGGTGCAGATCGTGGGCTACGTGAGCGTCAACGACATCGGCCGCGTGGTGAGCCCGCAGATCGTGCAGGGGCAGCTCGAAGGCGGCGCGGTGCAGGGCATCGGCCAGGCGCTGTGCGAGCGCATGGTCTACGACGAGTCGGGCCAGCTGCTGACGGCCAGCTTCATGGACTACGCGCTGCCGCACGCCGACGGCTTCCGCGACTTCGTCACCCGCTTCGACACTTCGGTGCCGTGCCGCACGAACGTGCTGGGCGTCAAGGGCGTGGGCGAGCTCGGCACCATCGGCGCCACGCCGGGCGTGGTGAACGCGGTGGTGGACGCGCTGGTGGCCGCTGGGGTGGACGTGGCTCGGGCGCAGGCGGTGCAGATGCCGCTGGAAGCCTCCCGCGTGTGGGCGGCGCTCCAGACGCGGGGCTGAGCGGGTTCAGGGCGGCGGGCGGCGGGCCTGCAAAAGTTGAAACACCGTAAGCACTTTCGCACTTACGGTGTCTGGATGGTGGTGTGACGCAATCGACCTGGAAACGGGCGTCAACAACCTGGAGGGTCTGCAGCGGAAGTCACGGGAATCGGCGGGCGTGTTCTGCCTCTTCACCTGAGGTTCCTTGCAGCGTCTGGGACAAGTGGGCGGTGCTCGACGAAGCCGCGAACGCCCGTCAGACCGCGGCCGGCAGCACGACGTCGATACGGATCAGCTCCACCCCGTCGGGCATGTCGGCGCCCGCCAGGGCCGCGCTACCCGTGGCCGCAGCCAGCCTGCGCATCGCCGCTGACCGCATCAGTTGGGCGTGGTCCCCGTAAGCAACGGAGGCGCGCCTTGCCACCACCGTGTCCAAATCTGCCTGCGTGACGAGGACATCGCGCTCCCCGGAGCGCACCGCAACGTGAATGTGGGGCACGAAGGTCCAGGGCAGGAAGCCCAACAGCGTGCGCCTGTAGCCGCCTGGGCGGATGGTGCGGAAGGCAAACCACCCATCGGCGTCGACCTCCGACTGCCCGTGGCCGCGAAACGCGGGATCTGGTCGCCCGTGGCCGGGGGTCTCGCCTGGATGGTAGTCGTAGCGCCCCGTGGCATTCGCCTGCCAGACCTGCAAGCTCAACCCCACCTGGGGCCGGCCCGCCGTGTCGATGAGGTGGCCTGCGAGGATCAGCGGCTTGCCGGCCGACACGGCGTCACGCGAGCTCATCAGGTCGACGCCACCCCAGGTCGTTGACCTGAGGGGACGGTACGGGCCCTCGAAGTCGCTGGGGGTCGGCCGAAGTTGCTGTGCGCCCGAGGGAGTCGAGGCCAGCAGGCTGCCCGCACCAACGGCCGAGGCAGCCGCTGCGAGCAGTGCGGTGTGCAGGCGGCGGCGCGGGGGCGACGGCAAAGAGCGTGGATCGGAAGCGTTCATCTGGATCTCCTTGGCATGAGGGTTGGATTCGGTTGCGGCCGCATCGGCAGCCGGAATCCATCATGCGAGCAATTGCTCATCATGCATACTCGCATTGCGCGTTCAGGAGCACACCATGCCCCGCATCGATCTGCACCCCAGGAAGTCGCCACGCCAGGCGCGTTCAGCCGACACGGTCGAGACGATCCTCGCCGCGGCCACTCGCGTTCTGGAGCGCGAGTCGCTGGCCGGCTTCAACACCAACCGCGTGGCCGAGGTGGCCGGCGTCAGCGTCGGCTCGCTCTACCAGTACTTCCCCAACAAGTCGGCGCTGATCGCGGCCTTGATCGACCGGCAGCAGTCGGCACTCGCGCAATCGATCGAAGCCTGCGTGGCCGCACACGAGGGGCGCTCGCTGCGGGAGGCGTTGTTCGCGCTGGCGGACCTGGGCGTCGAGCAGCAGTACCGGCGCCCGCTGCTGTCCGCCGCGCTGGACCACGAGGAGACACGCCTGCCACTGGACAAGCGCCTGCGCGAATCCGAGCAGCGGATCGGCGCGGCCGTGATGTCGCTGCTGCACCGGCACGAGAAGGAACTGGCCACACCGCCGAGACCGAGCGACGTGCAGGACATCATCGTGATCGCAAAGGCCTTGATCGAAGCCGACGCGACGGCGGGGCGGCGGCCTCCGCCGGACCTGCGCGAACGGGTCGTGCGGGCCCTGTGGGGCTACCTGACGACGAAGATTCCGCAGCGCTGAGGCCGGCGAGGGAAAACGGCGCGCTGGCCAAGGCCACGCGGCTGGCCCCACGAAAAAGACCGCAGCCCCATCGCTGAGACTGCGGTCCTGGAAAAATGGTGGTGCAGGGCCAATCCAATGGAAACTGCACCACCCCCCAGGTTCGGAGATGCGCGGTGATGCTGCGATCTGAGCGCGCGTCAGCGGCGCCGAGGGGACTACCCGCATGCATCCCGCATCGCGCCTCGGACGGACGACATCGGCGGTAGTCTCCCAGTTTGAAGCCGTTATCGGCCTGATCTCTGGTAGACAATGCATTCGCATTGACGTGGCAATGCGGATGCATTACTCTCTGCGCACAGCATCCTCGCCGGAGACGTGCCATGCCCGCCACCATGCAAGTCGAATCGACACTGACCGACCGGTATCAGACTACGGTGCCCGAGACGGTGCGCCGGGCGCTGCGCCTGGGCAAACGCGACAAGATCAACTACACGATCCGTCCGGACGGCGAGGTCGTGCTCACGCGCGCGGCCGCTGGCGAGAACGACGATCCCGCACTGGTGCCGTTTCTCGGCTTCCTGGCCCGCGACTTGGCCGAGCACCCCGAGCGGCTCCAGGCTGTGGATGCCGGTCTGGCTCAGCGCATCCAGGCGCTGGTCGGCGGTGTCGAGGTCGATCTGGACGCGCCGCTGTCGGCGAACGATGAATGAGCGGCGACAAGCCGCTGGTCGTCAATGGCTGGACCATCTTTGCCCACCCGATCTTCCTAGGCCAACTTGACGCCCTGACCACACAGGTCGAGGCGCTCAAGCGCAAGGACCCGGCCGGCTACGTCAAGAAGAACGCCACCAAGCGCCTGGCGGCCATCGCCAAGCTGGCGTTCGAGGTGATTCCGCAAGACCCCGCTCGGCCGGAGTACCGCCAGGGAAATACGCTCGGCGACGAGCATAAGCACTGGTTCCGGGCCAAGTTCTTCCAGCAGTACCGGCTGTTCTTCCGCTTCCATGCGCAGGCCAAGGTGATCGTCTTCGCCTGGGTCAACGACGAGAACACGAAGCGGGCCTACGAGAGCGCCGACGACGCCTACCGCGTGTTCCGCACGATGCTCGACAGCCGGCGACCGCCGTCGGACTGGGGCCAGCTGCTGGCCGAAGCACGGGCCGATTCGGAGCGACTTGTTCGACTGGCGTCAGGCGGCAAACGCGCAAGTCCTTGATTCTTCGACCTTACGGGCCAGGCGGTTCGCCGTATCGGACTGGGTAGGCAGGAGCGACGCTCGAACTGGACCCCTACCGATTCCTACCCCTTCCTCGCAAACCCGCAGAAATGAAGTGGTGGCCAAGGGCGGAATCGAACCACCGACACGCGGATTTTCAATCCGCTGCTC
>JBMOGN010000273.1:0-3889 GCA_049318345.1 Rubrivivax sp. | reverse complement strand
GGCGGTGCGCTGGCCCGGCTCGAGCGAGAAGATCATGCCCGTCCTCCCGCAGTCGATCCACGGGATGAGGCGGTACTGTCGGCGCGGCTGGCGCCTTGATACCGTCGGGTTGACGGCATTTGGGCGGCCTGGCCAGAGGCGCGGTACGCGACCGCGGCGCCCTGCGCCTTCCACGGCCAAGCCGCCTGACCTGCTTTGCCCGCGGTGGCCACCTTGCCCAGCTGACTCACCTTGCACTCGGTGCTTCGTCCGTTTGCGGCAGTCACAGCCACGACACGATCGCTGCGCACGTACGGCGCGAAGGCCTCCTCCATCGACACACCAACGCGAAGCGCCGCAAGGATCTGCTTTCGGTAGAGCCGGACATCGACGATCAGCTCATCCCGGTGCGCCTTGTAGTAGAGCCACATCGGCACAGCTGCCGGGTCCACTTGCACCGTTGACGGCCGGCCCATGCCTGCCAAGCCGAGGACCGCTGGGGCACTGCTCGCTGTCCTCTCAGCTTGCGCAACGGGCGCGGTAGCCTGTACCGAGACCTGCGACACGGCTTCGCCAGTCGCATGCGCCCTCGCGCCCCGGCCTGCCGCCTTCCCTGCTCCGGCCCCTACGGCCTTAGATCCCGCCGCCTTCCTTCGTGCCATGTCGACCCCCGCTGCATGTGGAAGCCGGCAGTCTCGAAGTCGCGCCCGACAAGATCCGTCAATCCACCTCGCCGGACTGGGATTCGTCAAAGTTTGTCGTCCACCTGCGGCGCAATGGCGAACATCATGGAATTCAAACCTCTTTCCCAACTGTCGCCGCCCGGGCTTCACATCCCAAGCTGCGTGGACGTCCCGGCCTTGAGCGACTACGACGACCTGTGCCGCCACTGGATCCTGCGCGTGCTGCTGGACCTGGGCGGTCATCGCGAGTGCCTGCACGCCACTCACTGCAGCGAGCCGCACCTGCTCGAGTACGTCGGCGTCCCTGTCGGGGAGGCCATGGATGATGGCGCGGAGGGCTCCGATTACGACGTGGGCAAGGTGATCGTGGCACTGAAACGGCAACGACGCCTCTCGGGTAGGAAGCCGGCACCCTTTCCGGAGCAGGCGCAGGCGGTGGTCAACGCGCGCTGGCTGCAGCAGCAGCTCGGCCTGTCCGAGCTCGAGGTTCAGCTGCTGCTGCTGTGCGTGCTCGCCCGCACCCACCACCCACTCGGCCAAGCGCTGGAAACGCTGGGCCACCTGGGCAATCTGCGCCTGTATGCCGTGCTCGCCACCTTGCTCGGCGTCACGACAGACGCCGCCGCTGCGGCACTTGCGCCCGAATCCACGCTCGCCCGCTCGTGCCTGGCCAAGCTCGACACCTCCGTGCACTACTCGTTCATCGGGAAGATCGACCTGCTGCCCGGCGTGACCGAGCGCCTATTCGACAAGCACGGCCGGCAGTTCGACCTCTTTCGGGACAACTTCGTCGCAAGCCCGGCGCCTCGCCTGGCGCTCGAGCGCTTTCAGCACCTGCAGCCCCAGCTCGGCTACCTCGTCGCCCTGCTGCGTGACGCCCTGGAGTCCGGCCGCCCGGGCGTGAACGTGCTGATCTACGGCCCGCCGGGCACGGGCAAGACAGAGCTCACCCGCACGCTCGCCGCCACGATCGGCACCGCGCTCTACGAGGTTGCGCTCGCACGCGATGAAGGGCGCCGGATCAACGGCGCGCAGCGCCTGGCCGCCTATGTGCTCTCCCAGCGCATCCTGGCCGCCCAGCGCAACCGCATCGTGCTCTTCGACGAGCTCGAGGACATCGACGACACCATCTCCGACGAGGATGAGGACTTCGTCGTCGTACGCTCGCGCCCGCGCGGCAGCAAGGGCTGGTTCAACCAACTACTGGAGACCAACGCGGCCCCTGCTATCTGGGTGTCCAACCGCGTGCGACACATCGATCCGGCGCACCTGCGCCGCTTCGACTTCCATCTGCGAATCGGGGTACCGCCAGTCGGGGTGCGCCGGCAGATCCTGGAGGAGCACACCCAGGCGCTCGGGGTGTCCAGCCGGTGGGCCGAGCGCGTGGTGCAGCATGAGTCGATCGGGCCAGCACTCATCGAACGCACCGCGCGGGTGGCCAGCGCTGTGCTGCGTCACGAGCCGCAGGCCAAGCCCGAGGCGGTGATGGATAGCCTCCTGGGCAGCTCGCTGAAGGTCATGGGCCTGGACCAACTACCGCGGGCGGGCGACTCCACGCAGCTGCAGTACGACCCCGCACTCGCTTGTACGACCGTTGATGTGCCGGGACTCGTGGCGAGCCTTCGCAACTCGCCGCATGCGCGGATGTGCTTCTACGGGGTGCCAGGCACGGGCAAGTCGGCCTTGGCCGTGCACCTGGCCGAGGCGCTGGGCCGACCTGTCATCCTCAAGCGTTGCTCGGACCTGCTTGGCACCTACGTAGGCGAGTCCGAGCGCTTCGTAGCCGCCGCCTTCGAGGCCGCACGCGAGCAGGAGGCGGTGCTGATCATGGACGAGGTCGACAGCTTCCTGATCTCGCGCCAGTCCGCCCAGCGCCACCACGAGGTCACGCTGGTCAACGAGTTCCTGCAGCAGATGGAGGCCTTCGACCGCGGCATCTTTGTGGCAACCACGAACCTCATGGACCGCCTGGACGAGGCGACGCTGCGGCGCTTCGACCTGAAGGTGTGCTTCGAGTACCTGCGGCCTGCGCAGGCGGTCGAACTGATGCGCCGGGCCTGCACGGCGCTCGGCGTGCACGAGTCGGGCTGCGAGGAACTGGTGCGTGGGCTGCATAAGCTCGCACCGGGGGACTTCGCGGTGGTGATGCGCCAGGCACGGTTCCGGCCGGTCCGGGATGCGGCAGACATCCACCGGCGCCTGGTCGAAGAGGTTGTCCGCAAGGGCGGCGGGCGGCCGATTGGGTTCTCGGCTGCCGCGTGAGGGCCAAGCCGTCGCATTGACCACTGCTGCGGACTCGGATTCGACATGTTTTGTCGTGCCGCTCCGGCCCAATGCTCGCTCATACCTCGGAGCACACACCATGGTACAGCCGCAGACGACGCAGATCCTGGCCTCCTGGGCAAGGCTCTTCAGGGAGGAGGGCGACGTGCAGACCGCCGACGCCATCGAGGGGCAGCTGCGCAAGCAGCCCCGCATGCGGCCTACGGAGGAGCACGTGGCGCAGGTACGAGAGGCCCTCTCGCGGGCGGCCGACCTGGAGCGCGGTGGCCAGTTTGACGAGGCGTGCAAGCAGTACGTCGCCTCGCTCGAGCTCGTCGAGCGCGACCTCGGGCCCTTGGACATCCACGCCCTCAAGCGCCGCTTCGAGCTCGCACGGTGCCGCCTGAACGACTACGACTTCGCCGGCGCGCTGCACGAGTTCTCGACGCTGCTACGCCTGGCCGAGCTGGGCGAGCACGGCGGCTCGCCTCTGGCGCGCAGCGCTCGGCGCTACATCCAGCGCTGTAGCCGGGCCGTGCGCGATGAGCATGGCGGGCTACAGCTGCACGCCGTCATGCAGGAGATGGTGCGGAGTGCGGCCACGGTAATCAAGTCACGCGACTTCGCACGCGCCGAGCGGATGCGCTCGCTTGGCCTTCGAGCAGGCGCAGCCGGCCGTCGCGACCGCGCGGTGCGCTTGCTCAAGGCGGCAATCGGCCTGCAGCTGCGGGGCAAGCTTCCCGACGATGAGCTCGCCTACAGCGACATCGACCTTCACATCGACGACCTGCGCCGCGTGGGCGCTTCACTCCCTGCACTCGCCGCGGCCAAGCATGCGGTTGAGGCGCGCAACTATCTGTTCGCCATCACGAAGGAAGTCGAGCCGCTGCTGGCCGCCTTGGACAAGCTGAGCAGCCTGCTGGTCGCCAACGACAGCCCGCAAGCGCCCATCAATCAGCCCGACA
>JBMOGN010000272.1:0-3892 GCA_049318345.1 Rubrivivax sp. | reverse complement strand
TTTTGCTGCCAGCGGGGCTTCTCTGACGCATACACCCCCAGACGGAAAGGCTTCGTTTTGGGTTCCCGAAACGAATACCATTCACATCCACCCACTACACAGAGCTTTTCCCTATACCCTGATTCAGACATTCGTGCATGAGATCGGCCACACTCTCACCTACGCCCCTTTCGAGCAGCAGGTAAAGGCAATACTTAGTTCTGGCGTCGACATACCGACCATGAAGAGCCAGATTACCATGGCAAGGGGCGAAATGGAACTGCGAGCCGATCTCTTAAATGTTCATTTTGGCCTGTCCGCTATCTATGTTGTAAACAATGGATTGAAATCCATGGCAGATCGACTCTGGCAAGAGGCGGGCGGCGATCTTGAGGTTGGCATGATTACGCACGCGATGGTTAGTGAAATGAAAACCACCGGTCGTTGGGGGCAGTGGGAGGCGGTGGCTGAATGGTTCATAGATAACTGGCCAAGAGTTGCCGTTAACCCTCGGGCTGGAGATGAGTACAACAGCCCTCAGGCACTGAACCACCTCATGCGACTCTTAGTCAACTTCGATCTCGCCGACCAAAATCGCCACGACCCCTTCGCCAACACCAAGATTCCAGACTGGGTCAAGAACTGCTTCAGGATCCACACGCCTAACAACCCCTACGGCCCGAGTATCCAGGCGTGAGCCGCCTCACAGAGCCACCTCGAAACTGGCAAGCCCACTACAGGGGCAGCGTGCACGGTCGGGCCTGAGGCGGTGCGGGTAGCCGGCACCGGGGCCTCGCCCCGACCCGAGCCTGGGGCCGAGCCTGCGGAGGCTTGGTCTTTCGGCCTGCCGCCCCCTGCGCAAGGGGCTGGCCACGTGAGGATGAGTGATGCCCTGGCGGCCTTGACGGCGCTTGCTCACCTGCATGGTGTTCCCGCAGACCCCACGGCCTTGGCCCATCGACTGGGCGTCTCGCCTGGAGAAGATGCGTCGCCACGTGTGCTGCTACTGGCCGCCCGCGAACTCGGCCTGAAGGCTCGCCAGAGCCGATCCAGCGCGAAGCGCCTGGGCTTGGTGCCACTGCCAGCCCTCGCCCTGATGCGCGACGGCAGCTTCGCGCTGCTGGTGCGCACCGATGGCGCCCGGGTGCTCTTTCAGCGCTACCCGGCCGGCCCGGGCGACGGCGCGGCCATCCTGCCCATCGCGCAGTTCGACCTCGAATGGACGGGCGAGCTCATCCTGGTGGCCAGCCGCGCCAGCCTGGTGGGCGAGCTGTCCCGCTTTGACTTCAGCTGGTTCGTTCCCAGCCTCGTGCGCCACCGCTGGCTGCTGGGTGAAACGCTGGTGGCCAGCATCGTGCTGCAGCTGATCGGGCTGACGTCGCCCCTGTTCTTCCAGGTGGTGATGGACAAGGTGCTGGTGCACCGTGCGGCCAGCACGCTCAACGTGATCGTGATCGGGATGGTCGCGATGGTGTGCTTCGAGAGCGCGCTCAGCGTGCTGCGGGCCTACGTGCTCAGCCACACGACGAGCCGCATCGATGTGGAGCTGGGCTCGCGCCTGTACCGGCACCTGCTGTCCCTGCCACTGGCGTACTTCGAGGCGCGTCGGGTCGGCGACTCCGTGGCCCGTGTGCGCGAGCTCGAGCACATCCGCTCGTTCCTGACCGGCCAGGCGCTGACACTGGTGCTGGACGTGCTCTTCTCGGTAGTGTTCATCGCCGTGATGCTCAGCTACAGCGTCACGCTGACGCTGGTCGTGCTGGCCAGCCTGCCCTTGTACGTGCTCGTGAGCCTGAGCGTCATTCCGTTGCTGCGCGCCCGCCTGGACACGCAGTTCTCCTGGGCGGCGCAGAACCAGTCGCTGCTGGTGGAGACCGTCAGTGGGGTACAGACGGTGAAGGCCTCTGCACTCGAGCCGGTGATGGCGCGGCGCTGGGACGAGCAGCTGGCCGCCTACGTGTCGGCGAGCTTTCGGGCGCAGACACTGGCGACCGCGGCACACGAGTGGGTGGGCCTGATCGGCAAACTGTGCGCGGCCGCCGTGCTGTGGTTCGGCGCCCAGCAGGTGATGGACGGGAAGCTCACGGTGGGCATGTTCGTCGCCTTCACGATGTTCTCCAACCGGGTCTCTCAGCCCATCATCCGGATCGCGCAGATGTGGTCGGACTTCCAGCATGTGGGCCTGTCGGTGCGACGTCTGGGAGACATCCTCAACGCGCCCACGGAGCGGTTGCCGGGTCAGGCCGCGCCGGTGCCCCCGCTGCAGGGACACATCGCCTTCCAGGGGGTGAACTTCGCCTACTCGCCTGGCGGCACGCCAGTGCTCAGGAACATCGACCTGGAGATCGCCCCGGGCGAGGTCATCGGCGTGGTGGGAAGAAGCGGCAGCGGCAAGAGCACCTTGACCAAGTTGCTGCAGCGGCTCTACCTGCCTGACAGTGGCAGAGTGCTGCTGGACGGGCTGGACACCGCGCTCATGGACGCCAGCCAGCTACGCCGGCAGGTGGGCGTCGTGCTGCAGGAGAACTTCCTCTTCTACCGCAGCGTGCGCGACAACATCGCGATCAGCGACCCGGCCGCACCCTTGGAGGCGGTCATGCAAGCAGCGAGGCTTGCGGGCGCGCACGAGTTCATCATGGCCCTTCCCCAGGGCTACGACACGCTGCTGGGCGAGCAGGGTGTGGGGCTCAGCGGCGGGCAGCGCCAACGCGTGGCTATCGCGCGTGCGCTCTTCTCCCAGCCTCGCGTCCTGATCCTGGACGAGGCCACGAGTGCCCTCGACTACGAGAGCGAGGCGGTATTGCAGCGCAATATGGCCGACATCTGTCGGGGTCGCACCGTGATCATCATCGCCCACCGCCTCTCGGCAGTGCGACGCGCGCAGCGCATCGTCGCGATGGATGGTGGGCGCATCGCCGAAGTGGGGTCGCACGACCAGCTGTTGAAGTCGGGCGGGCTGTACGCGGGGCTGTGGTCGCTGCAGTCGGCGATGCAAGACGACGCGGGCCGGGGTGAGACGTGACGACGGAACCTGCCCCGCCCCCCCAATCCGCCAAGGGGCGTCACCCTGTCGCCATGTTGCTGTGGCGCTACCGGCAGGTGTTCGCAACGGCCTGGCAGCGCCGGGACGAACTCGCCGGGCCCGCACGACTGACCGATGAGCGGGCCTTCCTGCCTGCGGTCCTCAGCCTGCAAGAAACGCCTGTGCACCCGGCTCCGCGGCGACTGATCTGGCTGATCATGGCGCTGTTCGCGGCGGCGTTGGCCTGGAGTTTTCTGGGCAAGGTGGACATCGTTGCCGTGGCTCCGGGCCGGGTCGTGATTGCCGACCGCAGCAAGACCGTACAGCCGCTCGAGCCCGGAACGGTGCGGGCCATCCACGTACGCGACGGTGACCGCGTCGACGCGGGCCAGATCCTCATCGAGCTCGATCCCACTCAGGCCGAGGCGGACGGTCAGGCCGTGGCCGAGCAGAGCCGAACGGCAACTGCGGAACTGAAGCGCGTGCAGGCCTTGCTTGCGAGTCTGCAGGCCGGGCGGCTCGTGGCGCCCCTGAGCCTGTCCTCGCAACAAGCGGCGCTGCTGGCTGCGGAGTGGGCCGAGATAGGCGGTCGATCCGCACGGATAGAAGCGGAGATTGCGCGCCGGCAGTCTGAGCTCGTCACGGTCGGGGAGACGGTGGCCAAACTGCGCGCGATGCTGCCACTGGCGCGCCAGCGCGAGACGGACTACACCACCCTGGGCCGTGAGGGCATGGTCTCGAGCCATGCCGTGCAGGACCGAGCGCGAGAACGGCTCGAGATCGAGCGAGACCTGGCTGCACAGCTGGCTCGGATCGGCGAGGTGGAGGCGGCACTTGCCGAAAGCCGCCAGTCGCGCGCGGCCGAGGCCGCCGCCGTGCAGCGCGCGCTCG
>JBMOGN010000271.1:0-3897 GCA_049318345.1 Rubrivivax sp. | reverse complement strand
CAGAAGTGCGGGATGTAGGTGCCCGCCGCGTCGGCCGCATGCATGACCATGCTGCCTTCGGGCACGCTGACCTTCTTGCCGTCGAGTTCGAGTTCGATCATGGCGGGGAGATGGGAGTTCGGCGCTTTCGGGCGGGGCGGGGTCAGGCGGCGTGCGGCACCTGGCAGGTCCGGTGCTCGACGTGCCAGGCGAACTCGTCGCGGAAATGCTTGAGCATGCCCTGCACCGGCATGGCCGCCGCATCGCCCAGGGCGCAGATGGTGCGGCCCTTGATGTTGTCGGCCACCGAGTCGAGCAGGTCCAGGTCTTCGGCGCGGCCCTTGCCGTGCTCGATGCGGTCGACCATGCGCCACAGCCAGCCGGTGCCCTCGCGGCAGGGCGTGCACTGGCCGCAGCTCTCGTGCTGGTAGAAGTAGCTCAAGCGCAGCAGGCTGCGCACCATGCAGCGGGTGTCGTCCATCACGATGACGGCGCCCGAGCCCAGCATCGAGCCGGCCTTGGCGATGGCGTCGTAGTCCATCGTGAGGTCCATCATGATGCGCGCCGGCAGCACGGGGGCCGACGAGCCGCCCGGGATCACGGCCTTGAGCGTGCGACCTTCGCGCACACCGCCGGCGAGCTCCAGCAGCTTCGAGAACGGGATACCCAGCGGCACCTCGAAGTTCCCGGGCTGGCGCACGTCGCCCACCACCGAGAAGATCTTCGTGCCGCCGTTGTTCGGCTTGCCGCACTCCAGATACGCCTGGCCGCCGTGGTTGATGATCCAGGGGACCGCGGCGAAGGTCTCGGTGTTGTTGATGGTCGTGGGCTTGCCGTACAGGCCGTAGCTCGCCGGGAAGGGCGGCTTGAACCGGGGCTGGCCCTTCTTGCCCTCGAGGGACTCCAGCAGCGCCGTCTCCTCGCCACAGATGTAGGCGCCGAAGCCGTGGTGCGCATGCAGCTGGAAGCTGTGGCCCGAGCCGAGGATGCGCTCGCCCAGCAGGCCGGCCGCCCGGGCCTCCTGCAGCGCCTGCTCGAAGCGCTCGTAGACCTCGAAGATCTCGCCGTGGATGTAGTTGTAGCCGGTGGAGATGCCCATCGCGTAGGCGGCGATGGTCATGCCCTCGATCACGATGTGCGGGTTGTAGGCGAGGATGTCGCGGTCCTTGCAGGTACCCGGCTCGCCCTCGTCGGAGTTGCACACCAGGTACTTCGCGCCCGGGAACTGCCGCGGCATGAAGCTCCACTTCAGCCCGGTGGGAAAGCCCGCGCCGCCGCGTCCGCGCAGCGCCGAGAGCTTCACCTCGGCGATGACCTGCTCGGGCGTCATGCCCGGGCCGCCGTCGGCACCCAGGATCTTGCGCAGGGCGCTGTAGCCGCCACGGGCCTGGTAGTCGGCCAGGCCCCAGTTGCGGCCGTCCAGACCGGCGTAGATCTGGGCGTTGAGGTGGCGGCCGTGGAAGCAGGTCTCGAGGCCACGTGCCTGGAAGCGGGAGAGGTCGAGCATCGGGTCAGCCTCCTGCCTTGAGCATCTCGACCAGCTCGTCGAGCCGCTCGTCGCTCATGAAGCTGAGCATCTGGCGGTCGTTGACGAGCATCACCGGCGCGTCGGCACAGGCGCCCAGGCATTCGCTGGGCTGCACGGTGAAGCGGCCGTCGGCCGTGGTGCCGTAGGGCTCCACGCCCAGCCGGCTGCACAGGTGCGCGAGGGCCTTGTCGCCATTGCGCAGCTGGCAAGGCAGGTTGGTGCAGACGTTGAGCTTGAAGGAGCCCACCGGCTGCTGGTTGTACATGTTGTAGAAGGTCGTCACCTCGTGCACGGCAATGGGCGCCATGCCCAGGTAGGCGGCGATGGCCTCCTCCGCCTGGGACGACACCCAGCCCTGCTCCTGCTGCACGATCGACAGGCAGGCCATGACGGCCGACTGCCGCTGGTCAGCCGGGTACTTGGCCACCTCGCGCGCGAAGCGCTCCAGGGTGGCGGCCGGCAGCTCGGCCGGGGCAACGGAAGGGGTGCTGTCCATCATCGGTCGATCTCGCCGAAGACGATGTCCATGGTGCCGATCACGGCCACCGCATCGGCGATCATGTGGCCGCGGGACATCTCGTCCAGCGCCGCGAGGTGGGAGAAGCCGGGCGGGCGGATCTTCAGCCGGTAGGGCTTGTTGGCGCCGTCGCTGACGATGTAGATGCCGAACTCGCCCTTCGGGTGCTCCACCGCCGCGTAGGCCTCGCCCTCGGGCACGTGGAAGCCCTCGGTGAAGAGCTTGAAGTGGTGGATCAGCTCCTCCATGCTCGACTTCATCTCCACGCGCGAGGGCGGCGCCACCTTGTGGTTGTCGGTGATCACGGGGCCGGGGTGGGCGCGCAGCCACTTCACGCACTGCTGCACGATGCGGTTGGCCTGGCGCATCTCCTCCACGCGCACGAGGTAGCGGTCGTAGGTGTCGCCGTTCACGCCCACCGGGATGTCGAAGTCCATGC
The DNA here is from genome assembly GCA_049318345.1 of Rubrivivax sp. Taxonomy (GTDB): domain Bacteria; phylum Pseudomonadota; class Gammaproteobacteria; order Burkholderiales; family Burkholderiaceae_C; genus Rubrivivax. Next base: position 1,434 of record JBMOGN010000271.1, on the reverse strand, counting down.
GGTCGTAGACGTCGTAGGGCTGCTTCTTGCGCAGGTCCCAGGCCACGCCCGAGCCGCGCAGCATCGCGCCGGTGAAGCCCAGGTTCAGCGCCCGCTCGGGCGAGACCACACCGATGCCCACCGTGCGCTGCTTCCAGATGCGGTTGTCGGTGAGCAGCGTCTCGTAGTCGTCGACGTTCTTCGGGAAGCGGGCGCAGAAGTCCTCGATGAAGTCCAGCAGCGAGCCCTGGCGGTTCTCGTTCAGGCGCGCGATGGCGCGCTCGTTGCGGATGCGGCTGGCGCTGTACTGCGGCATGCGCTCGGGCAGGTCACGGTACACGCCGCCGGGGCGGAAGTAGGCCGCGTGCATGCGCGCGCCCGACACCGCCTCGTACATGTCGAAGATGTCCTCGCGCTCGCGGAAGCAGTAGATGAGGATGTTCATCGCCCCGCAGTCCAGCCCGTGGCAGCCCAGCCACAGCAGGTGGTTCAGGATGCGGGTGAGCTCGGCGAACATCACGCGGATGTACTGCGCTCGCTCGGGCACCTCGACGCCCAGCAGCTTCTCGATGGCCAGGCAGTACGCGTGCTCGTTGGCCATCATCGAGACGTAATCCAGGCGGTCCATGTAGGGCAGCGCCTGGATGAAGGTCTTGCTCTCGGCCAGCTTTTCGGTGGCGCGGTGCAGCAGCCCGATGTGCGGGTCGGCGCGCTGGATGACCTCGCCATCGAGCTCCAGCACAAGGCGCAGCACACCGTGCGCGGCCGGGTGCTGCGGGCCGAAGTTCAGCGTGTAGTTCTTGATCTCCGACATGGCTGGTTCAGTGCAGGCCGCCGTAGTGGTCCTCGCGCACCACGCGCGGCGTGATCTCTCGCGGCTCGATGGTGACGGGCTGGTAGATCACCCGGCGGCGCTCGGGGTCGTAGCGCATCTCCACGTGGCCGGAGACGGGGAAGTCCTTGCGCATCGGGTGGCCGATGAAGCCGTAGTCGGTGAGGATGCGGCGCAGGTCCTCGTGACCTTCGAAGACGATGCCGTAGAGGTCGAAGGCCTCGCGCTCGAACCAGTTGGCCGCACTCCACACCTCGGTGACGGAGGCCACCGCTGGCATCTCGTCGTCGGGGGCGAAGACCTTCAGCCGCAGCCGCCAGTTGTGCGCCACGCTCAGCAGGTGCACCACCACGCAGAAGCGCCGCCCCTCCCAGGGCCGGTTGGCGTAGTCGGCGTAGTCCACGCCGCACAGGTCGATGAGCTGCTCGAAGGCGAGCGTGGGGTCGTCGCGCAGGCGGCGGGCCGTGGCGGCGTAGTCGGCCGCCGGCACCGTGAGCGTGAGTTCGCCGCGCTGGCGCTGCAGCGCGCCTGCGGCCGGTCCGAGCGCCGCTTCGAGGGCGGCCTGCAGGGTGTCGAGCTTCAGGGTCATCGGCTTTCTCGTGGGCAGGGTGCGGGGCTCAGCG
>JBMOGN010000270.1:0-3909 GCA_049318345.1 Rubrivivax sp. | reverse complement strand
TCGACACGCGGCTGCGCAAGCTCGACGAGGGCGGCTACGACGCCATCGTGCTGGCCGCTGCCGGGCTCAAGCGCCTGGGCCTGGGCGCGCGCATCCGCAGCGTCTTCGACCCGGCCACCATGATCCCCGCTGCCGGCCAGGGCGCACTGGGCATCGAGGTGCGCGAGGACGCCGCCGCGCTGCGTGCCACGCTGGCGGCCACCATCGACGAGCCCACCTGGCTGGCCACCCACGCCGAGCGCGCGGTGTCGCGTGCGCTGGGCGGCAGCTGCAGCATGCCGCTGGCCGCGTACGCCACCTGGCAGGACGGCACGCTCACCCTGCACGCCGCGCTGGGCGACGGCGAGCAGCCCACGCGCCCGCTGCTGCGCACGAGCGTGCAGGGCCGCCCCGCTGACCCCGACGCCGCGCGCACGCTGGGCGAGCAGGCCGCCGCGCAGCTGCGCGAGGCGGGTGCGGCCGGTTACCTGCACGCCCCCGCCGGCTGAAGGCGCCGGGCGCACCAGGGCCCTTGCCGTGCAGCCGCCTGAGTCCGGGCCGCCGCGCGCGCCGCGCCTGATCGTCACGCGCCCGCGCGCCCAGGGGCAGCCCTGGGTGGACGCGCTGCGTGCGGCCGGCGTGTCGGCCGAGGCGCTGCCCCTCATCGACATCGCGCCCGTGGCCGACCGCGCCCCGCTGGAGGAGGCCTGGGCCGGCCTGTCGCGCTGCGCGCTCGTGATGTTCGTGAGCGCCAACGCGGTGGCGCACTTCTTCGAAGGCCGTGTGCGCGCGTGGCCCGCCGGCACGCTGGCCGGGGCCACCGGCCCGGGCACCCGCGCCGCTCTGGTGCACGCCGGCGTGCCGCCAGCCCAGGTGGTGGAGCCCCCGCCCGGTGCGCCGGCCGACTCCGAGGGCCTGTGGCGCGCGCTGCAGCCGCTGCGGGCCTGGGCCGGCGCCGAAGTGCTGGTGGTGCGGGGCGAGCAGGGGCGGGAGTGGCTGGCCGACACCCTCGCCCGCGAGGGCGCGCAGGTGCGATTCGTCGCCGCCTACCGGCGCCTGGCGCCCGAGCCGGATGCGGCGGGCCGGGCCCTGTTGGAGGAGGCGCAGGCCGCGCCCGCCGCGCACTGGTGGCACTTCAGCAGCTCCGAGGCGATTCACCATCTCGCGGCCCTGGCGCCGGGCGCCTCCTGGCAGGCGAGCCAGGCGCTGGCCACCCACCCGCGCATTGCGCAGGCGGCGCGCGCGCTGGGCTTCGGCCGCGTGGTGGAGGTGGAGGCCGGCGTGCAGGCGGCCGTGGACGCGCTGCACCGCCAGAACGAGCCCCTGCGCAAGGCCTGAGGGGGAGCCCCCGCCTACAATCCCGCTCGTCGTGAGCGAGCCCAACGCACCTGCCCCCCTGCCCGAGACTCCCGCGAGCCCCACCAGCCCTGCGAGTCCCGCCGGTACTGCGCCCCCTGCGCCTGCCGCGCCCGCCGCGGCCCCGGCGGCCAGCCGCTGGCCCTTCATCGGCACCCTCGTGCTCACCGGGCTGTCGGTGGCCGCGCTCACGCTGGCCTGGAACACGCAGCAGCGGCTGCGCGCGGCCGAGCTCGAGATGGTCAAGCGCCAGCAGGACGCCGGCGCGGCCTCGGGCGAGGCCCGCACGCTGGCGCGCCAGGCCGAGGCCACCGTGCGCGAGGTGGCGGCCAAGCAGGCCCTGCTCGAAGCGCGCGTGGCCGAGACCTCGCTGCAGCGCTCGCAGATCGAGGAGCTGATCCAGTCGCTGTCGCGCTCGCGCGACGAGAACCTGCTGGCCGACATCGACGCCTCGGTGCGCGTGGCCATGCAGCAGGCCACCATCACCGGCAGCGTGGAGCCGTTGGCGGCCTCGCTGCGCCAGGCCGAGGAGCGCCTGGCGCGCTACAGCCAGCCGCGCCTGGAGCGTGTGCGGCGCGCCGTGCTGCTCGACCTGGACCGCCTGAAAGCCGCTTCCCAAGTGGACCTGCCCTCGCTGGCCATTCGTCTGGACGAGACCATCCGCCTCGTCGAGGACCTGCCGCTGGTGTCGGCCGTGGATCGCCGCCCGGGCCGCGCCGAGGCGCGTGCGGCGGCACAGGGCGGAACAGCTGCGCCGGCCGAATCTGCCTCGGCCCCGGCCGCCACGGCCAGCGCCCCCGCGGCGGCCTCGGCCGCGCAGCGCGCCTGGGCCTGGCCGAAGTGGCTCGGCGACAACGCGCGCGCAATGCTGTTGCAGTTCTGGGGCGAGGTGCGCGCCCTCGTGCGCGTGACGCGCGTGGACGACCCCGACGCCGCCTTGCTGGCCCCCGACCAGGCCTTCTTCGTGCGCGAGAACGTGAAGCTGCGCCTGCTCAACGCCCGCCTGGCGCTGATGAGCCGGCAGTTCGACATCGCGCAGGCCGACCTGCGCGACGCGCAGTCGATGATCGACCGCTACTTCGACCGCAGCTCGCGCCGCGTGGTGCTCGCCTCCGACCAGGTGCGCCAGATCGCCGCGCAGGCCCGGCAGGTGACGCTGCCGCGCCCGGACGCCACCCTCGCGGCGCTGGCCACCGCCGTGGCCGGCCGCTAGCCGCGCGCCAGCTCCCGCCCGCCACCCATGCGCTTCGTCGTCTGGCTCATCGTGCTCTTCGTCGTGGCCGTGGTGGCCGCGGGCACGCTCGGCACGAACGACGGGCTGGTGACGGTGTACTTCCGCCAGTGGCGCATCGAGCTCTCGCTCAACCTCTTCCTGCTCATCGTCATCGGCAGCGCGCTGGCCGTCACGGTGACGGCGCGCACCGTGGATTCGCTCGTCACCCTGCCGCGGCGCGCGCGCGAATGGCGCGCCCTGCAGCGCGAGCGCGCCGCGCAGCGTGCCCTGCGCGAGGCCCTGGCCGAGTACTTCGGGGCACGCTACAGCCGCTCGCACAAGGCCGCCGAGCGTGCGCTGGCGCTGCAGGAGGGCACCGCCGCGCTGGCCGACGACGCCGACTTCCGCGTGCTCGCGCAGCTGCTGGCCACCGCCAGCCTGCACCGCCTGCAGGACACCGGCCGACGCCAGGATGCGCTGGAGCGGCTGGACAGCCTCGTGGCCGGCGTGCCCACGCGTTCCGTCACCGAGGGCGTGAGGCTCATGGAGGTGGAGTGGGCGCTGGACGACCGCGACGCCGAGCGCGCGCTGGAGATGCTGGCGGCGCTGCCCCCGGGCCTGGCGCGGCGCACGCAGGCCCTGCGCCTGAAGCTGCAGGCCGCGCGCCTGGCGCGCCAGCCGCTGAAGGCGCTGCACACCGCGCGGCTGCTGGCCAACCACCGCGCCTTCTCGCCCGAGGCCGCGCGCGGGCTGCTGCGCTCGCTGGCCTTCTCGGTGCTCGACGGAGCCCGCGACGCCGACCAGCTGCGCCGGCTGTGGGGCGAGCTCGACCCTGACGACCGGCGCGACCCCGCCGTGGTGGCGCGCGCCGCGCAGCGCGCCGTGGTGCTGGGCGCGGTGGAAGACGCCCGCCAGTGGCTGCGCCCGGTGTGGGACGAGCTCGGCACCCTCGCGCCCGAGGACCGCACCCTCGTGGCGCTGGCCCTGTCCGAGGCCACGCTCGCGGTGGGCCCGGAGTGGCTGCAGCGCGTGGAAAGCGCCTTCAACGCCTGGCCGCAGGACCCGGCCGTGGCCGCCGCCGCGGCGCTCGTGTATGCCGAGCGCAAGCTCTGGGGCAAGGCGCGCCAGCCGCTGGAGCAGGTGGCTCAGGCCCGCACGCTGGACGCCCGCACGCGGCGCCGCGCCTGGCGCGCCCTGGCCGCCCTGGCCCGCGAGGAGGGCCGGGAGGAGCGCGCCGCCGAGTGCGAGCGCACCGCGGCCAGCCTGCCCTGAGCCGGCCCGGGCGCGGCCCTTTGCTATACTGAGAGGCTCAGCGGCTGTAGCTCAGTTGGATAGAGTACTTGGCTACGAACCAAGGGGTC
>JBMOGN010000269.1:0-3926 GCA_049318345.1 Rubrivivax sp. | reverse complement strand
CCGTCCACGGCAGTCGCGACCTCCTCGACGACGAGCTTCGCCCGCTGGGGTGCGAGGCCATAGAACGCCGCGCTGGCCACCACGGTGTCCAGGGCGGGCCGGTTGTCGGAATCGTCGATGTTCAGGACGTGCTCGGCCTTGTCGATGTTCGGGTTGACATCGAAGGCCGGGGCCAGGCGCCAGCCGGTCCTGTCCAGGATGAAGCCGTGGTTGCGCAGATGGTCGTCCCGATTGCCCACGCAGACGTTGAACGCGACCCGCCTGAACAACTGCTCGAGGTCGCTGTGGGCGTGCCGGGAGTCGCCCATCGAGCGCATCAACTGGGCCAGCTCCAGGTAGCTCGTGCCCTCGCTCTGGTCCTTTCGCAGCAGCGTCATGGCCGACGCGTAGAAGCGCCGCGTGCCGCCGACGCGGTCGAAGCGCTGGACACAGTAGGTGTGGAAGTCGTTGTTCAGCCGCAGCAGCTGCGCGGCAGGGACGTCGATGCAGGCGCGCCTGGCCAGCACGTTCACGACGAACTCCCACGCGCCCGCGTCGCGGTCGTCATCGCGGGCCGGAAACTTGCCGATCCACAGGGTGCCGTCTGCCGCGGTGAAGTTGGCCTTGGGCCGGGCGCCTCCGAGCGAAGCACCCGGAGCGACCAGGACGGCCAGCCACTGGCGCAGCGCGTCCAGATCGTCGATTCGGCGGTTGCTCAGGTTGAACGCCACCGCTTCGAGTTCGCGCAACGTGGTGACGGGCGGTGCCGCCATCTTCTCGTTGCCCAGGAATTCCGCGCTACCTTCCGGGCGGAACCGCAGCGCCCCCTGCCGGGTGAAGTCCTGGACCCCGATGAGAAAGTCCCAGGCGTAGAGCGTTCGGGGCGGCCTGGACTCATCCTGGGCCTGCAGCGCCTCTCGCCGCCTCATGAGGGTCTGGCCCCATCGGTCGGGTGAAGAGTCCAGGAAGATGCCGAAGTTGCCGAGCTCGGGCCTCGGAAAGAACGGGGACGCGTCCAGGGAGAGGTCGGGGTCCAGCGCGAACGCGCGGCCATCGCCGAGCCAGCTGCGCTCGTAATGAAACCGCACCTGGCCCCGGTCATGGGCCAGCCGGCCCACCAGGCAGGCGGGCCCCAGGTCGCAGTCCAGCCAGACCTCCAGGAGCCGCGCCTGTTCGTTCACGGCAGGCCTGTGGAGGCGGGCTGCGCCGCGGCGGCGGGCACGCCGGCTTCGGGCCGAGGCTTGCGCGGGGGCGTCCGCCTGGGTTCCAGGGCCAGGTCCTGCAGCCTGCGGCCCACCTTGTCGTCGGCTGCGAGGCCGTGAAGGTCGTTCTCGAGCCCGAGCGCGGCCAGAACCCGCAAGTAGGTGCCCATCGTGGCGCCGGGATCGCCCGACTCGACCTTGTAGAGCGTGCTGCGGGAGATTCCGGCTCGACCCGCGACCGCGGTGGTGCTCAGTTTCCGGCGCCGACGAGCCAGGCGAAGCCGCTCGCCCAACTGGGCGAGCATGCGCTGCTCCTGCGGAAAGACGACGGGTGGCTTGCTCGGCATTTGTTCGCCATTATGGACGAAAAATACATCTATTGTCTGTGATGGATTTCAAACGATCGTCTTGCTCCGGGCGCGCAGGATCGGCCGGGCATCCCCCAACAAGGCCCGCTTTCGTTCACGCCGAGAGCCCGCGCCGGCTCGGCCGCATTCCACACCTGCCCGTGAAGATGTGCCAGCATGGCTGTTCTCCGGGCCCGACTTCATCCAGCGTGAAGCCGGCCATCTCGATGAGTTCGATGCGGCCGGCCAGGGACTCGCTGCCTTGTTTGAGCAAGGCTGGCGATGCGCTGCCCAGCAGCAGGAACCGTACGGGGTTGTCAGGCCTGTCCAACAGCACGCGCAGGGTCTTGAACAGTTCCGGCGCGCGTTGCACTTCGTCGATGACCACCAGGCCCTTCATGCCTGACAGCAGCGTCATCGGCTCGGCCAGGCGTGCTTCCACCACGGGATCTTCCAGATCGAGGTACTGGGCGGTATCGGGCGGTGCGAAGTGGCGCGCCAGGGTGGTCTTGCCCACCTGGCGCAGGCCGAGCAGTGCGACAGCCGGGCTGCGCTTCAAGGCTTGGTCCACTTCCTCAAGCAGGGCTGGACGAGCGATCATGATTCGATGCCACCTTGAAAATCCTGCTTGTGAAGCGGGAATTTCAAGGCAAATGCAACTTCTGGCCCACCTTCAACCTGCTCGCCGCGGCACGGGCCTCACCCATCCCCCTGCCCATCCTCACCGCCACCCTCAACGTCTCCTCCCGCCGCCCGTGCTCCGTGCACAGGTAGCGCGGCTCGGGCGTGATGCCCACGCGAGAGAGGTCCAGCCGGTCGGCGTCCCAGCAGGCGCGCAGGGCTGGCTCGGCCTCGGTGTGGCCGTCGGAGTGCAGCTGCATGGCTTCGCACAGGTGCTCGAACTCCTGGCACGAGAGTTCGGTGATCGTGCCCGCGCGGCGCAGGTGCACGGCGAAGTGTGCAGCGCGAGCGCCGTGCTGGGGGTCGCAGTGTTCGTTGTGGCGCTGGCTGTCGTGCAGGAAGGCGAACCAGGCGAGCACGGCGGGGTTGATGTCGAGCGAGGCAGCAAGTGCGCGGCCGTGGAACCACACGCGGCTCCAGTGCGCCACGCCGTGTGCGCCATGGTGCAGGGAGAGCCGGAACTGCGGGGCGACGACGGCCAGGGCCTTGCGGACGATGGTGGCGCAGCGGGTGTCGGTATGCAGTGTCATGAAGAACATCGGGCCTTGGGTGCCCCAAACGAGACTCTGGGCTGCGCCAGAACGAGCCGCCGGAGAAGGTTCTCGTCGAGCAGCAGCTTCACGCGGCGGCTGGAATGCGCACCTCGTGCAACTCGCGTGAGGCCGCGTAGGCGAGACAAGCCCGGATGTCCTCGAGGGAGAGCTCCGGATAGTCGGCGAGGATCTGGTCGGTCGTCATACCCGAAGCCAGCCACCCCAGCACATCGCCCACGCTGATGCGCAGGCCGCGCACGCAGGCGCGGCCGCCTCGGCGCGTTGGGTCGTGGGTGATCCTGACCATCGGATTTTCCATAGGAGGAATCCTCGCACGGCGTTCAGGCATCGACACGGCGGGATCTCGATGAACTCCCCCGCGCCCAGCAGCTCGATGTCGCCCGCTCAATGGAACCATCCCGACGATCCAGCCACGAAGAGCCTAGATTGGCGACGCCCGGGGATGTCGGGGCCGTGCGCCCCTATGTGCCGGCTCGACGCGCAGGGCGAGGTGCGGTGCTACGATGTTTCGATGATCGACTGGTCAACCTGTCCTGCCGCAGAGCGAGTCCCCGGGCTCGTGAGCGGCGCGTGGGTGTTTCGCGGGACCCGGGTGCCGATCGCCGCACTCTTCGAGAACCTCGAGGACGACGTACCGCTGCACGAGTTCCTGCAGTGGTTTCCCGGGGTCACTGCCGAGCAGGCTCGGGCAGTTCTCGAGCATGCTGCGCGAAGTGCTGTCGAGTCGGTCTGATTGAAGGTTCTTTTCGACCAGGGCACGCCTGTTCCGTTACGCCGGGCGCTGGAGGGATGCGACGTGCAGACGGCCTTCGAACTGGGCTGGTCACGCCTCAGGAACGGCGAACTCATCGCGGCAGCCGAGCGGGCAGGCTTTGAAGTCTTCGTCACCACCGATCGCAACCTGAAGTACCAGCAGAACCTTTCGGGGCGCAGGATGGCCCTCGTCGTGCTGATGACAACCAGCTGGCCCAGACTTCAGTTGACCCTGCCGGAGATTCGGGAGGCGGTTAACGGGGCCGCGCCGGGCAGCTACGTGGAAGTGTCGGCGCCTGCTGCATCGCGGTAAGTACGGGAACCCGACCGGACTTGCTCAGGTTGAGCGTGAGGACCTTGAAGAGGCATACGTTGAGTGAAGCGCAGGCCCATGGTTCAAACGATCGAGC
>JBMOGN010000268.1:0-3937 GCA_049318345.1 Rubrivivax sp. | reverse complement strand
GCGTGTACTGCGCGGCGCTGCCCGAGCTCGGCCTGGGCGTGGCGCTGAAGATGGACGACGGCAACACCGCGCGCGCCGCCGAGGTGGCCATGGCCGCGCTGCTGGAAAGGCTGCTCGACCTCGACGAGGCCGACTCGGTCTTCATGCGCGCGCTCAGCGACATGCAGCTGCGCAACTGGCGTGGCCTGCCCGTGGGGAGCTTGCGCGCGGCCGACGTGCTGCGCACCCTGCCCTGAGATTGGCCGCACCGGGCCGCGCAGGCGGTACCATTTCACGGTTGCGCAGGCCCTGAGGGAGGGTTGGCGAAGCCAGTGGGCCGGGAGAAGCCGAACGATGGACAGGAAGTCGATGATCCCGCCAGGCGGGACACGCCCCGGTGCAGCACCGGGCCGACGAGGCCCGGCGGGAGCCCTCTTCGGGTTCCTGGTCGCGGGCCTGACCGGGGCCGCCGGGCTCTGCACCCCCGCTGCCGCCCAGACGGCACCCACGGGCGAGCCGGTGTACATCGCCTTCGACGGCGCCTACGGGGTGAAGACCAACACCGCGCCGCGCGCGATCGAAAGCGGCATCCTGGCGGCGATGGAGGAGATCAACGCGCGCGGCGGTGTGCTGGGCGGGCGCCCGCTGAAGCTGCTGACCTCCGACAACCAGGGCGTCTCGGCGCGCGCGCGCGACAACTACCTCGAACACGCGGCTCGCGCGGGCGTCGTGGCCGTGTTCGCCGGCAAGTACAGCCCGTCCACGGTGGAGACGGTCCCGCATGCGCAGAAGGCCCGCGTGCCGCTGGTGAGCGTGTGGGGCTCGGCCGACCCGATCACCGACCACGGCGACAAGCCTTCCTTCTCCTTCCGGCTGTCGCTGAAGGACAGCTGGGGCGTGGAGGCGATGCTGCAGCGCGCGCGCAGCGCCCACCAGGCCCGGCGGCTGTGCGCCGTGTTGCCCAACACCTCGTGGGGCCGTTCCAGCGACGCCGTGATCGGCGCGCGCGCGCCACGCCTGGGGCTGACGGTGGTGACCACGCGCTGGTACAACTGGGGCGACAAGGCCTTCGGCGATGTCGTCGAGGCCTGCCGTGCGGCCCGTGCCCAGGCCATGGTGCTGGTGGCCAACGAGGTCGAGGCGGCACTCGTCATCCGGGAGATGGCGCGGCTGGACGCCGCGCAGAGGCTGCCCATCGTCTCGCACTGGGGCCTGACGGGCGGCATCGTGCACGAACTCGCCGGCGAGGCACTGGACAAGGTGGACCTGCAGGTGATCCAGACGTTCAGCTTCATCGACAACCCGCGCCCCAAGGCCCGCCTCCTGGCCGCCTGGCTGATGAAGGAGGGCAACCTGGCGTCGGTGCGGGACATCGTCAGCCCGGTGGGCTCGGCCCACGCCTACGACATGACGCATCTGGTGGCGATGGCGGTGGAGCGGGCGCGCAGCACCGACGGCGACGCGGTGCGCCAGGCCCTGGAGCGCCTGCCACCCTTCGAAGGCGCGGTGCGCGCCTATGCACCGGCCTTCACGCCGGACCGGCACGACGCCCTCGGGCCGCAGCAGGTGCTGTTCGTGCGCATCGAGCGCTCCGGCGCGCTCGTCCCGGCGCGGTAGCCGCAAAGGCCGGGCGTGAACATGCCACTGCCGCGCGAGGCTGCCGATCCCGGGGCGCACTCGCTGCGCGCGGCCATCGAGCGCGGGCTGCTGCGCATCGTGCGCACCTGGGTCGTGCTGGCCATCGTCCTGCTCGGGTTCCTGGCCGTCTCCATCAGCGTCTACGACGCCACCGCGCGCCTGTCGCAGGAGCGCGAGCTGGTGGCCACCCGCCTGCGCGCAGACCTGCAGGCCACCGTGCGCCAGCTCGGCTCCCTGGCCACCTCCTCGGTGTTGTGGACGGGGCTGACCGACAGTTTCGGTCGAGAGGCCTATCTGCGGCCACTGCTGACGCGTATCAACGAGGGTGGCGGCAGCCCCTTCCTGCTGCTGGACTACCGGGGGCGCCGCTTCGTGGTGCCCGACGATCCGGTGGCGCTGAAGGCCATCGACAGCGAACCGGTGCGCCAGGCGGTGGCCTCCGGCCAGGCGCGATACGGGCTCGTGCGCGCCGAGGGCGGCTCCGGGGTGCGCGTGGACAAGCTGGTGCTGGTGCAGCCCGTGCTCTCGCCCCAGACCACGAGCCCCGTGGGCTTCATCGTCGCGACCTTCGACCCGCGCGCCGCCATCACCGAGCTCCCGATCGCGCCCGGGCTGCGCGTGGACCTGTGGGCGCAGGAGGACGCATCGCAGCCGGCCGCCTCCGAGCCCTGGGCCCTGGCCTCGCATACGCAGATCGAAGCCGGCCAGGCTCCCCTGCAGCTGAAACTGCAGATGCGCCTGGCCCGCAGCGCCACCGGACCCTTCGTACGCGGGCTGGCGCTGACGCTGCTCATCGGGGTGCTGGGCACGCTGCTGCACCGTCGCATCAAGCGCTGGACCCGCGACTTCGCCGCACGCACCACCGGACGCCTGGACGAGCTCGTGTCGTACTGCCGGGAGATCCTGGAAGGCCGGCCCGTGAAGCTGTCCGAGCAGGGGGGGAGCGACGAGATCGCCGAGGTCTTTCGGGCGCTGGACGACATGCTGCGCCGCCAGCAGCAGGTGACCGAGGAGCTGCGCACCTCGGCGAAGATCTTCGAGACCTCGGGCGAGGCGATCCTCGTCACGGACGCGCAGGGTCGCATAGCCGACTGCAACCCGGCCCTGGCGGCAATGACGGGCTTCAGCCGCACCGAGCTCATCGGGCTGCACGCCGGCGTGCTCTACAAGGATGCCGAAACCTCGGTGGTGTCGCAGCAGATCCGCGACGCGCTGAATCTGCGCGATGTCTGGCGCGGCGAGACGATGTTCCGCCACCGCGACGGCCGCCTGATCCCGACCTATGTGGCGATGTCGCGGCTCGGCACCCCCCAGGACGGCCCCGGCATGGCGGGGGTGGTGGCCGTGATCTCGGACATCACCCCGCTGAAGGCTGCGCAAGACGAGCTCCACGCGCTGGCCTACCGGGACAGCCTGACGGGGCTGCCGAACTTCCGCGCCCTCACCGAGGCGCTGCAGGAGCGCCTGGGCACACCGCAGGCGCGGGCGCGCCCGTTCCTGCTGCTGTTCTTCGACATGGATCACCTCAAGGCGGTGAACGACACCCACGGCCACGACATTGGCGACGCGGTCATCAAGGGGCTGGCCACGCACCTGCAGGCGCAGCTGCCGCCCGGGCACCTGCTTTGCCGGCGTTCGGGGGATGAGTTCATCGCCCTGCTGGAGCGCGGCGAGGGCAGTTCGCTGCACACCCTGCATGCCCGGCTCGATCACGGCCTGAGCCAGTTCGAGGTGCGCACGGCCATCGGCACGATCGCCGTGACCGTGAGTGCCGGCGTGGCCCGCTATCCGGAGGATGGCGACAACATCCAGGACCTGCTCATCCGCGCCGACGGTGCGCTCAACCAGGTCAAGCAGGACGGTCGCGCGGCCGTGGGCTGGTACGACGAGGCCCGGGCGGAGAAGCTGGAGCGCAACCGCACCGCGGCCGGCTGAGGCGGTGCGGCCCGCGGCGGGCCGCTGCGGGCCGGCGCGGGCCGGCGCGCCGATTCAGCCGGTCTCGCGCTCAGTCGTTGCCGGCCGACCCCAGAAGCGGGATGCCCGCGTCGCCATGCTGCCCCAGCAGCCCGGTGCGGCTGTAGATCCCGAGCTTGTCGCGCGTGTCGGCAATGTCCAGGGCACGCATCGTGAGCTGCCCGATGCGGTCGGCCGGGGTGAAGGCGCCCTCGCCCTTTTCCATCGTCAGCCGCTCGGGGTGGTAGGTGAGGTTGGGGCTCTCGGTGTTGAGGATCGAGTAGTCGTTGCCGCGGCGCAGCTCGAGCGTGACCTCGCCGGTGACGGCGCGCGCCACCCAGCGCTGCGCCGTCTCGCGCAGCATCAG
>JBMOGN010000267.1:0-3952 GCA_049318345.1 Rubrivivax sp. | reverse complement strand
TCACGCTGCTGTCGCTCGTGCTGGCCATCGGCCTGGTGGTGGACGACTCCATCGTCGTGCTGGAGAACATCTTCCGGCACATCGAGGAGGGGCTGACGCCGCTGAAGGCGGCCCTCAAGGGCGGCAAGGAGATCGGCTTCGCGGTGGTGGCCATGACGCTCACCCTGGCGGCGGTGTTCGCGCCGCTGGCCTTCACGCCCGGGCGCACCGGGCGGCTCTTCGTGGAGTTCGCCCTCACCCTGGCCGGGGCGGTGATCGTCTCGGGCTTCGTCGCGCTGACGCTCACGCCCATGATGTGCAGCAAGCTGCTGCACCACGAGAGCAACCCGACCTTCTTCGACCGCGGCATGGAGCGCGTGCTGGTGGCCATCACCAACGGCTACACGGTGGCGCTGCGCTGGGTGCTCGGCCAGCGCTGGATCGTGCTGCTCGTCATGGTCGCGGCCGGCGGTGGGAGCTGGTGGCTCTTCACCAACGCCAAGAGCGAGCTCGCGCCGATGGAAGACCGCGGCGTGATCCTCACCACCGTCAATGCCCCGGACGGCTCCACCCTGGAGTACACCGCGCGCTACCTGCGCGCCATCGAGCGCATCACGGGCGAGTACAAGGAGTTCGACCGCACCTTCATCGTCGCCGGCAACCCCACCGTGGCCCAGGGCTCGGCCGTGCTGCGTGCGGTGGACTGGAGCGAGCGCTCGAAGTCCACGATCCAGATCGCGCGGGAACTCTCGCCCCGCGTGGGCAGCCTTCCTGGCGTCACGGCCTTCCCCGTCACCCCGCCCAGCCTCGGGCAGGGCTTCCGGGATCGCCCGATCAACTTCGTCGTCGTCACCAGCGACAGCTACGACAACCTCTCGCGCGCCGCGCAGGGGATGCTTGCCGAGATGGCGAAGAACCCGGGCCTGGTGGCCCCGGACATCGACCTGCGCCTGAATAAGCCCGAGCTCTTCCTGGAGGTGGACCGCGACCGCGCGGCTGACGCCGGGGTGAGCGTGGAGCAGGTGGCACGCATGGTGGAGACCATGCTCGGCGGCCGCGCTGTCACGCGCTACAAGCGCGACGCCGACCAGTACGACGTGCTGGTGCAGACCACGCCCAGCGGCCGTACCACGCCCGAGGACATCGACCGGCTGTTCGTGCGCGGCCGCGGCGACGTGATGGTGCCGCTGTCGTCGATCGTGAAGATCCGCGAGTCGGTGAGCCCGCGCGAGCTGAACCACTTCAACCAGCGCCGCTCCGTCACCATCACGGCCAACCTCGCGCCGGGCTACGCCCTGGGCGAGGCGCTGACCTTCATGGAACAGTCGGCCGCCAAGGTGCTCAAGCCCGGCTACGCCACCGAGCTCAACGGGGTGAGCCGCGAGTTCCGGGCCTCCAGCGGGGCGCTGGCGGTGGTGTTCGTGCTGGCGCTGCTCTTCATCTTCCTGGTGCTGGCCGCGCAGTTCGAGAGCTTCATCGACCCCTTCGTGATCATGCTGTCGGTGCCGCTGTCCACCGTCGGTGCGCTGGGTGCCATGCACCTGACGGGGGGCACGCTCAACGTGTTCTCCCAGATCGGGTTGGTCACCCTGGTGGGCCTGATCACCAAGCACGGCATCCTGATCGTGGAGTTCGCCAACCAGATGCGCCAGGAGGGCCTGGACGTGCGCCAGGCCACCATCCAGGGCGCGAGCCTGCGGCTGCGCCCGATCCTGATGACCACCGGCGCCATGGTGCTCGGGGCCCTGCCGCTGGCGCTGAGCACCGGCGCCGGTGCGGAGAGCCGGTCCCAGATCGGCTGGGTGATCGTGGGTGGCATGTCGGTGGGCACGCTGCTGACGATCTTCGTCGTGCCCACCATGTACACGCTGTTCGCCCGCCGGCGCGTGCCTGGCGAGGTGGAGGTGCCGGAGGATGCGCCCCAGGCGCAGGAGCCTGCGGTCAGCGCGGCTGAAGCTGAAGCCGTGCGCCCCGTGCCTCCAGCGTCCGGGACAGCAGGCTGACCGTGGCGTAGAGCGCTTCGATCACGGGCACGGGCGTGTCCGTGATCCGCCCCAGCTCGACCACCGAGCCCACCAGCGCCTCGAGTTCGAGGGCGCGGCCGTTTTCCACGTCCACGAGCATCGAGGTCTTGTGCGCGCCGACAGCCTGTGCGCCGGCGATGCGCTGCTCGATGCCGATCTTGAAGGCCACACCGAGCTTCTCGCCCACGGCCTGTGCCTCGCGCATCATCGTGGCCGCCAGCGCGCGCGTGGCCGGGAAGGTGCAGATCTCCTCCAGCGTGGCGTGCGTGAGCGCGGACAGCGGATTGAAGGTGAGGTTGCCCCAGAGCTTGACCCAGATCTCGCTGCGGATGTCGCGGCTGACGGGCGCCTTGAAGCCCGCACGCATGAGCGCGGCGGCCAGTGCCTCGATGCGCTCGCTGCGGCTGCCGTCGAGCTCGCCCAGGGTGAAGCGGTTGCCCTCGATGAGCCGCACCACGCCCGGCGCGGTGAGCTCGCAAGCCGGGTAGACGATGCTGCCGATCAGGCGCTGCGGGTCGATGGCCGCGGCGATGGCGCCGTCGGGGTCGAGGCTGTCGAGCTGCCGGCCCTCCCACGGGCCCGCCAGGCGGTGGAAGTACCACCACGGCAGCCCGTTGATCATGGTCACGACCATGGTCTGCGGGCCGAAGAGGTGCTGCAGCCCGGGCAGGATGTCGCGCACCTGGTGCGCCTTCACCGTGAGCAGCACGGCGTCCTGCGGCCCGGCCTCCTGCCCGTGCTGCACGGCGCGCACGGCCGGTGCATGCTCCTCGCGTCCGTCCGGATGCACGAGCCGGAAGCCGCCGGCATTGATGACCTGCAGGTTGCGGTTGCGGGCGATGAAGGTGACGTCCTCCCCGGCCAGCGACAGCTTGGTGCCGAGGTAGCCGCCAATGGCGCCGGCGCCGACGATGGCGATCTTCACGGCCGCCTCAGCCCGTCAGGCCCAGGCGCGCGGCCAGGCCGATGCGTTGCAGCTTGCCGGTGGCGCCCTTGGGAATCTCGTCCATGAAGAGGATCTTCTTCGGGACCTTGAAGTCCGCGGCGCGCCGACCCACGAACTCCTGCAGTTCGCGCTCGCCGGCCTGCTGGCCTTCGCGCAGCACCACCACCGCGCCCACCTCCTCCCCGAGCTTGGGGTGCGGGATGCCGAAGCACACCACCTGCGCCACGGCCGGGTGGTCCATCAGGATCTCGTCGACCTCGCGCGGGCTCACCTTCTCGCCGCCGCGGTTGATGATCTCCTTCAGGCGCCCGGTGAGGCTGATGTAGCCCTCGGCGTCCATCGTGCCCTGGTCGCCGGTGCGGAACCAGCCGGCGGCGAATGCCTCGGCGTTGGCCTTGTCGTTGTTCTCGTAGCCGGCGGTGACGTTGGGGCCGCGGATGACGATCTCGCCGATCTCCCCGCGCGCCAGCAGGCTGCCGTCCTCGCCCATGATCGCCACCTCCGGGCCGGCCGGCAGGCCCACCGAGCCGGGCTTGCGCACCGCCGGCGGCAGGGGGTTGGAGGCCATCTGGTGCGTGGCCTCGGTCATGCCGTAGGCCTCGATGAGCGGGGCACCAAACACCTCTTCGAGCTCGCGGATGACTTGCGGCGGCATCGAGCTCGACGACGAGCGCATGAAGCGCAGCGGGTGGCGCCGGATGATGTCCGCGTTCTTCGGGGCGCGTGCCACGATGGCCTGGTGCATGGTCGGCACGGCCGTGTACCAGGTCGGGCGGGCCTCGTCCATCCAGCCGAAGAACTTCAGCGCATTGAAGCCCGGTGTGCAGAACACCGAGGCGCCCGCCGACAGCGGCGCCAGCACCCCGGCGATGAGCCCGTGGATGTGGAACAGGGGCATGATGTTCAGCCCCCGGTCGGCCGGCGTGAAAGCCAGCGTGCGCGAGATGTTCGCGGCCGAGGCGCACAGGTTGCGCTGCGACAGCGGCACGATCTTCGGCCGCGA
>JBMOGN010000266.1:0-3957 GCA_049318345.1 Rubrivivax sp. | reverse complement strand
GCGTCAGCGGCAAGGAAGACGCGATCAAGATCACCCCGCCCATCGACCTCACGCTGGAGCTGGCGGTGGAATTCATCGCCGACGACGAACTCGTGGAGATCACCCCGCGCAGCATCCGCGTGCGCAAGCGCTACCTCAAGGAGCACGAGCGCAAGCGGGCCTCGCGCGAGGCTGCCTGATTCAGGCTCCGGCAGCCTGAGCCCGCCCGCCAACCTCACCACCCCCTGAGCAAGGAGACACCGTGGACCGCAGACACTTCCTCGCCGGCCTGGGAGCCGCCACCGTCCCGATGACCGGTCAGACGCAGGCGGGGCGACCCGTCCGCGTGATCGTTCCCTTCACCCCGGGCGGGGCTACCGATGTCACCACGCGCCTGATTACCGAGAAGGCCGCGCAGACGCTCGGGATGACGATGGTGGTGGAGAACCGCCCGGGAGGCGGCGGCGGCATCGGTGTGGACATGGTGGCCAAGGCCGCGCCCGATGGCTACACGATCGGCATGGCGGCCGTGGCCATGCATGCCATCAACCCCTGGCTCTTCAAGAAGCTGCCCTACGACCCGATCAAGGACTTCGCTCCCATCACGCAGATGGTGCGCATCCCCAACGTGCTGGTGATGAATGCCGACACCGCGCGCCGGTTGAAGATCGCCACGCTCAAGGACTTCATCGCCTACGCCAAGGCCAACCCCGCACGCCTGAGCTATGCCAGCGGCGGCAATGGCAGCGGCGGCCACCTGGCAGGCGAGATGTTCAAGAAGAAGTTCGGCTT
The DNA here is from genome assembly GCA_049318345.1 of Rubrivivax sp. Lineage (GTDB taxonomy): Bacteria > Pseudomonadota > Gammaproteobacteria > Burkholderiales > Burkholderiaceae_C > Rubrivivax. The sequence goes on along the minus strand of JBMOGN010000266.1, from coordinate 3,186 downwards.
CTTCGCCGTGCACATCCCCTACAACGGGGGCGGGCCGTCGCAGCTGGCCATGCTCGCGGGCACGGTGGACTACACGCTGGACAACCTGGCCACCTCCGGGGCCAACATCCGCGCGGGCAAGGTGATCCCGCTGGCCGTGACCACGCCGCAGCGCAGCCCGCTGCTGCCCGACGTGCCGGCCATTGCCGAGACCTTCCCCGGCTTCGAGATCGACACCTGGTGGGGGCTGATTGCGCCCGCCGGCACGCCGCGAGAGGTGGTGGCGCGGCTGAACGCGGCCTATGTGCAGGCCCTGCAGTCCGAAGACATCAAGACCCGCTTTGCCGCCATGATGGCCGAGCCCGTACCCACCACGCCGGAGCAGTTCGGCGAGCTGATGCGGCGCGAGTACGCGCGCTACGAGGCGGTCGTCAAGGCCAGCGGCGCGACGGTGGACTGAGCCGCCAACCCGGGCCGCGCGTCGGCCTCGGCCTGGGCCACCGCCTGCACCGTGGCCAGCAGCCGGTCGGGCGTCACGCTCAGGCTGTCGATGCCCCAGGCCACGAGCAGGCGAAGCAGCTCGGGGTGGTCCGAGGGCGCCTGGCCGCAGATGCCGCTGGGCCGCCCGCACCGGTGCGCGCCCTCGATGGCCTGGCGCAGCATCTTCAGCACCCCGGGGTCGCACTCGTCGAAGGCCGAGGCCACCAGCGCACTGTCGCGGTCCACGCCCAGGACGAGCTGGGTGAGGTCGTTGCTGCCGATGGAGATGCCGTCGAACAACGGCGCGAACTCGTCGATGAGCAGCACGTTGTTCGGGATCTCGCACATCATCCACACCTGCACCCCGCCGGCGGTGCCGCCGGCCGCGTCGCGCGCCAGGCCGTGCGCGGCCAGGGCAGCCAGCACGCGCCTGGCCTCGTCCAGGCTGCGGCAGAAGGGCACCATCAGGCGCATGTTCACGAGGCCCATGTCCTCGCGCACGCGGCGCAGCGCCTGGCACTCCAGGGCGAAGGCCTCGGCGAAGTCCGGGTGCAGGTAGCGCGCGGCCCCACGCAGCCCGAGCATCGGGTTCTCCTCGTGGGGCTCGAAGTCCGCGCCCCCGGGCAGGCTCGCGTACTCGTTGCTCTTGAAGTCCGACAGCCGCACCACCACGGGCCGCGGCCAGAAGGCGGCGCACAGGGTGGCCACGCCCTCGGCCAGCCGCTCGACGAAGAAGGCGGCCGCGTCCGCGCTGCCCCGGGCGCGCTCGAGCAACGCCTCGCGCACGGCGGGGTCGCGGATGCGCTCGGGGTGCAGGGCGGCCATCGGGTGCATGGCGATGGACTCGCTGATGATGAACTCCATGCGCGCCAGGCCCACGCCGTCGCAGGGCAGCATCGCGGTGCGCAGGGCGAGCTGCGGGTTGCCCAGGTTCACGTGCACCTGCGTGCGCGGCCGAGGCCACTCGTCGAGCCGCACGCGCTCCACGTGGAAGGGCAGGGTGCCCTCATAGACGCGTCCGATCTCGCCCTCGGCGCAGCTCACCGTCACTGCGCCACCCTCGGATAGCGCGGCGCGCGCGCCGGCTGCGCCCACCACCGCCGGGATGCCGAGCTCGCGAGCCACGATGGCGGCGTGGCAGGTGCGCCCGCCGCGCTCGGTGACGATGGCCGAGGCCGTCTTCATCACCGGCTCCCAGTCGGGCGAGGTGGTATCGGTGACAAGCACCTCGCCGGGGCGGAACTGCCCGAGGTCGGCGGCGCGGTCGATGCGCCGCACCCGGCCGCTGGCGATGCGCTCGCCCACGGCGCGCCCGCTGGCGCGAACGGCCGGCGCCGCGTCGGGCGCGTCCAGCACGAAGCGCTCCAGAACGAGGGGATCGTGGGGCGTGCGAGAGGTGTCGGGGCGGGCCTGCACGATGTAGAGCAGGCCGCCCGGGCCGTCCTGCGCCCACTCGATGTCCATGGCGCGCCACGTACCGGCCAGGCGGCTGTAGTGGGCCTCGATGTGCAGCGCGGCCTGCGCGAGTTCCAGCACCTGCTCGTCGCTCAGGCAGGCCCGCGCCTGCTCGGCCTCTGGGGTGGCCTCGTTGACCACCGTCTCGCCCTGCGGGCCCGCGCCGTACACCATCCGCCACTGCTTGCGGCCGATGCGCCGGCGCAGCACCTGGTGGTGGCCGAGTCGGAAGGTGGGCTTGTGGACGTGGAACTCGTCGGGGTCCACCGTGCCCTGCACCACGTTCTCCCCCAGGCCCCAGGCCCCGGTGACGAGCACGAAGTCCGGGTGGCCCGACTCGGTGTCGCGCGTGAAGATCACGCCGCTGGCGGCCTGGTCGGCGCGCACCATCTGCATCACCACCACCGACAGGCTCACGCGGAAGTGGTCGAAGCCGTTGTCGATGCGGTAGGCGATGGCGCGGTCGGTGAAGATCGACGCCTGGCAGCGGCGCACCGCCTGCACCAGCGCGTCCTCGCCGCGCACGTTCAGCACCGTCTCGTGCTGGCCGGCGAAGCTCGCGGTGGGCAGGTCCTCGGCGGTGGCCGAGCTGCGCACGGCCACGCTCAGCTGCGGCCCGAGGCGCTTGAGCAGGCCGCGCCAGGCGCGGCGCAGGCCAGCTTCCACCTTCGCGGGCATCGGTGCGGCCAGCACGATCTCGCGCGCTGCACGCGCGGCCTGCTGCAGGCCGGCAGCGTCGTTCTTGTCCACGTGGTCCAGCAGCGCGTGCAGCCGCGGCCACGCTTGCGCCTCGTCGAGGGCCTGCCGGTAGGCCTGCGCTGTCACAGCAAAGCCTTCGGGGATGCGCACGCCCAGCGGTTGCAGGGTGCGCACCATCTCGCCGAGCGAGGCGGTCTTGCCGCCCACGCGCGGCAGGTCGGCGAGCGAGAGCTCGGCCAGGGGGACGATGTTGGGGGAGTCCACGCAGGCTCCTGGTGGAGTGGCCGTGCCTGCATGGTCGGCGCCGCGCGTGGCCGGTGGGTTGCGTGCCCTCAATGCGGCCGCGGCGGGGGCCGCAGGGAGCCCGAGCCCCGACAATCGGGGCCGTGACGACCGCCTCCAATCCTGACCGGCCTGAAACTGAAACTGGCTCCGCCCGCCTGCCCGGGCCTGGGCCCGCCTGTGGGCATGCCGCGCCCGTTGCGGGCCTCAGCCCCTGGCGCCTGAGCGTGGCCCCGATGATGGACTGGACCGACCGGCACTGCCGCTACTTCCACCGCCTGCTCACGCGCC
>JBMOGN010000265.1:0-3965 GCA_049318345.1 Rubrivivax sp. | reverse complement strand
GGCTGAAGGCGCTCTCGGCCTTGGGCATCACGAAGGGCGCGCGGCTCATGCTCTCCACGCCGCCGGCGATCATGAGCTCGGCCTCGCCGGCCTTGATCGCGCGTGCGGCCGTGCCCACCGCGTCCAGGCCCGAGCCGCACAGGCGGTTGAGGGTTGCGCCCGGCACCTCCTTGGGCAGGCCCGCGAGCAGCAGGGCCATGCGCGCCACGTTGCGGTTGTCTTCGCCGGCCTGGTTGGCGCAGCCGAAGATCACGTCGGCCACCGCCGCCCAGTCGAGATTGGGGTGGCGCGCCATCAGCGCGCGCAGCGGCACCGCGCCGAGGTCGTCCGTGCGCACCGAGGAGAGGGCGCCGCCGTAGCGGCCGATGGGGGTGCGCAGGGCGTCGCAGATGAAGGCCTGGGTCATGTCGTCTCCGGCTCGGGGCGAGGTGTGGGCGAGAGGTCGAAGAGGCTCGTGCACTCGAGGTCGAGCACTTCGGTGTCGTGCTGGTTGAAGAGCTGCCAGCGCCAGCGCAGGATGCCCAGCGTCGGCTTGCTCGCCGAGCGCCGGGTCTCGATCACCGTGCCGCGCACGCGCAGCGCATCGCCGGGCCGCACGGGGTGCGGAAATCGGATGGCGGCAATGCCCGGAGACGCGAAGGACTCCGAGCCGGCCAGGGCACTTTGCGCCAGCAGCCGCATGGCGATGCCGCAGGTCTGCCACCCGCTGGCGATGAGCCCGCCGAAGGGGCCCCGCGACGCGGCCTCGGGGTCGGTGTGGAACCACTGCGGGTCGTAGGTGCGGGCAAAGCGCAGCACCTCCTCCTCGGTGAGGTGGAAGGGGCCGGCCTCGATCACCTGTCCGGGATGGAACTCGGCGAACTTCATGCCGCGCCAGCTCGCAGCAGCCAGGGGCTCACGCGGTAGCGCTCGCCGCGGTACTCGGCATCCAGCGCCTGCAGCACGCCCGCCACGCCGGCCACGCTCCAGGCGGCCAGCCACTCGAAGGGGCCCTGGGGGTAGTTCACGCCCAGCTTCATCGCGGCGTTGGCGCCCTCGGGGCTGCACACGCCCTGCAGCACGGCGTCGGCCGCCTCGTTCACGAGCATGGCCACCGTGCGCGCCACGACGAGCCCGGGGGCGTCTGCTACCGGCAGCGGGGTCAGGCCCAGGGCGGCCAGCCAGGCGGCGGCCTGCTCAGGCCACTGCGCGCCAGCCTGTGGCGCCACCGCATAGGCGAGCGCGATGCCGGGCGCCACCGGCTGCACCAGCGGCCGGTCGAACACGGCCACATCGGCCATGCCGAAATCGCGTGCAAGCTCGCGCGCGGTGCGCCCGTCGGTGAGCACGAGCCGCGCGCCGTCGATGGCCAGGCCCGTCCACGCGCTGTCGCGCTCGCGCGCCGGCCCCCAGCCCTGCGGGGCGAGGGCCTGCGTGGCGGCGTGTTCCAGCCAATCGGCCACGGGGCCGTGCCCATGCACCGTGACCTCGCGTGCAGTGGCCGGTGCCTCGTGCACGGCCACCGGCAGCGCGGGCACACCTTCGGGGTAGCGGTAGAAGCCCTGGCCGCTCTTGCGGCCCAGCAGCCCGCCGGCGACCATCTCTCGCTGCACGAGCGAGGGCATGAAGCGCTTGTCTTGGAAGTTCGCCTCGTACACCGAGTTCGTCACTGCGAAGTTCGTGTCGTGGCCGATGAGGTCCATCAGCTCGCACGGGCCCATGCGGAAACCCGCCGCGCGCAGGCAGGCATCGAGCACCTGAGGCGTGGCCGCACGCTCCAGCAGGAGGGCGAGCGTCTCGGCGTAGTAAGGCCGCGCGATGCGGTTGACGATGAAGCCGGGCGTGGAGGTGGCGTGCACCGGCACCTTGCCCCAGGCGCGGCTGAGCTCGAAGATCGCTTCGGCCACCGCGCAGTCGGTCTGCAGCCCGGAGACCACCTCCACGAGCTTCATCAGCGGCACGGGGTTGAAGAAGTGCATGCCCACCAGGCGCTGCGGGTGCTTGAGGCCGTTGGCGATCGCCGTCACCGAGATCGACGAGGTGTTGGTGGCGAGCACGCAGTCGGGCGCGACCAGGCCCTCGAGCTCGCGGAACAGCGCGCGCTTGGCCTCCAGGTTTTCGACGATGGCCTCCACCACGAGTCGCGCGCCGGCCGCTTCGGCGAGCCCGGCCGAGACGGGCTGGATGCGCGCGAGCGCCGCCTCGGCGGCCGAGGCCTCGAGCCGACCCTTGGCCACGAGGGCCTGCAGGCTCGTGGCGAGCTTGGCCTTGGCCTGCGCGGCCGCGCCGTCGCGCGCGTCGTGCAGCCACACCGGGTGGCCAGCCTGCGCGGCCACCTGCGCGATGCCCGCGCCCATGATGCCCGCGCCCACCACGAGCACGGGGGCCCCGGAGAGGGTCGAAGCGTTCATTGCGGAATCCAGTTGGCCGGGCGCTTGCCGAGGAAGGCATCGAAGCCTTCGCGCGCCTCGTCGGTGCCGCGCACGCGGCTGATGGTCTGGGCCGTGAGCTCGACCACCTCGGGGGAGATCGGGCCCACTTCGAGCTGGGCGAAGAGGGACTTGATCTCGCGCTGCGCGCCAGGGCCTCCGATGAGCAGCTCGCGCACCACGGTGTCCACCGCGGCGTCGAGCTGCTCGAGCGACACGACGTGCTGCACGAGCCCGATGTGCAGCGCCTCGGCCGCATCGATGCGCGTGGTGGTGAGCGCCAGCCGCTTGGCCTGGCGCTTGCCCACCGCGTTCGTCACGTAGGGGCCGATCACCGCGGGCAGGATGCCGAACTTGGCCTCGCTCACCGAGAAGCTCGCGTTGTCGGCAGCCACCGCGATGTCGCAGGCGCAGGCCAGGCCCACACCGCCGCCGAGTGCCGCGCCCTGTATGCGCGCCACCGTGGGCTTCGCGCAGGCCTCCAGCCGCTGCAGCATGCCGGCGAAGCGCCGCGCGTCCTGCAGGTTCCACTCGCGCGAGGCCTGGCTCGCGCGCTTCATCCACTGCAAGTCAGCACCGGCGCTGAAGTGCCGGCCCGCGCCGGCCAGCACGATCACGCGCACGGCCGGGTCCGCCTCGAGCTGCGCGAAGGCCGCATCGAGCTCGGCGATCATCGCCTCGTCGAAGGCGTTGAAGACCGCCTCGCGCGCCATCGTCACCTGCGCCACGCCAGGGGCGCGTGCGGTGACGCTCAGGGTCTGAAAGTCGCTCATGGGGTTGCCCGTGCCCCTCAGTACGTTTCCAGGTGCAGGCGACCTTCGCGCTTGAGCGCGCCGCCCACCGTTTCCCAGTTCAGGCCCGCCTGCTCGGCGATGTCGTGCAGTGCAAGCACCACACCCTCTTCCATCGACTTCAGGCCGCACACGTAGAAGCAGGCGTTCGGGTCGGCCAGCAGCCGCGCGAGGTCGGCTGCGCGCTCGCGCATCGCGTCCTGCACGTACTTCCTGGGCTGGCCCGGCGTGCGCGAGAAGGCGAAGTGGATGTCGATGAAGTCGTGCGGCAGGCTCTGCAGCGGGCCGAAGTAGGGCAGCTCCTCCTTCGTGCGCGCGCCGAAGAAGAGCATCAGCTTGCCGCCCTCGAACTTGCCGCTGGCGCGCAGGCGCCGGCGCCACTCGGTCATCGCCCGCATCGGCGCGCTGCCCGTGCCGGTGCAGATCATCACGATGTGGCTCTTCGGGTGGTTGGGCATCAGGAAGCTCGCGCCGAAGGGCCCGATCACCTGAACCTTGTCACCCACCTGCAGGTCGCACATGTAGTTGCTGCCCACGCCGCGCACGGGGTTGCCGTCGTGGTCCTCGAGCACGCGCTTGATGGTCAGCGACAGGTTGTTGTAGCCCGGGCGCTCACCATTGCGCGGGCTCGCGATCGAGTACTGGCGCGGGTGGTGCGCGCGGCCCGAGGCGTCGGTGCCCGGCGGAATGATGCCGATCGACTGGCCCTCGAGCACCGGGAAGGGCATGCTGCCGAAGTCGAGCACGATGTGGTGGGTGTCGTAGT
>JBMOGN010000264.1:0-4015 GCA_049318345.1 Rubrivivax sp. | reverse complement strand
CTGGGCGTGGGCGTGATGAGCGCGGCGCTGAAGAAGGGCGAGCTCGATGCCGAGGGCTACGCCCGGATGATCGAGACGACCACGAAGCTCAACACGCCGGGGCCGGACCTGGCGGAGCTCGACGGCGTGCACGCGCTCACCGACGTCACCGGCTTCGGGCTGGCGGGCCACGCGCTGGAGATGGCACGCGGCGCGGGCCTGCAGGTGCACCTGGACTGGCCCGCCGTGCCGCTGCTGCCCGGCGTGCGCGCCCTGGCGGCGCAGGGCTTCGTCACCGGCGCGTCGGGCCGAAACTGGGCCGGCTACGGCCGCGACGTGACCCTGCCCGCAGGCCTGGCGGCCGAGGACCAGGCGCTGCTGACTGACCCGCAGACCAGCGGCGGGCTGCTCGTGGCCTGCGAGCCCGCGGCGGTGCCCGCCGTCCTGGACATCTTCACGCGGCACGGCTTCGGCGCCGCGGCGGTGGTCGGGCGCTGCGAGGCCGCCGGCGCGGCCGGGTCCCGGCTCGTCGTCTCGGGTTGAACTTTCCCAGGCCGAGCAGATCTTTCCCGGGTGCCCCACACTCTGCGTCCACCGACGCGGGGGGCCCGGGCCGATGCCCCAACTCCGCACCCGTCGAAAGGATCCGTCCATGCACGCCCCCATCCTGACCCTGAAGTCCCCGACATCCTTGAAGTCGCTGCTGCGAGCCGCGCTGGCCGCCGCGCTGGTGGCCGGCGCCACGCTCGCGCAGGCGCTCGAGGTCAAGCCCTACTCCGCCGATGCGCTGGCTGCGGCGCAGGCGGCCGGCAAGCCGGTGGCCGTGCACTTCCACGCCGACTGGTGCGGCACCTGCAAGCAGCAGGAGAAGGCCATTGCGCAACTCAAGGGCGAGAGCGACCTGGACATGCTGCTGCTGGTGGCCGACTACGACAAGGAAAAGGACCTGCGCCGCTCGATGAAGGTGCGCAGCCAGTCGACGATGGTGGTCTTCCGGGGCAAGGAAGAGCGCGCGCGCCTGGGCGGCGACACCGAGGCGGTGAAGTTCCGCCAGGCTCTGCGCGCGGCGCTGTAAGCCCGTGTCGCTGAGCCTGTCCCTGCCGCAGGCCGCGCTGAGCCTGGCCGCCGGCAGCCTGACCACGCTGAGCCCCTGCGTCTTCCCGCTGCTGCCGCTGGTGCTCGGCGGCGCGCTGCAGGCGCACCGGCTCGCCCCGGTGGCCATGGGCCTGGGCATGGCGTTGTCCTTCGCGGGCATCGGCGTGCTCGTGGGGCTGGCCGGCCCCGCGCTCGGGCTGGATGGCGATGTCGTGCGCATGGCCGGGGGCTGGCTGCTCGTGGCCATGGCCGCGGTGATGCTCGTGCCCGCCTGGAGCGAGCGCTTCACGCAGTGGATGACCCCGCTGGCCAGCGGCGCGCAGGCGGCCTCGGCTCGCCTGTCGGGCGGCTCGCTGCTGAGCGCGCTGGGCCTGGGGGCCGTGCTCGGCCTGGTGTGGAGCCCGTGCTCCGGGCCGCTGCTGGCCTCGGCGCTGACGCTGGTGGCCAGCGAAGGCGGCGGCGTGCGCGGCGGCGTGATCCTCGGCCTGTTCGGGCTGGGTGCCGCCATCCCGCTGGTGGCCGTGGCCTACGCCTCGCGCGCGGGCTTCGGCAAGGCGCGCGGCTGGGTGCTCGGGCGCATCGACGGCGTGAAGAAGGCCTTCGCGATCCTGCTCGGCGCGATGGGGCTGCTCATCCTCACTGGCGGAGACAAGTGGCTCGAGGCGCGTGTCAACGCCCTGCTGCCGGATGCCTGGCTGAATCTGACGGTGCTGTTCTAGCCCGGCCCGGCTCGCTCAGAGTACCGGTGCGAGCGCGCGCCGGGCCTCGGCCTCCTCCAGGCCCGTGCGCCGCGCCCAGTCGGCCAGCTGGTCCTCGCCAATGCGCCCGAGGTTGAAGTACGTGGCCTGGGGGTGCGAGAGGTAGAAGCCGCTGACGCTGGCCGCCGGCGTCATCGCCAGGCTCTCCGTCAGGCCCATGCCGATCTCCGCGGCCTCCAGCAGCTCGAACATCTGGCGCTTGACGGTGTGGTCCGGGCAGGCCGGGTAGCCCGGTGCCGGGCGGATGCCGCGGTAGCGCTCGGCGATGAGGTCCTCCAGGCTCGCGCGCTCGTCGGCGGCGTAGCCCCAGAACTCGGTGCGCACGCGCTGGTGCAGCCGCTCGGCGAAGGCCTCGGCCAGGCGGTCGGCCAGCGCCTTGTAGAGGATGGCCGAGTAGTCGTCGTGCGCGGCCACGAACTGCTGCTCGCGGGCCTCCACGCCCAGGCCCGCGGTGACGGCAAACAGCCCGATCCAGTCGGGGCGCGCGCCCGGCCCGGTCTTCGGCGCGACGAAGTCGGCCAGGCTGCGGTTGGGGCGCTTGACGCCGTCGACCACCGGGCGCTCGGTCTGCATGCGCAGCGGCGACCAGCGCAGCACCACGCGCTCGCGCGACTCGTCGGCGTAGACCTCGATGGTGTCGTCGTCCACGGTGTTGGCCGGCCACAGCCCGAACACGCCGCTGGCCTGCAGCCAGCGCCCGGCGATGATCCGCTGCAGCATGCGCTTGCCGTCCTCGAAGACGCGCGTGGCCTCCTGTCCCACCACCTCGTCGGTCAGGATCGCGGGGAAGGGCCCGGCCAGGTCCCAGGTCTGGAAGAAGGGGCCCCAGTCGATGCACGCGGCGATCTCCGCCAGGTCCACGTTGCGCAGCACGCGCCGGCCGATGAAGCCCGGGCGCGGCGGGGTGTAGCCGGCCCAGTCCAGCGGCGTGCGGTTGGCGCGCGCGGCAGCCAGGCTCACCAGCGGCGTGACCTTGCGGCTCGCGTGCTGGCGGCGCACGCGCTCGTAGTCGGCCTGCAGCTCGGCCACGGCGGCCGGCGCGCGCTCCGGGCTGAGGAGGTCCGAGCACACGCCCACGCTGCGCGAGGCGTCGGGCACATAGACCACGGGCCCCTCGTAGTGCGGGGCGATCTTCACCGCCGTGTGCACGCGGCTCGTGGTGGCCCCGCCGATGAGCAGCGGCGTGCGGCGCGTGCGGAACCACTCGTCGCGCTGCATCTCCGCGGCCACGTGCTGCATCTCCTCCAGGCTCGGGGTGATGAGGCCCGACAGCCCGATGAGGTCGGCGCCTTCAGCCTTGGCGCGCTCCAGGATGTCGCGGCAGGGGACCATGACCCCCATGTTGACGACCTCGAAGTTGTTGCACTGGAGCACGACCGTGACGATGTTCTTGCCGATGTCGTGCACGTCGCCCTTGACGGTGGCGATGACGACCTTGCCCTTGGCCCGGGCCTGGCCGCCGGCCTGCACGAGCGCCTGCTTCTCCGCCTCGATGTAGGGCAGCAGGTGCGCCACCGCCTGCTTCATCACGCGCGCACTCTTGACCACCTGCGGCAGGAACATCCGGCCCGCGCCGAAGAGGTCGCCCACCACGTTCATGCCGGCCATCAGCGGGCCCTCGATGACGTGCAGCGGGCGGCCGCCGCGAGCCTGGATGGCCAGCCACGCGGCCTCGGTGTCCTCGACGATGAACTCGGTGATGCCGTGCACGAGCGCGTGCGACAGCCGCTCCTCCACCGTGCCCGCGCGCCAGGCCAGGCGCGCGGTGTCGTCCTTGGCCGCGCCCTTGGCGTGCTCGGCGATCTCGATCAGGCGCTCGCTGGCGGTCTTGCGCTCCTGGCCCTCGCGCCAGGCCGGGGTGCGGTTGAGCACCACGTCCTCCACGCGCTCGCGCAGCTCGGGCTCCAGGTCGTCGTACACGCCGATCATCCCGGCGTTGACGATGCCCATGTCCAGCCCCGCGCGGATCGCGTGGTACAGGAACACGGTGTGGATCGCCTCGCGCACGGGCTCGTTGCCGCGGAAGCTGAAGGAGACGTTGCTCACCCCGCCGGAGACCTTCGCGCCGGGCAGGTTCGCCTTGATCCAGCGCGTGGCCTCGATGAAGTCCACGGCGTAGTTGTCGTGCTCCTCGATGCCGGTGGCAATGGCGAAGATGTTGGGGTCGAAGATGATGTCCTCGG
>JBMOGN010000263.1:0-4017 GCA_049318345.1 Rubrivivax sp. | reverse complement strand
CCCCCATGAGCGACTCCTCCCCCCCTTCTCCCACCGCCTCGGCCCCCGCCGCCGAGTCCGATGCCGCCAAGCGCCAGCGCGAGGCCGTGGAGCGCCTGCTCGCGCGCGAGCCCGCCCGCAGCGAAGGCTCCGTCACCCTCGGCGGCCGGGCGCACGACTACACGGTGCACGCCGCCTTCCTGCCCGTGACGGCCGGCGGGCTCGGCTCGGCCGGCGCCCCGGTGGACGCGGCCGTCTTCACCACGGCCTACCTGCGCAAGGGCGACGACGCGGCCTCCCGCCCCGTGTGCTTCGCCTTCAACGGCGGGCCCGGGTCGGCGTCGCTGTGGCTGCACCTGGGCGCGCTCGGCCCGAAGCGCGTGGTCGTGGGTGACGACGGGCACGCCCCGGCACCGCCCCACGCGGTGGTGGACAACCCGCACAGCTGGTTCGAGCACTTCGACCTCGTCTTCATCGACCCGCCGCACACCGGCTGGTCGCTGGCGGCCGGCGACGAGGCGCGCAAGAAGGTGCTGTCGGTGGACGGCGACGTGCAGGCGCTGTGCGAGGTGGTGCGGGTGTGGCTCACGCGCCACCAGCGCTGGGGCTCGCCGGTGTACCTGGCCGGCGAGAGCTACGGCACCACGCGCGGCGCGGCCATTGCCGACGCGCTGCAGGCCGCCGGGCTGTCGCTGTCGGGCGTGATCCTGGTGTCCTGCGCGATGGACCTGCAGACCATCGTCTTTCACCGCGGCAACGACCTGCCCTATCCGCTGTTCCTGCCCGCCTTCGCCAACACGGCGCAGTACCACGGCCTGCTCAAGGGCGCCCTGGGGGCATCTTCAGCGGCGGCCCGCGCCGCCGCCGAGGAGTACGCCGGGGGCGAGTACCTGGCCGCGCTGCATGCCGGCTCGCGCCTCACGGCCACGCAGCGCAGCCGCGTCGCGCGCCGCCTGGCCGAGCTCACGGGGCTGTCGCCCGAGCTCATCGAGCACCACGACCTGCGCATCAGCGACCGCGCCTTCTTCTTCGAGGCGATGCGCGCACAGGGGCGCATCGTCGGGCGGCTGGAGTCCCGCGTCACCGGCCCGATGGGCGCCACGCGCAGCCGCGAGTGGGAGTTCGACCCGGGCATCGACGCCATCGCCGGGCCCTACCGCATGGCCGCGCAGGCCTACTTCGCCGGCACCCTGGGCATCACCACCGACCAGCGCTACGAGGCGCTGAACGTCGAGGTCAACCGCGGCTGGAACTGGAACCGCGGCGAGGACAAGGGCAACAACTTCACCACCACCACCGCGGACCTGTCACGCGCGATGCGGCGCAACCCGCACCTCAAGGTGCTGGTGGCCAGCGGCCGCTACGACCTGGGCACGCCCTATAGCGCCACCGACTGGTCGCTGGCGCAGCTGGACATTCCGCCCGACGTGCGCGCCCGCCTGACGCACTGCTACTACGACGCGGGCCACATGATGTACACCCGCGAGGCCGACCTGCGCCAGCTCAAGGCCGACCTGGCCGCCTGGCTGGCGGTCAGGCCACGCGCACGCGCAACTCGCCCAGACCGGCCACCGAGCCGACCATCAGGTCGCCGCTGACCACCGCGCCCACGCCTTCGGGCGTGCCGGTGTAGATCAGGTCGCCCGGCTGCAGCTCCCAGGCGGCAGACAGGTGCTCGATGGTCTCGGCGATGTTCCAGATCAGCTTGGCGACATTGCTGCGCTGGCGGTCCTGGCCGTTGACCTGCAGCGCCAGCGCGGCGTTCACCACATCGCCGGCCTGGGCAGCCGGGGTGATCGGCCCGATCGGGGCACTGTGGTCATAGGCCTTGCCGATGCACCAGGGGCGGCCCTGCTTCTTCATGTCGGACTGCAGGTCGCGGCGCGTCATGTCCAGGCCCACCGCGTAGCCGTAGATGTGGGAGAAGGCGTCGGCGGCGCGGATGCCCGAGCCGCCCTTGCCGATGGCCACCACGAGCTCGATCTCGTGGTGCAGGTTCTTCGTGAGGGTGGGGTAGGGGATGGTTCCGGTCTGGCCGGCTTCCACCACCACGATGGCGTCGGCGGGCTTCAGGAAGAAGAAGGGCGGCTCACGGCCGGTGAAGCCCATCTCCTTGGCGTGGTCCTCGTAGTTGCGGCCCACGCAGTAGATGCGGTGCACGGGAAAGCGCTCGGTGCGGCCCACGACGGGGACGCTGACCACGGGCGAAGGCGCGAAGGTGTACGACATGGCAGGCAGGCGGCAGGCGCGACAGGGTTGAAACAGGTGGCCGGCCGGTGAGTGCCCGACCCGCACCCGGATTGTCCATCAAGCCCGTGGGGCCCCCGGCCTCAGGCGGCGTCGCGCACGTCGCCGATCGGGTTGGCGCCGAAGTCGGGCCGCTCCAGGCAAGCCAGCACCTTGGTCGCCGCGGCTTCGCCGCTGTCCAGGCCGCCCGTGTCCTTCATCGACTGGAAGCGGGCCTGCGCGGTGAAGGTGGCCGGGTCAGCGCTGCGCAGCTGCACCTGCATGTCGGTGTCGATCACGCCCGGGGCGAGCGAGACGATCTTCGCCCCGTTGGGCCGTTCGGCTTCCTCCAGCGCCACGGCGCGGCTGAAGTGGTCCATGCCGGCCTTCGTGGCGCAGTAGACGGCGCTGCCGGCCATGGCGAAGCGGCCCAGGCCCGAGGAGATGTTGAGCACCTTGCGCGGGGCGGCCACATCGGCGCTGGCGTGCAGGAAGGCAGCCGTGAGCAGCAGGGGAGCTTCCAGGCTCGCACGCAGGGCGCGGGTGACTTCCGCGGCGTCGGCCTCGCGCAGCGGCCCGGGCGGGACCAGCAGCGCGGCGTTGTTGACGAGGGTGAGCGAGGCCAGGCGCTCGCGGGGCAGCGCCGCCACCCATTGCCCGAGCCGCTCGGCCGCCGGGGCGGCATCGGCGAGGTCCACCGACCACTGCTCGACCGCGCCGACCAGGGCCGGATTGGGTTGGCGCTGCAGGGTGAGCACCTGGTGCCCGCGCGCGAGCAGCTGCCTGGCCAGGGACAGCCCCAGGCCGCGCGAGGCCCCGGTGACGACGGTGACGTGAATCGAGGGTGTAGTCATGAATGGCAAGCTTACGGGACCTCAGGGCGCGCCGCGGGCGAGCAGCTGCGCCAGCCGGTTGTGCCGCTCCACGAGCGGGCCGAGGTCCACCGTGGTGAGCTGGCCGCGCGCGACGACGATGCGGCCGTTGACCACCGTCCAGGCCGCCGGCGCGGGCGCGCACAGCAGCAGTGAAGCCAGCGGGTCGTGCACGGCCGCGCCAGCGTGCGCCAGGCCGCGCGTGTCGAAGAGCGCGAGGTCGGCCGCCATCCCGGGCGCGAGGTGGCCGATGTCGGCACGGCCGAGTACCTGTGCCCCGCCGCGCGTGGCCAGGGCCAGCGCGTCGCGCGCCGTCATCTCGCGCGGGCCGTGGTCGCAGCCGAAGGGATCGAGGGCGCGGCCCACGCGCGCCAGCAGCATGGCCGTGCGCGCCTCGCCCAGCAGGTGCGCGCCGTCGTTGCTGGCGCTGCCGTCCACGCCCAGCCCCACCGGTACGCCGGCATCGACCATGCGGCGCACCGGTGCGATGCCCGAGGCCAGGCGCATGTTGCTGCAGGGGCAGTGCGCCACGCCCGTGCGCGTGCGCGCAAAGGCCGCGATGCCTGCAGGATCGAGCTTGACACAGTGCGCGTGCCACACGTCCGCACCCACCCAGCCCAGCGACTCGGCGTATTCGGCCGGCGTCATGCCGAAGCGCTCGCGGCTGTAGGCCACGTCGTGGTCGTTCTCGGCCAGATGCGTGTGCAGGCGCGTGCCCAGCGCGCGCGCCAGCGCAGCCGATTCGCGCATCAGGTCGGTGCTCACGCTGAAGGGCGAACAGGGCGCGGCCACCACGCGCAGCATCGCGTAGCGGCCCTTGTCGTCGTAGGTCTCGATGAGGCGCTGCGTGTCGGCGAGGATGCTCGCCTCGTCTTCCACCAGGGCGTCGGGCGGCAGGCCGCCGGCCGACTCGCCCACGCTCATGCTGCCGCGCGCGGCG
>JBMOGN010000262.1:0-4025 GCA_049318345.1 Rubrivivax sp. | reverse complement strand
GCTCCACCGACGGGTCCTTCTGGTCCACCATGCGCAGCTTGCGCGCGCGGATCAGGCCGCCGTCGCGCCCGGTCAGGCCCACGGCCTTGCCGCCGGCGGCATTGATCAGGCCCACGATGTCCTGCTGGACCTCGCCGGCCAGCACCCACTCCACCACCTCCATGGTCTCGGCATCGGTGACGCGCATGCCCTGGATGAAGGTGCCCTTCTTGCCGATCTTGGCCAGCGCCTCGTCGATCTGCGGCCCGCCGCCGTGCACGACGATGGGGTTCATGCCCACGAGCTTGAGCAGCACGATGTCCTCGGCGAAGTCCTGCTGCAGCGCCGGATCGGTCATGGCGTTGCCGCCGTACTTGATGACCAGCGTCTTGCCGTGGAAGCGGCGGATGTAGGGCAGCGCCTGCGCCAGGATCTCGGCCTGGTCGCGGGGGGTGATGTGGTCCAGGCTGTGGTCGGCAGGAGGGTTCATGGGGACAGCAGGGGCAGGCGGTGGAGGCTGCGCATTCTAGAAGTGGATCCCCCTCATCATCTGCTGCAGCGCCACGGCTTCGGCCGAGAGCTGCGGCTTGCCGCCCTTGTCGCCGCGCGCGGCCTCGCTGTCGGGGAACATGCGGAAGCTCGTGTTCATCACGATCTGCGCGATGCGCGGGGCCAGCGCGTGCAGCACCTCGCCCACGATGCCCAGCCGCGTGGCGATGCGCACGGGCTTGTATACGCAGGCCTGCACGATCATGTCGGCGGCCTCCTCGGGGCTGAGCGTGGGCACGTTGTTGTAGATCTTCGTGGGGGCGATCATGGGCGTGCGCACCAGCGGCATGTTGATGGTGGTGAAGGTCACGCCCTGGTCGGCGAACTCGCTGCTGGCGCAGCGCGTCCACGCGTCCAGCGCCGCCTTGCTTGCCACGTAGGCCGAGAAGCGCGGGGCATTGGTGAGCACGCCGATGGAGCTGATGTTGACCACATGCCCGCGCTTGCGGGCGATCATCCCGGGCAGCAGGCCCATCGTCACGCGCAGGCAGCCGAAGTAGTTGAGCTGCATCGTGCGCTCGAAGTCGTGGAAGCGGTCGTAGCTGCTCTCGATGGCGCGGCGGATCGAGCGTCCGGCGTTGTTGACGAGGAAGTCCACGCCGCCGTGCTCGGCCTCCAGGGTCTGCACGAAGGCCCGGCAACCGGCCTCGTCGGCGATGTCCACGCTGTAGGTGTGCACGCGCGCGGCCGCCCCGGCGGCCTGGCGGATGACCTGCGCCGCCTCGGCGAGCTTGTCCGCATCGCGCGCGCAGATGAGCGTGACCGCCCCGGCCTGCGCGAACTTGATGGCCGCGGCCAGCCCGATGCCCGAAGAGCCGCCCGTGACCAACACCACCTTGCCGCCGACGGTGCCCTTCAGGCTGCGGTCGATGGACAGGTCCGGGTCGAGGTGGCGCTCCCAGTAGTCCCACAGCCGCCAGGCATAGTCGTGCAGGTTCGGGCACTCGATGCCGCTGCCCTTGAGCGCGGCGTCGGTCTCGCGCCGATCGAATCGCGTGGGGTAGTTGACGAAGGTGAAGATGTCCTCAGGCAAGCCCAGGTCCTTCATCACCGCGTTGCGGATGCGGCGCACTGGCGCCAGAGCCATGAGGCTCTTCTTCACGCCGCGGGGAATGAAGCCCAGCAGCGCGGCGTTGACGAAGACATTCATCTTCGGCGCATGGGCGGCGCGGGCGAAGATGTCCAGCACGTCGCCCACGCGGTAGCCCTGGGGGTCCACCAGGTGGTAGCACTTGCCCGGGGCGTGGTGGTGGTGGCCGATGTGATCCAGCGCATCCACCACGAAGTCCACCGGCACGATGTTGATGCGCCCGCCCTCCAGGCCGATGGAGGGCATCCACGGTGGCAGGAGCTGCCGCATGCGCTGGATGAGCTTGAAGAAATAGTACGGGCCGTCGACCTTGTCCATCTCCCCGGTGCGGGAGTCGCCCACCACCATGGCTGGCCGGTACACCGTCCACGGCACCTTGCACTCGCGCCGCACGATCTTTTCCGATTCGTGCTTGGTCAAGAAGTACGGGTGGTCCAGGCTCTCGGCCTCGTCGAACATGTCCTCGCGGAAGATGCCCTCGTACAGGCCCGCCGCGGCGATGCTGCTGACGTGGTGGAAGTGGCGCGCGTCAACCGCCCGCGCGAACTCCACCGCGTTGCGCGTGCCCTCGACATTCACATGAACCTGGCTGTCCTCGTCGGCGCCGAGGTCGTAGACGGCGGCCAGGTGGTAGACATGGTCGATCTGGCCCTTGAGTGCCTTCACCGCGTCGGCCGCTACGCCCAGGCGCCGAGCCGTGAGGTCGCCGATGACGGGGATGGCGCGCTGGCGGCCCACCCCCCAGTAGGCGAGCAGCTCCGGCACGCGGGCCTCGGTGCCGGGGCGGATGAGGAAGTGCACCACGGCGCCGCGCCGCGCGAGCAGCTTGCGCACGAGCCGCTTGCCGATGAAGCCGGTGGCGCCGGTGACGAAGTACTGCATGGAATCCTCCTCCTGGAACGACGACGGAGCGAGATTCTTGACCACGCCCCGCCTGGAGGCGGCCCGCGCTTTCCCCAAGCCGGGCCCGGCAGCCCACACCTGGCCGCGCATCGGTTGCCCGTGCGCGACGAGGGCGCACGATTAGGCTGCGCTCTCCACCCCATGTGGCTAGAGTCGATCGATTGCCAGGAGGGGCCCGCCGGGCCCCCGCATCCCCCACCAGGAAGGACCCCATCATGGTCAAGAAACTCAGGAAGATCGCCGAGGAGAAGGCCGCCAGCCCCGCAGGCCTGCTCGACAGCGACATGGCCGGCATGATCAAGGACTCGGCCCAGCAGATCTGGCTGGCCGGCATGGGCGCGTTCAGCAAGGCGCAGGCCGAGGGCGGCAAGGTCTTCGAGGCGCTGATCCAGGAAGGCCAGAACCTGCAACGCAAGACCCAGGGCCTGGCCGAGGAGAAGATCAGCGAGGTCACGGGACGCATGAGCAACATGGCCGGTGAGGTCAGCTCGCGCGCCGGCCAGCACTGGGACAAGCTCGAAGCCCTCTTCGAGGCGCGCACCGGCAAGGCGCTGGGCAAGCTCGGCGTGCCCACCGCGGCCGACCTGCAGGCGCTGTCGGCCCGCGTGGACGAACTGGCGGCCGCCGTGGCGCGCCTGTCGCCGGCCGCCGCACCGGCTGCCGCCAGGAAGACCGTGAAAACCCCGGCCGCCCAGCCGCGCCGCGCGCCGGCGAAGAAGACCGCGTCGGCTGCGGTTCCTGCTGCGGCCCCCACCCCCGCCCGCCCGCGCGCGGGCGCCGCGCGCCGCAAGGCCGGCTGAGACCCGACGGCACCGTCTGCAGCAGCGTCGCCGGCCTCGCGCCGGCGACCGCCGCAGCGCTCAGTGCCCGAGGTAGTGCGCTTCGAGGTGGGCCTTGAAGTGCGAGGGATCCAGGGTCTGCCCGCTGGCACGCACGGCCAGTTCGTCCGTGGTCCAGCGGCTGCCCTGGTTCCAGATGTGCTCGCGCAGCCAAGCGAATACCGGCTGCAGGTCGCCGGAGCCGATGCGGGCGTCCAGGTCGGGCATGGCGCGGCGCATGGCCGCGAACCACTGCGCGGCATACATCGCCCCGAGCGAGTAGCAGGGGAAGTATCCGAACAACGCCTCGGGCCAGTGCACGTCCTGCAGCGGGCCGTCGCGGAAGTTGCCCCGCGTGTCCAGGCCGAGCAGCTCACTCATCTTCGCGTCCCACAGCGCCGGAATGTCCTCGGCCTCGATCTCGCCCTCGATGAGGGCGCGCTCGATCTCGTAGCGCAGGATGATGTGCGCCGGGTACGTGACCTCGTCGGCATCCACCCGGATGAAGCCGCGCTTGACCCGCGTGACGAGCCGGTGCAGGTTGGCCGGCTCGAAGGCCGGCTGCTCGCCGAAAGCCTGGCGCACCATCGGCGCGAGCAAGCGCACGAAACCCGGGTGGCTGGCGAGCTGCATCTCGAAGCTCAGCGACTGGCTCTCGTGCAGCGCCATGGAGCGCGCCTCGGCCA
>JBMOGN010000261.1:0-4042 GCA_049318345.1 Rubrivivax sp. | reverse complement strand
GCCTCGGTCAGCATCGGCGCAGGCATGCTGACCACCGGCAACGCCAACCTGCTGATGGCGCATGGCACGGCGCTGCAGAAGCAGGTCTTTGCCCTGAACGAGTTCTCCGGCCGCTGGGCCGGCACGATGTGCCTGAGCGAACCGCAGGCCGGCTCGAGCCTGTCGGACATCCTCACCCGGGCCGAGCCCGACGGCCCCGGCCACGACGACGATCCGCTCGGCCCGCGCTACCGCCTGCGCGGCAACAAGATGTGGATCTCCGCGGGCGAGCACGACCTCACCGAGAACATCGTCCACCTCGTGCTCGCCAAGATCCCCGACGCCGACGGCCGGCTCGTGCCGGGCACCCGGGGCATCTCGCTGTTCATCGTCCCGAAGCGCATGGTCGACGCGCAGGGGCAGCTGACCGGGGAGCGCAACGATGTCGCGCTCGCCGGCCTGAACCACAAGTGCGGATGGCGCGGCACGACCAACACCCTGCTGAACTTCGGCGAGGGCCGTTTCCGCCCGCGCCAGGGGGCCGGGCCGGGTCTGGACGGCGAGGGCAGCGGGGCGGTGGGCTACCTCGTGGGGCGGCCAGGAGACGGCCTGCGCTGCATGTTCCACATGATGAACGAGGCCCGCATCGGCGTGGGCATGGCCGCGACCATGCTCGGCATGGCCGGCTACGAGGCCTCGCTCGCCTACGCCCGACAGCGGCCGCAGGGGCGCGGTGCGGGCCCGGGCGGCAAGGATGCATCCCGGCCGCAGGTGCCCATCATCGAGCACGCCGACGTCAGGCGAATGCTGCTGGCGCAGAAAGCGTACGCCGAAGGCGCGCTGGCGCTGGAGCTCTACTGCGCGCGACTCGTGGACGAGTCGCACACGGCTGAGGAGGCTGCGGCGCGGGAGGCCTCCGTGCTGCTGGAGGTGCTCACCCCGATCGCCAAGAGCTGGCCCAGCGAGTGGTGCCTGGAAGCCAACTCCCTGGCCATCCAGGTGCACGGCGGCTACGGCTACACGCGCGACTTCCCCGTCGAGCAGTACTGGCGCGACAACCGCCTGAACATGATCCACGAGGGTACCCACGGCATCCAGGCACTGGACCTGCTCGGGCGAAAGGTCGTGATGGACGGGGGGGCAGGCCTGGCGCTGCTGGCCTCGCGGATCCGCCATACCGCGCAGCGCAGCGCTGCGGAGCCGGAGTTGGCCGCCTTCGGTGAGGGCCTGGCCCAGGCGCTCGAGCGGCTGCTCGAGTCGACCCGCGCCGCCTGGTCCACTGGCGACCCGCAGGAGGCCCTGGCCAATGCCACGCCGTACCTGCAGGCCTTCGGCCATGTGGTGCTGGCGTGGATCTGGCTCGATGTGGGGCTCGTCGCGCAGCAGCGCCTGCGAGAGGCGGCGCCCGGCTCGGCGTCGGCCGCCCGCGCCAGTGGACACCTGGCCGCCCTGCGCTACTTCCACGCCTACGAACTGCCGAAGATCGATGCCTGGCTGCGCGTGGTCAGCAGCCGTGAGCCGGTGTGCCGCACGATGCCCGACGCGTGGTTCTGAAGATGCGTACCGCCACCCTGGACAAGCTGATCTGGACCCTCGTGTTCGGCGGCCTGATCGTCGTGTCCGTGGGGCTCTTCATCGATCCGTTGCAGGCGGTATTGCGGCGTGTCGTGCTCGGGGCGGGCGGTCTGGCCACAGCCCTGGGCTTGGGCCTCATTCCCGTGCGGGCGCGCCGCCAAGGCGATGACCCGAGAAGATGATTTCCGGAGACGACTGATGAGCACCCCCGTGATGAAGCTGTTCGACCTCACCGGCCAGGTGGCCCTGGTGACCGGTGGGTCCCGAGGCCTGGGCCTGCAGATGGCCCATGCGCTGGGCGAGGCCGGCGCGAAGATCATGCTCACCTCGCGCAAGGCTGCCGACCTCGAGGAGGCGGCCGCCGAGCTGCAGGCCGCGGGCATCGACGCGCGCTGGATCGCGGCCGATGCCAGCGACCCGGCGCAGGTGCGCCATGTGGTGGACGAGACCCTGCAGCGCCTGGGCCAGATCGACATCCTCATCAACAACGCCGGCGCCACCTGGGGCGCGCCGGCCGAGGACCACCCGCTGGAGGCCTGGGACAAGGTGATGAACCTGAACGTGCGCAGCCTCTTCCTCTTCGCGCAGGCCGTGGCCCGTGCGAGCATGATTCCGCGGCGCCAGGGGCGCATCGTGAACGTCGCCTCGATCGCAGGCCTGGCCGGCTCGTTGCAGATGAAGTTCATTGCCTACGGCACCAGCAAGGGCGCGGCCATCAACTTCACGCGCACGCTGGCCGGCGAATGGGGCCCCTACGGCATCACCGTCAACGCGCTCGCTCCCGGCTTCTTTCCCAGCCGCATGACGCGCGCCACGCTGGCCGAGTACGGCGAGCAGACGCTGGCCGAGGCCGCGCCACTGCGCCGCATCGGCGACGACGACGACCTCAAGGGCGCGGTGCTGCTCTTTGCCAGCGCTGCGGGCAAGCACATCACCGGGCAAGTGCTCGCCGTGGACGGTGGCGTCAGCGCCGTCCACCACGGCTGAACCGCCGCGCCAGCATGGAGTTCAGGGTCCGCATCCCTCTCGTGCACACGCTGGGCATCGAGCTGGTCGATCTCCAGCCGGGCCAGGCCGTGCTGGCCGTCGAGGTTGCCGAGAACCTCACCAACTCCTGGGGCGTGGCGCATGGGGGGCTGACCATGACGCTGCTGGACGTGGCCATGGCCCACGCCGCACGCAACCCTGCCGAGCTCGACGGACCCGTGCAGGCGGGGGCCGTCACGATCGAGATGAAGACCACCTTCATGCGTCCGGGCAAGGGCCGGCTGCTGGCCCGCGCCCGCTGCGTGCACCGTACCGCCTCGCTCGCCTTCTGCGAGGCCGAGGTGCGAGGCGCGGACGACGAGCTGGTGGCGCAGGCCACCGGTACCTTCAAGCACCTGCGCGGGCTGCCGGCCGGAGACCGCGGCCGCGACATCCACCGCCCGGATGCCTCCGATTGATCACGACTCGTACAACCATCCCCCAACAGGACCACTCATGACCACCAACCACCAGATCCTCCTGGCTTCGCGCCCCGCTGGCGAGCCCACTGTCGACAACTTCCGCCTCGTGCAGTCGGAGTTGCCGGCACCGGCCGAAGGACAGGTGCTCGTGCGCCACCATTACCTCAGCCTGGATCCGTACATGCGCGGGCGCATGAACGACAGCAAGAGCTACGCCCAGCCCCAGCCCCTGGACACGGTGATGATCGGCGGCACGGTGGGCGAGGTGCTCGAGTCGCGCCACCCGGCCTTCGCCGCGGGCGACCGGGTGGTCGGCATGGGCGGCTGGCAGACGCACGCCGTCGTCGACGCCGCCCAGCCCGGCATGCTGCGCAAGGTGGACACCACGCACATCCCGCTGTCGGCCTACCTCGGCGCGGTGGGCATGCCGGGGGTGACCGCCTGGGTGGGCCTGAACGAGATCATCGCGCCCAAGGCGGGCGAGACGGTGGTGGTGAGCGCAGCCAGCGGTGCCGTGGGAGGCGCCGTCGGTCAGCTCGCAAAGGCCCGTGGCTGCCGCGTGGTCGGTCTGGCCGGCGGCCCGGCCAAGTGTGACCACGTGGTGCAGGACCTCGGCTTCGACGCCTGCATCGACTACAAGGCCCACCCGGACCTGAAGTCGCTGCTCGGCGCGCTCAAGCAGGCCTGCCCCCAGGGAATCGACGGCTACTTCGAGAACGTCGGCGGCCTCATCCTGGATGCCGTGATGCTGCGCATGAACGCCTTCGGCCGCATCGCCTTCTGCGGGATGATCGCCGGCTACAACGGCGAGCCCATCCCCATGGCCAACCCCTCGCTCATCCTCGTGTCACGGCTGAAGCTGCAGGGCTTCATCGTCAGCGAGCGCATGGACCTCTGGCCGGCGGCGCTCAAGGAACTCGGCACGATGGTGGCCACCGGCAAGCTCAAGTACCGCGAGACCGTGGCCGAGGGCCTGGCTGCCGCCCCCGAGGCCTTCCTCGGCCTGCTCAAGGGGCGCAACTTCGGCAAGCAGCTCGTCA
>JBMOGN010000260.1:0-4048 GCA_049318345.1 Rubrivivax sp. | reverse complement strand
CTGCACGATGCCGTCCCGGTTGACGTCGGTGATCGACAGCAACGTTGGATCGACCTTCGCCCACGCCTGTGCCCACGCCGGTAGGCTGGAGAACGCCGTACCCACCACATCGTTGTACATCACGAACTTGACCAGTACGGCGAGGGCCGGGGCCGTGAAGTACAGCAGGAAGATGAAGAACAGCGACCAGGTCACCGAGCTTCTGGCTTCCTTGACCGAGGGCGTCGTGTAGTACCGCGTGAGGATGTGAGGCAGCGCGGCCGTTCCCACCATGAGGCAGAACACCAGGGCGAGGAAGTTCGCGCGCGACTCCTCGAAGACCTTGCGTGAGCCATCGTCGCCGGCGGGATCGCCCGCGAACTGCTGCGCGTGGCGCGGCATGCCTGCCAGGGGCTGGGCACGGGCATCAGCCGCGGCCTTGGCCCGGGTCCAGGCCAGGCGGGCAGCCGTCTCGTCCCGCGGCAAACTGGCCAGCGCCCGCTCGGCGGCCTGCAACGCGACCACCGCCGCACCGGCGGCCCGCAGTTCCTCGACCCGTCTCATGGCAGCCTCGCGGTCTGCACGCATGGCCGCTGGCACATCCTGCAGACGCACGGCCAGGTCGCCAGACTGCTTCCTGAACAGGGCGATGACCTCGTTCTCCCGCGGGTCCTGAAGCAGAAGATCCTCGCGCTGCGTGACCTTCTGCAGCTGCTGCCCGTAGACCAGCTGCGGGATGGGGACCCCGGTCTGCTTGATGGACAGCCACACGACGGGGATCATGTAGGCGACGATGAGGATGATGTACTGGGCCACCTGGGTCCAGGTGACCGCACGCATCCCGCCCAGGAACGAGCACACCAGGATGCCGCCCAGGCCGACGAAGATTCCGATCTCGAAGTTCAGGCCCGACAGGCGTGTCGTGATCAGGCCCACGCCGTAGATCTGCGCCACCAGGTACACGAAGGAACACAGGATGGCGATGGCCACGCCCACCATCCTGGCCAGGTTGCCGCCGTAGCGCGCGCCCAGGAAATCGGGGATCGTGAACTGCCCGAACTTGCGCAGGTAGGGTGCCAGCAGCAGCGCCACCAGGCAGTAACCGCCCGTCCAGCCGATGATGAACGCCAGGCCGGCGTAGCCCTGGAGGTACAGCGTGCCGGCCATGCCGATGAAGGAGGCCGCGCTCATCCAGTCCGCGCCGGTGGCCATGCCGTTGTAGACGGCCGGCACGCGCCGGCCCGCCACGTAGTACTCCGCCGCGTCGTTGGTGCGGCTCATGATGCCGATGCCGGCATACAGCACCACGGTGGCCAGCAGGAAGATCATCCCGATCGCCCCGCGCCCCAGGCCCATGCGCTCCAGCGCGGCCAGCAGGAGCACGAACAGCACGAAGCCGCCCGTGTACCAGCCGTAGACGCGGTGAAGCTGCCGCCGGAAGGCCTGCCCCGGGCCCGGGCCGGTCGCTTCAGGGTGCGGGCTCACCGATCGGTCCCTGCGCGCCAGAGCCCGGGGGATCCGTCATCGCCCATGAACGGCGGTTGGTGCACTCAACCCGCGGACAGCCGCATCCAGGTGTCGACGACCGTGTCCGGGTTCAGCGAGATGGACACGATCCCCTCGGCGGCCAGCCAGTCGGCAAAGTCGGCGTGGTCGCTGGGCCCCTGGCCGCATATGCCGACGTACTTGCC
Organism: Rubrivivax sp.; assembly: GCA_049318345.1. Taxonomy (GTDB): domain Bacteria; phylum Pseudomonadota; class Gammaproteobacteria; order Burkholderiales; family Burkholderiaceae_C; genus Rubrivivax. The sequence continues at coordinate 2,378 of JBMOGN010000260.1, read as the reverse complement.
CGTGGCCCGACAGGCACTGATGGCACGCGAGATCAGCGCCTTCACGGCGGGGTCGCGCTCGTCGAAGTCGCTAGCCAGCCATTCCAGGCCCGAATCCCGGTCCAGGCCCAGCGTCAGCTGCGTGAGGTCGTTCGAGCCGATGGACATGCCATCGAAGTGCTCCAGGAACTGGTCGGCCAGGATGGCGTTGCTCGGCACCTCGCACATCATGATGAGCCGCAGGCCGTACTGGCCGCGTCGCAGCCCTCGCTCGGCGAGCATGCCCGTGACCGTTGCAGCCTGCTTCACCGTCCGCACGAAGGGCACCATGATCTCCACATTCGTCATGCCCATGTCGTGGCGCACCCGCCGCAGAGCCTCGCACTCCATGGCGAAGGCGTCGCTGAAGTCGCCGCTGATGTAGCGGCTCGCGCCCCGGAAGCCGAGCATCGGGTTTTCCTCGTCGGGCTCGTAACGCGTGCCGCCGATGAGCTTGCGGTATTCGTTGCTCTTGAAGTCCGACAGCCGCACGATCACCGGCTTGGGCCAGAAGGCTGCGGCAATGGTGCCCACGCCCTCGACCAGCTTGTCGACGTAGAACGCACGCGGAGACGCATGCCCCCGAGCGACTGACTCCACCGCCTTCTTCAGGTCGGGGTCGATGTTGGGATAGTCCAGGATGGCCTTGGGGTGGACCCCGATGTTGTTGTTGATGATGAACTCCAGCCTCGCCAGGCCCACGCCGGAGTTGGGCATCTGCGCGAAGTCGAAGGCGAGCTGCGGATTGCCCACGTTCATCATGATCTTGATCGGGCAGTACGGCATCTCCCCGCGCTGCACCTCCCGCACCTCGGTCTCGAGCAAGCCGTCGTAGATGTATCCCGTGTCGCCCTCGGAACAGGCCACCGTCACCAGGGCGCCGTCGGAGATGGAGTCGGTCGCATTCCCGCACCCCACCACGGCCGGGATGCCCAGCTCGCGGGCGATGATCGCGGCGTGGCAGGTGCGCCCGCCGCGGTTGGTGACGATCGCGCTGGCGCGCTTCATCACCGGCTCCCAGTTCGGATCGGTCATGTCGGTCACGAGCACGTCGCCCGCCTGCACCTGCTCCATATCGGCCAGGGAAGTGACCAGGCGGGCGCGGCCGGCTCCGATCTTCTGCCCGATGGCCCGGCCCTCGGCCAGCACCGTGCCGGTGCCCTTGAGGCTGAAGCGCTGCTCCACCTGTCCCGCCGACTGGCTCTTCACGGTCTCCGGGCGAGCCTGCAGGATGTAGAGCTTGCCGTCGAGGCCGTCCTTGCCCCACTCGATGTCCATCGGCCGGCCGTAGTGGCTCTCGATGATGAGCGCGTAGCGCGCCAGCTCGATCACATCCTCGTCGGAGAGGGAATACCGGTTGCGCTGCTCGGGTGGGGTGTCCACCGTGCTCACGAGCCGCCCCCCGGCGGCCCGCTCCTCGGCGCTGGCGAACTGCATGCGGATCAGCTTGGAGCCCAGGCTGCGGCGAATGATGGGCAGCTTGCCCGCTCGCAGCGCCGGCTTGTGCACGTAGAACTCGTCCGGGTTGACCGCGCCCTGCACCACCGTCTCGCCCAGCCCGTAGCTGGCCGTGATGAAGACAACGTCCGGAAAGCCGCTCTCGGTGTCGATCGTGAACATCACGCCCGCAGACCCGACGTCCGAGCGCACCATCCGCTGCACACCCGCGGACAGCGCCACCTCGGCGTGGGCGAAGCCCTTGTGTACCCGGTAGCTGATGGCACGGTCGTTGTACAGCGAGGCGAAGACTTCCTTGATCCGGTGCAGCACGTCCTCGATGCCCACCACGTTGAGGAAGGTCTCCTGCTGGCCGGCGAAGGAGGCATCGGGCAGATCCTCGGCCGTCGCCGAGGAGCGCACGGCAAAGGACAGCTCGGGCCCGTCGGCCGACAGCCGCGCGAACTCCGCCCGCACGGCCGCTTCCAGGTCGGCCGGAAACGGCGCGTCCATCACCCACTGTCGGATCCGCGCGCCGGCCTGCACGAGGGCTCGCACGTCGTCCACGTCGAGCGCGCGCAGTTCCGCATCGATGCGCTGGTCGAGGCCGCCCTGCGCGAGGAAGCGACGGAAGGCATGCGCAGTCGTGGCGAAGCCGCCGGGCACGCGGACACCGGAAGTCGCCAGCTGGCTGATCATTTCGCCGAGGGAGGCGTTCTTGCCGCCTACAGCCTCGACATCGGACATTCTCAGATGTTCAAACGGTGCGACCAGGGCGGTCGCCAGATGCGCGGAAGACATGGGAAAGCTCCTTGATGAAAATCCGGGGCTTTCGCGCGCATCACCACTGTGGCGGGCCCGACTCCTTGCAATTCGACGGGTCGGCGGGGCACAGACATGGGCGGGAGGGCGTCGGCGCTATA
>JBMOGN010000259.1:0-4078 GCA_049318345.1 Rubrivivax sp. | reverse complement strand
AGGCGGGCGTGCTGTCGGGCGGCGAGCAGCAGATGCTCACGCTGTGCCGCACGCTCATGGGCGACCCCGAGCTCATCATGATCGACGAGCCCACCGAGGGGCTGGCGCCGAAGATCGTGGAGCTGGTGGCGGAATACCTGCGCGAGCTCAAGCGCCGCGGCGTCTCGGTGCTGCTGGTGGAGCAGAAGCTCACCATCGCGCTGGCCGTGGCCGACCGCTGCCTGGTGATGGGGCATGGCCAGATCGTCTTCGAGGGCACCCCCGACGACCTGCGTGCCAATGCCTACATCCGCAAGGAGTGGCTCGAGGTCTGAGCAGCTGGCGCGCCGCGGGCTTGCGCCTAGAATCGAACGATCGTTCTATTTTCTGCTTGCCGAGGAGGGTCGCCATGGGCGCCAGTTACGAGGTGCGCGGCCAGGTTGCCGTGATCACGATGCACAACCCCCCGGTGAACGGGCTGGGATACGACACGCGCGTGGGCATCGCCCAGGGCGTGGACCGGGCGCTGGCCGACGAGGCCGTGCAGGCCATCGTCATCACCGGTGCGGGCCGCGCCTTCTCCGGCGGCGCCGACATCCGCGAATTCGGCTCGCCCAAGGCTATCGCCGAGCCGAACCTGCTGTCGCTCATCCGCCAGCTGGAGCTGTCCACCAAGCCGGTGGTGGCGGCCATCCACTCCGTGTGCATGGGCGGGGGCCTGGAGCTCGCGCTGGGCGCCCACTACCGCGTGGCGGCGCCCGGCACGAGCGTGGCGCTGCCGGAGGTCAAGATCGGCCTCGTTCCCGGCGCCGGCGGCACGCAGCGGCTGCCGCGCGTGCTCGGCGTGGAGACGGCGCTGAACATGATCGTCAGCGGCGAACCCCTCAAGAGCGAGGTACTGGCTGCGCTGCCCGGCCAGAAGCTCTTCGACCGCGTGATCGAGGGTGACCTGCTGGAGGGCGCCTGCGCCTTCGCGATGGAGAAGGCCGCGGCGCGGCCGTTGCCCCGCGTGCGCGACCTGCCGGCGCAGCACCCGCAGGCCGACGCCTACTTCCAGTTTGCGCGCAACACGGTCAAGGCGATGGCACGCAACTTCCCGGCGCCGCCGCGCTGCGTGGACGCCGTGGAGGCATCGGTCAAGCGCAAGTTCGACGACGGCATGCTGCTCGAGCGCGAGATCTTCATGGCGCTGATGCTCACGCCGGAGTGCAAGGCCCTGCGCCACGCCTTCTTCGGCGAGCGCGCCGCCAGCAAGATCCCCGACATGCCCGAGGGTACCCCCTCGCGCCCCATCCACAAGGTGGCGGTGATCGGCGCAGGCACGATGGGCGGGGGCATCAGCATGAACTTCCTGAATGCCGGCATTCCCGTCACGATCCTGGAGACCCGTCAGGACGCGCTGGACCGGGGCGTGGCCACGATCCGCCGCAACTACGAAGCCCAGGTCAAGAAGGGCAAGCTGAAGTCCGACAAGCTCGAGCAGCGCATGGCGCTGCTCACGCCGACGCTGGACTACGCCGCAATCGCTGATGCCGACCTCGTCATCGAGGCCGTGTTCGAGGAGATGGGCGTCAAGGAAGCCGTCTTCCGCAAGCTCGACGAGACGGTCAAGGCCGGCGCCATCCTCGCCAGCAACACCTCCACGCTGGACGTGGACCGCATCGCCGCCTTCACGAAGCGCCCGCAGGACGTGGTGGGCATGCACTTCTTCAGCCCGGCCAACGTGATGAAGCTGCTGGAGGTGGTGCGCGGCCGGCTCACGGCGCTGGACGTGCTGGCCACCGTCATGGACGTGGCCAAGCGCATCCGCAAGACTGCGGTCGTCTCCGGCGTGTGCGACGGCTTCATCGGCAACCGCATGATCGAGCAGTACTCGCGCCAGGCCGGGTTCCTGCTGGAGGAGGGCTGCACGCCGCAGCAGGTGGACCGCGCGATCGAGAAGTTCGGCTTCGCCATGGGGCCTTTCCGCATGGGCGACCTCGCCGGCAACGACATCGGCTGGGCGATCCGCAAGCGCCGCTACGTGGAGAAGCCCCACCTGCGCTACAGCAAGACGGCCGACCTGCTGTGCGAGATGGGCCGCTTCGGCCAGAAGACGGGCGCGGGCTGGTATGACTACCAGCCCGGCAAGCGCGACGCCATCGCCTCGCCGGTCGTCGAGGAGATGATCGCGAAGCACCGCGCCGGGCTCGGCATCACGCCGCGCGCCATCGGCGACGAGGAGATCGTGCACCGGCTGGTCTACTCGCTCGTCAACGAAGCCGCACACATCCTCGAAGAAGGCATCGCCAGCAAGGCCAGCGACATCGACATGGTGTACCTCACCGGCTACGGCTTCCCGCTGTGGCGCGGCGGCCCGATGTGCTACGCCGACACGCAGGGGCTGTTCAACGTCGTGCAGGCCATGCAGCGCTTCGCCCGCAACCCCCTGGACGACGGCTCCTTCTGGTCGCCGGCGCCCCTGCTGGCCCGCCTGGCTGCCGAAGGCAAGAGCTTCTCCTGATCCGAAGGAACCCGACATGAGCAACGCCGTCATCGTCTCCACCGCCCGCACGCCCCTGGCCAAGAGCTGGAAGGGCGCCTTCAACATGACCCACGGCGCCACGCTGGGGGGCTTCGCCGTGAAGGCGGCCGTCGAGCGCTCGGGCATCGACCCGGCCGAGATCGAGGACGTGCTGATGGGCTGCGCGAACCCCGAAGGGGCCACCGGCATGAACATCGCGCGCCAGATTGCCTTGCGCGCGGGCCTGCCGCTGAGCGTGTCGGGCGTGACCGTCAACCGCTTCTGCTCCAGCGGCCTGCAGACCATCGCGATGGCGGCGCAGCGGGTCATCGCCGGCGAGGGCGATGTCTACGTGGCCGGCGGCGTGGAGAGCATCTCCTGCGTGCAGCAGGAGATGAACCAGCACATGCTGCTGGACCCCGAACTTCAGCGCGCCCGCCCGGGTATCTACTGGACGATGCTGCAGACGGCGGAGAACGTGGCGCGACGCTACGCCATCCCCAAGGAGCGCATGGACCACTACGGCGCGGCCAGCCAGCAGAAGGCCTGCGCGGCGCAGGAAAAGGGCCTGTTCCAGGACGAGATCGTGCCCGTGACGGTGACCGCCGGCGTGGCCGACGCGACGCTCGGCCTGCGCAGCAAGGAAGTGACGATCAGCGCCGACGAGGGCCTGCGTCCGGGCACCACCTACGAGGGCATCCAGGGCATCCGCTCGGCGATGCCCGGCGGGGTCGTCACGGCAGGCAACGCGAGCCAGTTCAGCGATGGCGCGGGCGCCTGCGTGGTCGTGAGCGAGTCCTATGCGCAGTCCCGCGGCCTCAAGCCGCTCGGACGCTTCCTGGGCTTTGCGGTGGCCGGATGCGAGCCTGACGAGATGGGCATCGGCCCGGTCTTTGCGGTGCCCAAGGTGCTCGCGCGGCTGGGCCTGAAGGTCGAGGACATCGACCTGTGGGAGCTCAACGAGGCCTTCGCCGTGCAGGTGCTGTACTGCGCGGACCGCCTGGGCATTCCGATGGACCGGCTCAACGTCAACGGCGGCGCCATCGCGCTGGGCCACCCCTATGGCGTCAGTGGCCAGCGCCTGACCGGCCACGCGCTCATCGAGGGCCGGCGACGGGGCGCGCGCCGCGTGTGCGTGACGATGTGCATCGGCGGGGGCATGGGCGCCGCGGGCATCTTCGAGGTGCTTTGAGCCTGGGGCGGTGATGCGCGAGACGGTCGATTTCTTCCTGCACGACTGGCTCGACGTGGGCGCGCTGCAGGCGCGGCCCCGGTTCGCCGACCACACGCGCGAGACTTTCGACGCCGTCCTGGACACCTGCGAGCGCATCGCGCGCGAGAAGTACGCGCCCTTCAACCGGCTCGTGGACACCGAGGAGCCGCGCTTCGACGGCGAGCGCGTGATCCTGCCTCAGGCCACCCACGAGGCGTGGCGGGCCTACGCCGAATCGGGCATGCTCTCGGCCGCGCAGGACTTCGCCATCGGCGGCATGCAGCTGCCCTACACCGTGGAGGCGGCCGCCAACGCCTTCTTTGCGAAGGCCTCGGTCAGCATCGGCGCAGGCATGCTGACCACCGGCAACGCCAACCTGCTGA
>JBMOGN010000258.1:0-4160 GCA_049318345.1 Rubrivivax sp. | reverse complement strand
GGTGCCCGGCGCGGCCGGAGCGCTCCTCGTCGGCATCCTCGGGCCGCTCCTCGTAGGGATGGGCGCCGCCCGCGGCGGGCGGCTCGAAGCTGAAGTCCTCGTAGCCCGCGAAGCCCACCGGCCGCGGACGCAGCAGCGCGCTCAGGCGCAGCGGCGCCTGGGCCACGCCGCCGCCGTTCAGGTGGGTGAGCTGGGCCTCCAGCGCCAGCTCCTTCGGCGCCACCGCCGAGCCCTTCGGCCCGCTCAGGCGCGCGTCCACCAGCGGTACCCGGAACTCCTCCACCCGGAACTCGCCCGACTCCCACTGGCTGGGCTCGCCAGGGGGCGACCCGGGGCGCTCCAGCACCACGCGGTAGCTGCCCAGCCGCGCCGCCGGCGGGATGGGCCAGCCGTGCACGGCGCTGCGCGCGCCGCGCCACTCCAGCGGCAGGGTCCAGGTGTCGCCACTGCCCTGGTGCACGATGCGCGCCTGCGTGGGCAGCCGGGCCGGCTCGGGCAGCGCCAGCCCGCGGGCCGTGCGCACGCGCGCGAAGTGCTTCATCGAGACCGTCTCGCCCGCCCGCAGCAGGGTGCGGTCGAAGACGGTGTGGACGTTCAGCGCGGGCTGCGCCAGGCGCGAGGTGGGCACGTTGAAGCGCCAGGGCTCGATGCCGCGGTCCCAGTCGGTGAAGACGAAGGCGGTGTCCACGACCCCCGCGGCGTCGGCCTTGCGCGCGCTGACGAACAGCGCCTCACGGCCGGCCGGGCACCGGGCCCCGCGGGCCTGCAGGGGCTGGGCGATGCGGGCCATGCCACGGGCGTCGGTGCGCCCGGCCCACAGCTTCGTGCCGTGGCAGTCGCTCACCGCCACCTGCGCGCCGTCCACCGGGCGTCCGCGGTCCAGCGAGGTCACCCACACCAGCGCGTCCTCGGTCCCGATCTTGGCGTGCACGCCGAGGTTGGTGACGAGCACGCCGCTGCGCACGAACATCGGCTCGGGCTTGTCCAGCAGCGCCGCGCCCAGGCGCCCGGACTCCACCTCCACCACGTGGTAGCCCGCCCCCGGCAGCGGGATGCCCACCACCTCGAAGGGCCGCGGGTCGCCGCCTTCGACCGCCGGCAGCGCGAGCCGGCGCGCCTGCGGTTCGGTGCGCAGCAGCGACACCTCTCGCGTGGCGATGAAGCGCTCGACCTCGCGCCGCACCGTGCGGCCCCGCTCGTCGGTGTCCTGCACCGTGCGCTTCCACTGCGCGGCGGGCAGGCCGAGCTCGCGTGCGCTCATCTGCGTCTCGTGGTGGCGCTGCACCTTGCGAAACCAGTGCAGGATCTGCGCGTCGTCCTGCAGGCTGAGCACGCGCACCTGCCCCGTGGCCGCCTGCGCGCGCAGGTCGGCCTGCACATGGCGCAGGGTCACCGGCAGCACCGGGCCGGTCTCGGGGTCGGCGTGCAGCTCGACGACGCCGAAGGGCGCCGAGGCGAACTTCGCCAGCGGTGGGGCGCCACCGGTGCGCAGCGCCAGCGGGAAGCTGCCGGCATTGGACAGGGGCCGGCCCGTGAGGTCGCGCAGGCCCGGTGGCAGCGCGAGCGTGAAGGCCGCGTTCTCCGGCAGCGGGGCGGCGAAGGTGACCTCGCTGACCTGCTGGGCCGTGTCGTCGCGCGCGAAGTGGGGCGCCACGGGCCGGCCGCCGTCGCGCGGCTCGAGCCGCACCTGCGCGGCCACGCTGCGTGCCACGGGTGCTGAAAAGCGCAGCGTCAGCGGCCGCAGCGGCAGGCACGGGGCCTGCGCGCGCTCACGCTCGCAGCTGAAGTCGGCGGTGAAGGCCTGGCGCACCTGCCAGTTGAAGCGCTGCTCGGCGGTGGTGCGCAGCGCCGGCTGCGCCTGCGAGGCGATGCCCTTGCCCCACACGAGCCGCACCTTCGCCGCCGTGGGCAAGGGGCGCTGGCAGGCCAGCACCATGACCCGCTCGGCCTGACGCGTCAGGCGCTGCGACTTCAACAGGGCGTCGCGGTCTGCACCGGTGACCACACGCACGGGGATCCGCTCGCCCAGGCCCTCGATCTCGCAGCCCGCGTGCGCGAGCACGCTCGCCTCGTTGGCCGGCCCGGTGAGCTCGACGATGAAGTGCTGGTCCTCCTCGATCTCGGCGCCAGGCCAAGGGCGCACGCCCGCCACGGCCGGCCCGCCGGTGGAGAAGCGGAATTCGGCCGGCCCGCCGACCGCGCCGCCCATCGGGCGCCACTGCTCGCGCAACCGCGCCGTGCACCGCGTGCCGGGAGGCAGCGCCTGGCGGAAGACGAAGCGCCAGTTGCGGGCGTCTTCCCAGCGCCCGCTGCCCGCCGCTGCCGCGCCCGGCTCGCACACCACGGTGGCCGGGTCGTCCTGGCGCGTCTGGCCCATCGCGACCACATCCTGGTCGAATGCCAGGCGGAAGTCCTCGATCGTGGCCGACTCGCCCTGGGGCGAGGCGACGGCCACGCGTGCGGCCTGTGCCGCAGGTGGAGCCGTCAGCAGCAGGAACGACGCCAGCAGCGCGCCGACCAGGGCGGGCAGGCGCACGCGGGCAGGCCTCGGCTGAAGCGGCGTGAGCACGGGGGTCAGCCCACGGGGGAGCGGGGTGGCGCACCGTCTGCGCCATCTGGATGGACCGGCGCGTCCTCGCCGGAGGGGTCCGCCTCGAAGCGCTCGGGCGGCAGCTTCGAGCGCCGGCGCAGGATCAGCAGCAGCGTCAGCACCGCGCCTGCCAGCAGCACGCCCGGGCCGAACCACAGCAGCGCCGTGGAGCCCTTCACCGGCGGGCGGTAGAGCACGAAGTCGCCATAGCGCGCCGTCATGAACTCGATGACCTGCTCGGGGCGTTCGCCCCGATTGAGCATCTCGCGCACCTGGTTGCGCAGGTCCACCGCCAGCGGGGCGTTGGAGTCGGCGATGGTCTGGTTCTGGCACACGAGGCAGCGCAGCTCGGCCGAGAGCTTCATCACCTTTGCCTCGAGCGCCGGATCGGCGGCCGCGGGCGGCGCCTGCGCCGCGCCGGCACCAGCTGCCAGCAGCGCCAGGCTGCCGGCCAGCAGGACGGCCCGCGCACCCACCCTCAGCCCCCCAGCTGCCGCACCAGCGGCTCGATGCGTTCGCGCAGCGCCTGGGCCGTGAGCGGCCCGATGTGCTTGTAGCGGATCACCCCGCGGCCGTCGATCACGAAGGTCTCGGGCACGCCGTAGACGCCGTAGTCGATGCCCACCTTGCCGTCGAAGTCGATGAGCGTGAAGGCGTAGGGGTTGCCCAGGCGCTCCAGCCAGGTCCGCGCGTCGCCGGGGCGGTCCTTGTAGTTCAGCCCCACCACGGGCACCGGCACGCGGCGCGCGAAGTCCACCACCAGCGGATGCTCCTGCTGGCACGGCGCGCACCACGAGGCCCAGACGTTCAGCACCCAGACCTTGCCGGCGAGGTCCTCGCGCCGCACCGTGCGCGAGGGGTCGTCCAGCCGAGGCAGCGCGAAGGCCGGCGCGGGTTTGTCGATGAGCGGGGAGGGCACCTCGCGCGGGTTCAGGCCCAGGCCGACGAAGAGGAAACCGGCCAGCACGATGAACAGGGCCAAGGGCAGCAGGAACTTCAGGCTCGGCTTCATGCGCGGGGTACGAACGGGTCGGGTCGAAGGTGCGGGCTGCGCCCGCTCAGGTGGCCGCGGCGGAGGACGCCGGCACGGCCGCGTCGGCGGTGCGGCGGGCGCGGTAGCGTCGGTCGGTGGCAGCCAGCAGCCCGCCCAGGGCCATCATCAGGCAGCCGCCCCAGATCCAGTCGACGAAGGGCTTGACGTAGATGCGCACCAGCCAGGTGCCGCCGTCCAGCGGCTCGCCCAGCGAGACGTACAGGTCCCTCACCAGCCCGGTGCGGATGGCGGCCTCCGTCATCGGCATGTTCTGCACGCGGTACACGCGCTTTTCCGGGTACATGTCGGCGATCTTGTCGCCGTCGCGCGTGACCTCCACCCACGCCTGCACGGCGCGGTAGTTCGGGCCCTGGCGGCTGCGGAACTCGCGCAGCGCGAAGCTGATGCCGTCCACCACCGCGGTGTCGCCGGCGGCCATCTTCACGTCGCGCTCCACCTCCAGGGTCTTGACCATCGTCACCCCGACGATGAACACGGCCACGCCCAGGTGCGCGAGCATCATGCCGGCGGCCGCAC
>JBMOGN010000257.1:0-4174 GCA_049318345.1 Rubrivivax sp. | reverse complement strand
AGCATGTAGGCGTAGTCGTCGGCCGTCAGCAGCGTGTTCACCGCCACCGGCACCAGGCCCGCGTAGAGGCTGCCCAGGAAGCTCACCGGCCAGTCGTTGCAGTCCTGCATCAGCAGCAGCACGCGCTCCTCGCGCCGCAGGCCCAGGCTGCGCAGAGCAGCCGCCAGCCGCCGTACGCGCTGCGCGAGCTCGCCGTAGCCGAGGGTGCCCAGGTCATCGACGAAGGCCGCCTTAGCCGGCCGCGCGGCGTTGGCCTGCAGCAGGTGCTCGGCGAAGTTGAAGCGGGCCGGCGGGGCGGCCACTTCGGGGGTCTGGGTGCTCATCGTTGTCTCCTGTCTTATTGGTATGGGTCCGGTAGGGGTCCGGTAGGGGTGCGGTAGGGGTGTCTGTGGGGACGGGCGTCAGCCTGCGGGGGTGAAGTCGATGCGCCCCTCGGGCAGCAGGTACAGCACCAGGGCGCGGCCCTGGCGCACGGTGGGGCGGTGGGCGCTGCCGGGCGGGCAGACGAGCCAGCCGGCCGGGCGGCCGTCGAAGGTCGCGCCCCCCTCCAGCGGCATCACGAGGTCGATCTCGCCCAGCGGGTGCACGTGGTGCGGGCCGGCCACGTCGCGCATGTCCACCACGTCCACCGAGAAGCCGTGCAGATCGGCGGCGGGCTTGAAGATGCGGCTGAAGCGGATGCCGCCGGCTTCGCGGGTGCACAGCCACCCGGCGGCCACCCCCGCTTCGCAGCACGCCTTGAGCGCCGCGTACTCGGGGCTCGACGGCCCGGCCTCGGCGTTCAGCCAGGCGTCCAGCGCGGCGTCCAGCGGGCGGCCGGCCAGGCGCGCCGTGAGGCTCGCGAGGTGCTGGCGGAGGTCTTCAGGCGTGCTCATCGGGTGTGCGCAGAAAGTGGGGAGGCGGGTGGTTCGGTGGGGCTTCGCGGGGACCGGCGGCCGAGGAGCCAGCCCTTGCAGCCATGAAGAAGATGAAGTATTGTGCGTGTATGCACTGTAGTCCCGTCAATTCCTGATGTCAAGCATTATATTTCCTGTTTCGGATCCGGCCCCCGCAGCGGCCGAAGGGGCCGACGACGCCAAGAACCCGTTCCTGGTGGCCCTCGGGGAGCGGGTGCGCGCCCTGCGCTCGCGCCGCGGCATGACCCGCAAGGCCGCCGCCCAGCTGGCCGAGGTCTCCGAGCGTCACCTCGCCAACCTCGAGTACGGCGTGGGCAATGCCTCGATCCTGGTGCTGCAGCAGGTGGCGCAGGCGCTGCAGTGCCCGCTGGCCGAACTCATCGGCGACGTCACCACCTCCTCGCCCGAGTGGCTGATGCTGCGCGAGATGCTCGAGGGCCGCGACGAGAACACGCTGCGCCGCGTGCGCGTGTCGGTGGGCCAGATGCTCGGCACGGGCGGCAGCAGCGAGGCACGCAGCCCGCGCATCGCTCTCATCGGGCTGCGCGGTGCAGGCAAGTCCACGCTCGGGCGGATGCTCGCCGAGGACCTCGGCTTCCCCCTGGTCGAGCTCAGCCAGGAGATCGAGCAGTTCGCCGGCTGCAGCGCCGCCGAGATTCAGGCCCTGTACGGCCAGAACGCCTACCGCCGCTACGAGCGCCGGGCACTCGAGGAGGCGATCCAGATCCACGCCGAGGCCGTGATCGCCACGCCCGGCGGCCTGGTGTCGGATGCCGCCACCTTCAACCTGCTGCTCGCGCACTGCACCACGGTGTGGCTGCAGGCCGAGCCGGAGGACCACATGAAGCGTGTGGTGGCCCAGGGCGACATGCGTCCGATGGCGGCCAGCCGCGAGGCCATGGACGACCTCAAGGCCATCCTCGCCGGCCGCGCGGCCTTCTATTCGAAGGCCGACTTCCAGCTCTACACCAGCGCCCAGCCGCTGGAGGAGAGCTTCCAGGAACTGCGCCGCATCGTGCGTGGCGCGCTGCATCTCCCGGTGGAAACACAGAATCTTGAAAACACGCACAATACTGCTTGACACGGTCTGTTTGCTGCACTATGATGCCTGTCATCGTCATCTGATTCATGCACTAAAGTGCACAAACCCCGGAGACTTCCATGAGCCAAGCCCCCCGCGTCGACTACCAGACCCACCCCAGCCAGTACCGCCACTGGAAGCTCAGCTTCAACGGCCCCGTGGCCACGCTGAAGGCCGACTTCGACGAGAACGCCGGCCTGCGCCCGGGCTACAAGCTCAAGCTCAACAGCTACGACCTGGGGGTGGACATCGAACTGAACGACGCCATCAACCGCGTCCGCTTCGAGCACCCCGAGGTGCGCACGGTGGTCGTCACGAGTGCCAAGGAGAAGGTGTTCTGCTCGGGCGCCAACATCTTCATGCTGGGTGTGTCGAGCCACGCCTGGAAGGTGAACTTCTGCAAGTTCACGAACGAGACGCGCAACGGGCTGGAGGATTCCTCGCAATACAGCGGGCTGAAGTTCCTGGCCGCGGTCAACGGCGCCTGCGCCGGCGGCGGCTACGAGCTCGCGCTGGCCTGCGACGAGATCATCCTGGTGGACGACCGCTCCAGCGCCGTGAGCCTGCCGGAGGTGCCGCTGCTGGGCGTGCTGCCGGGCACCGGCGGCCTGACCCGCGTGACCGACAAGCGCCACGTGCGCCACGACCTGGCCGACATCTTCTGCACGAGCGTGGAAGGCGTGCGCGGCCAGAAGGCCAAGGACTGGCGCCTGGTGGACGACATCGCCAAGCCCGCGCAGTTCGCCGACAAGGTGCAGCAGCGCGCGCTCGAGCTCGCCGCTGGCAGCGACCGCCCGGCCGACGGCCGCGGCGTCACGCTCACCCCGATCACCCGCTCGATCGAGGCCGACCGCCTCGTCTACCCGAACGTGACGGTGGACATCGACCGCGCCCGGCGCGTGGCCACCTTCACCGTGAAGGCCCCCGAAGGCGCGCAGCCGAGCGACATCGCCGGCATCGAGGCCGCCGGTGCCGCGTGGTACCCGCTGGCGATGGCGCGCGAGCTCGAGGACGCGATCCTGTCCATGCGCACCAACGAGCTCGACATCGGCACCTGGCTCGTCAAGACCAGCGGCGACGCCGCTGCGGTGCTGGCGATGGACGCCGTGCTGATGGCCAACCAGGGCCACTGGCTGGTGCGCGAGACGATCGGGTTGCTGCGCCGCACCTTCAGCCGCCTGGACGTGTCCTCGCGGAGCCTGTTTGCGCTGATCGAGGAAGACTCGGCCTTTGCCGGCAGCTTCCTCGAGCTGGCCCTGGCCTGCGACCGCAGCTACCAGCTCACCGCCACCGACCAGGCGCCGACGATCACCGTGGGTGACGTCAACTTCGGGCTGTACCCGATGGCCACCGGCGAGAGCCGCCTGGGTCGGCGCTTCTACAACGAGCAGCCCGCGATGGAAGCGGTTCGCGCCAAGGCCGGCCAAGCGCTGGACGGCGAGGCCGCCCTGGCGCTGGGCCTCGTCACGAGCGCGCCGGACGACATCGACTGGACCGACGAGGTGCGCATCGCCGTGGAAGAGCGCGTGGCGATGAGCCCGGACGCGCTGACCGGCCTGGAAGCCAACCTGCGCTTCAACAGCCAGGAGAACATGTTCACCCGCATCTTCGGCCGCCTCACCGCGTGGCAGAACTGGATCTTCCAGCGCCCGAACGCCGTGGGCGACAAGGGTGCGCTGAAGGTCTACGGCAAGGGCGACAAGGCGGCCTTCGACTGGAACCGCGTCTGAGCCTTCACTGTTCTCGTTGTGCGGCGCGATCCGGGTGGCGCGCCGCAACCGAAACCCCTCCCCCGCTGAATGCATGACTCCTTCGGAGACCACGATGTCGACCATCAACTACAGCGAGAAGATCCCCAACAACGTCAACCTCAGCGAAGACCGCACGCTGCAGCGCGCGCTCGAGAGCTGGCAGCCCGACTTCATCAACTGGTGGGACGACATGGGCCCCGAGGGCACCACGGACGCCAGCGTCTACCTGCGCACCGCCGTGAGCGTGGACCCGCAGGGCTGGGCCCAGTTCGGCCACGTGAAGATGCGCGACTACCGCTGGGGCATCTTCCTGAACCCGGGCGAAGCCGACCGCAAGATCCACTTCGGCGACCACCTGGGCGAGAAGGCCTGGAACGACGTGCCCGGCGAATACCGCGCCAACCTGCGCCGCATCATCGTCACGCAGGGCGACACCGAGCCGGCCT
>JBMOGN010000256.1:0-4227 GCA_049318345.1 Rubrivivax sp. | reverse complement strand
CGATCATGATGTCGATCTGGTAGTCCTCCAGCGCCGGGTACAGGATCTCCTCGACGACCGGCGACAGCCGGTGGATCTCGTCGATGAAGAGCACGTCGTTGCGCTCGAGGTTCGTGAGGATGGCCGCGAGGTCCTTGGGCTTTTCCAGCACCGGGCCGGAGGTCTGGCGCAGGTTCACGCCGAGCTCCGCGGCGATGATGTGGCTCAACGTCGTCTTGCCCAGGCCCGGCGGGCCGAAGAGCAGCACGTGGTCTAGCGCCTCGGCGCGCTTGCGCGCCGCACCGATGAAGATCTCCAGCTGCTCGCGCGCCTTGGCCTGCCCGACGTACTCGGCCAGGCCCTTGGGCCGCAGCGCGCGCTCCACGGCCTCCTCGTTCGGGGACGAGGGTGCTGGGCTGAGCACGCGCCGCGCTGCCGAGGGTTCGGGAGCGAGATCGTCCGTCTGGATCGACATGCGCCGATTATGGCGCCGGCATGCGGAAGGCCCGGGCGCTCAGCGCGTCCAGCACTGCTCCACGGAATCCGTGCCGCTGACCCCGCGCACCTGCAGGTTCGTCAGCGTGAGCGTGCCGCAGCGGGTATCGGCCGCCTGGGCGCCGGTGGGCACGGCCTGCAGGGTGTAGCCCGTGGCGGTGGGGCCGGCGCTGAAGGAGATGTTGTAGCGCACGTTCGAGCCGCTGCTGCCCTTGGGCGCCTTGCCGAGACCGGCGGTGGTCAGCGCCGTGCTGTCGATGGCCGTTCCCTGGGTGGAGAGGGAATAGCTCTGGCTCATCGTGTAGTGGCGCTCGAGCCACTGCGCGGCTTCCAGCATGACGAGCCGCGCATCGGCCCGGTAGGCCCGCAGCATGTAGCTGCGGTAGCTGGGCACCGCGATGGAGGCGAGCACGGCCACGACGACCATCACGATCAACAACTCCGGCAGGCTGAAGCCCGAGGGGCGCCGCACGCCGCAGCCGGGCATGGCGCAGGGCTTCATGGTCGCATCTCCCGCCACAGGCGTCGGCCAGGCCCGGGCGAACGCCGGGCGCAGATCTGCCCGGACGATCCGATGATGGAGTCGCCCGCGCAGGTGGTGGTGCCACCGGCTGTCGGCGGCGCGTCGAAGAGCCCGATCAGCCGCCCGACGCCCTCGGCGCGACCCATGACCTTCTTCGATGCGATGCGGTCGGACGTGTTGAAGCTGCCGTCGCCGTTGATGTCCAGCACCGGCGCGGCCGGCTCGCTGCCCGCGATCACGTCGAAGGCCAGGAGCGAGCCGTTCTGGATCACCGCGCAGGCGCTGGCCGTGGCGGGGATGTAGGTCGAGTAGTAGGCCAGGCGGCCCTGCACGATGGGGTTGTAGATGATGCGCTCGCGCGCGATGCCCAGCTCGATCTTCCAGCCGCGCTTGGAGCCGTAGTCCACCGCCACGGGGGCGGCGGAGAGCACCCGGGCGGGGACGTTTCCGCCCGTGGTGGTCGCCGTGGTCTCCGACAGCGTGCGCCCGACCAGGTCACTGGCGGAGACGACGTGCGAGGCGCCGGGCTTGTCCCAGATGCCGTAGATCGAGTCGGTGGTGGTCGAGGTGCGGTCGTCGTCGGTGAGCACACGCCCGGTGCCGAAGGTCACGAGCAGCCCGCCCGACGGGTGCTCCGCCACGGCCGGGGCCGAGGTGATCGGCCGGCCGGTGTCGATGATCGGGGTGGCCACGTTCGACACCTCGGCCACCTTCCACTCGGTATCGTCCTTGCTGGAGAGGTCGAACTTCCACAGCCGCCCGCGCATGTCCCCGGCGTACACCAGGTCCACCAGCCCGTCGTTGTTCACGTCCACCGGCAGCGGCGTGGACAGGCCGTTGCCCTGCCCGGTGGTGGTCTCCACGAGCAGCTTCTTGAAGCCCGAGCCGTCCAGGTAGATGATGTACAGGGCCGCACGCTGGTTGACGCTGTTCACCCCGTTGCCGGTCACCAGCGCCCACTTGCCGTTGCGCATGCGCGTGATCTGCAGGTTGCGCCCGATGAAGGCGTCGCGTGCCGGGTCGCTCACGATGTGGCCCATGTCGGTGGCGATTTCGGCCATCAGGCCGCTGGAGCCGCTCTCGGTGCCGAACTCCGCGGAGGTCTGGGATGCAGGCGGCGCGGTGTAGTCGAACTTGACGATGGCACCCGCGTTCGCCTCGGTGAACGTGGACGGATCGGTGATGTCCAGCGCGAACAGCCCGCGCCCGCCCGCGCCCAGCGCGCCCACCAGCAGCGTCTTCCACTTCTCGACGTTGTTCTCGACGTAGGAGTAGTCGCCCGTGATGATCGGCCCGTCCACGAACATCCGGTGCGTGAAGGCCGGGTCGGTGTAGGGCCCCAGGTTCGGGAACACGCCGCGCGGCACGTAGCCCAGCACGGGCGAGCCCGTGAGCGCGTTGAAGCCGTGCAGCATCCCGTCGTTGGCACCCAGGTACACCACCGGCGTGCGGCTGGCGCGCGCGGTGCGGAAGCTGCGGTAGCTGGCGGACGGGTAGCCGCTGCGCGGAGCCTGCACGATCTTCGGCTCGGAATTGGTGTTGGTGCCCAGCAGGGCGCCCTGGCGCCAGCGGAACACCACGTCGTTGCCGGTGTTGCCCGGAGAAAGCTCGTTGCGGGTGTCCCCGCGCATGTAGTCCACGCGCAGCGCGCCGCGTGTGTCGGCGGCGCCTCCCAGGGTCTTGTTCAGCTCGGTCTTCTGGTAGCCGCTGAGCGCATTCCAGCGGAAGGCCGCTCCGCTGGTGGGGGAGGCGGCGGTGAGCACCACGCGGTTGGTGGCGTTCGCGTCGGACAGCGCCGCGAGCTTCGACTGCCCTTCCCAGGCCGGCAGCGAGGACACCCCGCCCGTGGTCGCGTTCAGCCCGTAGGCCTCGAGCGTGCCGCGCAGCGTGGGGGCGCTGGTGTAGCCGGCGCGCACGACGCGGAAGTTCGCCCCGGACAGCACGAAGGAGCTGGCCGCGCCGCCGGAGGCCACGTTCTGCGAGATGATCTCGCTCAGGATGCTCTGGAAGGCGGCCGTCACGGCCGACTGGTTGGAGGCCGTGAACATCCGCCCGCGCGAGTTCACGGTGGCATGCCAGAGGTCGGCCGCCAGGCCGTTGGAGGTGTTCACGGCCGGCCAGTTGCGCGTGCCGTCGACGATCCCGGCGAAGTTCGCCCCCGCGAAGCTCGAGCCGCTCCACAGCGGGTCCGTGATGTTCGCGGCTTCGCCGAAGCCGATGGCGTAGGTCACCATGTGCTGCCAGGTGGCCGGGTTGTTGGCCGGGTTCCAGTACGGCGCGACCGTGGCCGAGCCGAAGGTCTGCGGCGTGTTGACGGCCATGATCGGCCGCAGGTCGTTGGCGAAATTCCCCCCGGTCTGCAGGTCGGTGGCCCAGTACTTGAAGGCCACGTCCGACAAGGTGCCCGAGCCGCCGTTGCCGCTGGGCCCGCGGTAGGGCCGCTGCTCGGTGTAGGCCGTACCGTCGGGCAGGGTACGGTCGGTGTTGTCCTCGTTGTTGTTCGGGCCCCCGCCGTTCCAGCCGCCGTCGGTGAACAGCACCTGGTAGGACCGCCGGCAGCTCACCTCGGGCTGCTGCGTCTGCCCGGGCAGGTGCGCCCAAGGGCTGGTCTGGCCCGTCCGCTGCAGGTACTGGCCGGCCCGCTCGAAGGCTTCTTTCAGCGGCGTGCCGCTGACCGCAGGCACCTGGCGCACCCAGTTGAAGAAGTTCGTGCGGTGCGTGCGGCCGCCGGTGGAGTCGTCCAGCGGCCACATGGTGTTGGCGGTGGGGCACCTGTCGCTCGCAGGAAAGCCGTTGGAGCAGGTGATGCTCAGCCCCTGCCAGGCCAGGCGCAGCTTGCCGTCGGGGATCACCGTCGGGCTGAAGGTGTTCATCACGCTGCCGCGCATGGCCAGGATGCGCGTGCGGTAGAAGGCCATCCAGCGCAGGTAGGCGGCCTGCTGCGCGGCTGGCAGAGCAGCGTATGCGGCTGCGAAGCTGGTGAACACCCAACTGCTGCCCGTCCAAACCCAAAACCCAATGTTGGTCGGCAGGTTGATGGGGGTGGGTGAGGCGGCGTAGCCGTCCTCGTATGTCAGCGGAGCCGCGGGCATCGTCCGGATCGGGTTGCCGTCGGGCCCGAGCGGCACCGGATAGGTCTGGCTCGGGTCGAAGTCGACCACCGCGGCCATTGACCCCGAGTCGTCCAGGGTCACGATGATGTTGGGCGCCGGCGGCTGCGTGGAGGCCGG
>JBMOGN010000255.1:0-4239 GCA_049318345.1 Rubrivivax sp. | reverse complement strand
TGCGCTTCTGCGACGCCTTCAACATCCCCGTGGTCACCTTCGTGGACGTGCCCGGTTTCATGCCCGGCACGAGCCAGGAGTACGGCGGCATCATCAAGCACGGGGCCAAGCTGCTTTACGCCTACGCCGAGTGCACGGTGCCCAAGGTGACGGTGATCACGCGCAAGGCCTACGGCGGCGCCTACGACGTGATGGCCTCCAAGCACCTGCGCGGCGACGTGAACTTCGCCTGGCCGAATGCCGAGATCGCGGTGATGGGCGCCAAGGGGGCGGTGGAGATCATCTTCCGCGAGGACAAGGGCGATCCGGCCAAGCTCGCCGCACGCGAGGCCGAGTACAAGGCGCGCTTTGCCAACCCCTTCGTGGCCGGGGCGCGCGGCTTCATCGACGACGTGATCCAGCCCCACGAGACGAGGAAGCGCATCTGCCGGTCGCTTGCGATGCTCAAGGACAAGAAGATCGAGAACCCGTGGCGCAAGCACGGGAACATTCCGCTGTGATCAGGGCTCGAGGAGACCGCAGATGTTCACCAAGATCCTGATTGCCAACCGCGGCGAGATCGCCTGCCGCGTGATCCTGACGGCGCGGCGCATGGGCATCGCCACCGTGGCGGTGTACTCCGACGCCGACCGCGACGCGCGGCACGTGGCGCTGGCCGACGAGGCGGTGATGCTGGGCCCGGCGCCCAGCCGCGAGAGCTATCTCGTGGCCGACCGGATCATCGCCGCCTGCCAGGCCACGGGGGCGCAGGCGGTGCACCCGGGCTACGGCTTCCTGTCGGAGAACGAGGACTTCGCGCGCCGGGTGGAGGAGGCGGGCATCGTCTTCATCGGCCCCAAGCACGCGAGCATCGCCGCGATGGGCGACAAGATCGCCTCCAAGAAGCTCGCCAACGAGGCGGGCGTGAACACCATCCCCGGCTGGAACGATGCCATCGACACGCCCGAGCAGGCGGTGGAGATCGCGCGCGGCATCGGCTACCCGGTGATGATCAAGGCCAGCGCCGGCGGCGGCGGCAAGGGCCTGCGCGTGGCCTTCAGCGACAAGGAGGCCCACGAGGGCTTCAGCTCGTGCCGCAACGAGGCGCGCAACAGCTTCGGCGACGACCGCGTCTTCATCGAGAAGTTCGTCGAGAGCCCGCGCCACATCGAGATCCAGGTGCTCGGCGATGCGCACGGCCACATCGTCTACCTCAACGAGCGCGAGTGCAGCATCCAGCGCCGCCACCAGAAGGTGATCGAGGAGGCGCCGTCTCCCTTCATCAGCGACGCCACGCGCCGCGCGATGGGCGAGCAGGCCGTGGCCCTGGCGCGCGCGGTGAACTACCAGAGCGCGGGCACGGTGGAGTTCGTGGTGGGGCGCGACCAGAGCTTCTACTTCCTGGAGATGAACACGCGGCTGCAGGTGGAGCACCCGGTGACGGAATGCATCACGGGGCTCGACCTCGTGGAGCAGATGATCCGCGTGGCCGCGGGCGAGAAGCTCGCCTTCACGCAGGCCGAGGTGAAGCGCGACGGCTGGGCCATGGAGTGCCGCATCAACGCGGAAGACCCGTTTCGCAACTTCCTGCCTTCCACCGGCCGGCTCGTGCGCTACCAGCCGCCGGCCACCTCGATGGAGGCGGCCGCGCCGGTGCCGGCCGGCGGGGGCGTGCGCGTGGACACCGGCGTCTTCGAGGGCGGCGAGATCCCGATGCACTACGACTCGATGATCGCCAAGCTCATCGTGCACGGGCGCGACCGGGCCGAGGTGATCGCCCGCATGCGCGAGGCGCTCAACGCCTTCGTGATCCGCGGCGTGTCGAGCAACATCCCGTTCCAGGCGGCGCTGCTCGCGCACCCGCAGTTCGTGGCCGGCGACTTCAACACCGGCTTCATCGCGGAGCATTACGGGCGGGGCTTTCGCGCCGAGGACGTGCCGCACGACGACCCGCTCTTCCTCGTGGCGCTGGCCGCCTTCGTGCGGCGCAAGGCGCGCGAGCGGTCGGCGCGCATCAGCGGGCAGCTCGCCGGCCACGGCGTCAAGCAGCTGCCCGACCTGGTCGTGGTGGTGCTGGGTGCGGAAGGCCGGCACGTGCACCACCCGGTGCGCATCGACGAGTTCGAGCCCGTCTCGGGCAAGGCCGACGTGGTCATCGAGGACCGGCACTTCGCGATCCAGAGCCCGAGCAAGCTCGGCGAGATCGTGATGACGGGCACCTGCAACGGCCGGCCCTTCTGCGCCCAGGTGGAGCGCGGCAGCGCGAAGAACCCGCTCGGTATCCGCGTGGCGCACAACGGCACGCAGGTCGAGACGCTCGTGCTGCTGCCGCGCGCGGCCGAGCTGCTGCGGCTGATGCCGCACAAGGCGCCGCCGGACCTCAGCAAGTTCCTGCTCTCGCCCATGCCCGGGCTGCTGGCCGACGTGGTGGTGCAGCCGGGGCAGAAGGTGACGGCTGGCGAGAAGCTCGCGGTGATCGAGGCCATGAAGATGGAGAACATCCTCGTGGCCGCCCAGGACGGCACCGTGCAGGAGCTGCTCGCCCGCAAGGGCGAGAGCCTGGCGGTGGACCAGCCGATCCTGAGCTTTGCCTGAGGGGCGCCACCATGGCACAGGAACGGCCCTTTCGCATCCTCGGCATCCAGCAGATCGCCATCGGCGGTGCGGACAAGCAGCGCCTGCGCGAGCTGTGGGTGGGCATCTTCGGCCTCACGGTGAAGAGCACCTTCGTGAGCGAGCGCGAGAACGTGGACGAGGACATCTGCGCGCTCGGCAGCGGGCCCACGGCCGTGGAAGTCGACCTCATGCAGCCGCTGGACCCCGAGAAGAAGCCGGCGGTGCACGCCACGCCGCTGAACCATGTGGGGCTGTGGGTGGACGACCTGCCGCGCGCGGTGGAATGGATGACCGCCCACGGCGTGCGCTTCGCCCCGGGCGGCATCCGCAAGGGGGCCGCGGGCCACGACATCTGCTTCGTCCACCCCAAGGGCAACGAGGAGTTCCCGCTCGGCGGCGAGGGCGTCCTCATCGAGCTCGTGCAGGCCCCACCCGAGGTGGTGGCCGCGCTGGGCTGAGACCACCCGGCCCGCCGCGCTCGGCGACAATGCCACCCTCAGCGAGAACCCTGCCATGACCGCACGCACCCTGTACGACAAGCTGTGGGACGAGCACGTCGTCCACACCGAAGAGGACGGCACCTCGGTGCTGTACATCGACCGCCACCTGGTACACGAGGTCACCAGCCCGCAGGCATTCGAGGGCCTTCGTGTGGCCAAGCGGCCCGTCTGGAGGGTCAGCTCGGTCGTCGCGACTGCCGACCACAGCACCCCGACCACCGGCTGGGAGCTCGGTTACGACGGCATCACCGACCCCGTGAGCAAGGCACAGATCACAACGCTTGACGACAACATGCGAGAGTTCGGTGCTGCGGCCTACTTCCCCTTCATGTCCAAGCGACAGGGCATCGTGCACGTCATCGGCCCAGAGAACGGCGCCACACTGCCCGGCATGACGGTCGTGTGCGGCGACTCGCACACGTCCACACACGGAGCGTTTGGCGCGCTCGCTCACGGGATCGGCACCTCTGAGGTCGAGCACGTGCTGGCAACGCAGACCCTGCTCGCAAAGAAGGCCAAGAACATGCTGGTGCAGGTCGACGGGCAAGCGGCCAAAGGCATCACCGCCAAGGACATTGTGCTGGCCATCATCGGCAAGATTGGCACAGCTGGTGGCACTGGCTACACCATCGAGTTCGGCGGCTCAGCGATTCGCGCGCTCAGCATGGAGGGCCGCATGACCCTGTGCAACATGGCCATCGAAGCCGGTGCACGCGCAGGCTTAGTCGCTGTTGACGAAAAAACTATTGCGTATGTGAAAGGCCGCCCCATGGCGCCCGGCACCGACCGCGCAAGCGGCAAGTTTGTAGGCGGTGTGGAGTGGGACCAGGCTGTGGCTTACTGGCAGACCTTGCATTCAGATACTGATGCGCACTTCGATGCCGTGGTCAAACTCGACGCCGAGCAAATCGCCCCGCAAGTGACCTGGGGCACCTCACCCGAAATGGTCCTGTCTGTGTTGGATAGCGTGCCTGACCCCGACAAAGAAAAAGACGCGAACAAACGCGACGCCATCGAGCGCGCACTGGCCTATATGGGCTTACAGCCCGGCAAAGCCTTGAACGACGTGTTTGTCGACAAAGTGTTCATCGGCTCATGCACCAACAGCCGCATCGAAGACATGCGCGAGGCAGCGGCCATCGTC
>JBMOGN010000254.1:0-4291 GCA_049318345.1 Rubrivivax sp. | reverse complement strand
AGCCCTTGGGCAGGCCGGTGGTGCCCGAGGTGTAGGGCAGCAGGGCCAGGTCGTCGGGCCGGGCCGTGTGCGGCCCCGGCGCGCAGCCGGCGGCGAGCGCCTCGGGCCAGCGCGTGACGCGCGCCGTGCCTTCTGGCGGGGGCGGGTCGGCGCGCAGCCATTCCAGCACCGCGGCAGCAGGCGCCTCGCCGGGGTCCACCTCCCCGGGCAGCGCATCGGCGTAGCGGGTGACGAGCAGGTGCGCCAGACGCGGGCCGCCGGACAGCGCAGCGTCGGCAGCCGCCACGATGGGCGCCAGATCGGCCGAGGTGATCACCACCCGGGCGTCGGGGTCGGTGATGTAGTGGCCGAACTCGTCGGCCCGGTTCATCGGGTTGACCGGCACCACCACCGCATCGGCGCGCAGCACGGCATACACCGCCACCACGTATTGCGGGCAGTTCTGCAGGAACACCGGCACGCGGTCGCCCTTGCGCACGCCCTGCGCCTGCAGCCACCCGGCCAGGGCCAGCGCCTGCTCGTGCAGCGCCCGCCAGGTCAGCGGCCGGCCGAGGAAGAGGTAGGCCGTCTTGTCAGGGTAGCGGGCTGCGGCCACCTCGAGGTTGAACCACAGGGTGGTGTCGGGCACGACGAGCTCGCGCGGCAGGCGCGGCGGCCAGTGGGCATGGTGCGGGCGGTCGTTCACAGCGGAATCTGCAGTAGTCTGCGGGCAGTATGACCGCAAGCCTGCGCCCCCGGCCATGCGGAGTTGCCCCGCGGCTGCCGCGCATCGACCCGGCACGCTGCACCGGCTGCGGGCGATGCGTGGCCGCCTGCCCGCCTCATGTGCTCCACCTGGAGCCGGTGCGCTGGGAGAAGGTGGCCGAACTGCACGATGCCGGCGGCTGCACGGGCTGCTCGCTGTGCGAGCTCAGGTGCCCCTTCGGCGCGATCCGGATGGAGGCTCAGACCACCACGGGCTCGGGCTCCAGCCGGATGCCGAAGCGGCCGTAGACGCTCTCCTGGATGGCGCGCGCCAGCGTCACCACCTCCCCGCCCGTGGCCGCGCCGCGGTTCACGAGCACGAGGGCCTGGCGGTCGTACACGGCCGCGCCGCCCACGCTCTTGCCCTTCCAGCCACAGGCGTCGATAAGCCAGCCGGCGGCCAGCTTCACGCTGCCGTCGGGCAGCGGGTAGTGCACCACCTCGGGGTCGCGGTCGATGATGTCGCGGCACTGCTCGGCGCTGACCACCGGGTTCTTGAAGAAGCTGCCCACGTTGCCGATGAGCGCGGGGTCGGGCAGCTTGGCGCGGCGGATGGCGCACACCCAGTCGAAGACGGTGAGCGCGTCGGGCGCGGTGATGCCGGTCTCGGCCACCTTGCGTTCCAGGTCCAGGTAGCCGATGAGGGGCTGCCAGGGGCGCGGCAGGCGCAGCCGCACGCGCGTGATGACGCTGCGGCCGGCCAGGTGCTGCTTGAAGACGCTGTCGCGGTAGCCGAAGCGGCAGGCCGCGCGGTCCAGCGTGACGGTGCGCCCGCTCATCAGGTCCACCGCATCCAGCGACTCGAAGCGCTCTGCCAGCTCCACCCCGTAGGCGCCGATGTTCTGCACCGGCGCGGCCCCCACCGTGCCGGGGATGAGCGCCAGGTTCTCCAGGCCCGGCCAGCCCTGCTCGAGGCTCCAGGCAACGGTCTCGTGCCAGTTCTCGCCCGCGCCCACCTCGACGATCCAGGCGTCGTCGTGCGCCTGGACGAGCCGGCGCCCGCGCACCTCCACCTTCAGCACGAGCCCGGGGACGTCGCGCGTGAAGACGACGTTGCTGCCCCCGCCGAGGATGAACTTCGGCACCGGGCCGAGCACGCGGTCGTCCACCACGCGGCGCACGTCGGCCTCGCTGGCCACGCGCACGAGCTGTCCGGCCAGCGCCGGCAGGCCGAAGGTGTTGAGCGCGCGCAGGTTCACGCGCGACTCCACGGGGAGCGGGGCAGGGTCGACCATGCGAGAATTTTCGCCTCCTTTCGAGGGACTGCCCATGCCGAGTTTCGATGCCGTGCTCGAACCCAACCTGGTGGAGCTGCGCAATGCCACCGACCAGGCGAGCAAGGAGATCGCCACGCGCTTCGATTTCAAGGGTTCCAGCGCCCGGCTGGAGCTCGCGGACAAGGGCGCCGCGCGCGAGCTCACGCTCTACGGCGACAGCGACTTCCAGATCGGCCAGGTGCGCGAGGTGTTCGTGGCCAAGCTGGCCAAGCGCGGCGTGGACGTGCGCTTCCTGGACTTCAGCGCCAAGATCGAGAAGATCGGAGGCGACAAGGTCAAGCAGGCGGTGGCGGTGAAGACCGGCATCGACAGCGACAACGCGAAGAAGATCCAGGGCGCGGTCAAGCAGAGCAAGCTGAAGGTGCAGGCGCAGATCCAGGGCGACGTGGTGCGCGTGAGCGGCACCAAGCGCGACGACCTGCAGGCCGCCATCCGGCTGCTGAAGGCCACGATGACCGAGCTGCCGCTGTCCTTCACCAACTTCCGCGACTGACGGGGCCCCCGGCGCGGGCGCGGCCGCAGGCGCGAGGCCGCCTCAACGGTCGGCCGCCGGGCGCCCGGCGAGCACGAAGGCGACGACCGCCGCCAGCCCGAGCGCGGCCAGCGCGAGCATCACCTCGCGGTAGCCGGGCAGCACCAGCAGAAGCCACGCGAGCGCCACCGGCGCGGCCGCGCGGGAGACGAGGCCCACGCTGGACATCGCCCCGCCGATGCGGCCGATGTGGGCGCGGCCGAAGTACAGCGGGACCAGCGCCCCGCGCACGATGGTGAACAGGCCCGCGCTCACCCCGTAGACGGCGGCGAAGACGAACCACGCTGTCAGGTGCGTGGCCGTGGCCAGCAGCAGCATCGACAGCGCCAGCCCGCCGAGCACGAGCATGCCCAGGCGCCGCAGCGGCCAGCCCTGGCCCAGCCAGGCGTAGACCACGCGGCCGGCCACCTGCGCCGGCCCGATCCACACCAGCACCGCCAGCGCCTGCACCTCGCTCGCTCCGCGGGCCGCGAAGATCGGGATGATGTGCGCCCACAGCCCGGCCATCACGAAGGCATCGAGCGTGAAGGCCGTGGTGAGCATCCAGAAGGCCCGCGTGCGCAGGGCCTCGTGCAGCGTGGCGTCGGCCACCTCGTCGGCCGCGGCCGGCGCGCGGCCCATGGCCGGGCCACGCAGCGCCCAGGCGTTCAGCGGCGCCACCACCAGCAGGAACACCGCCGCCACCACCCCGAGCGCCCCGCGCCAGCCCAGCGCGGCGATGAGCGCGGCCATGGCGGGGAACGAGAGCGTGCTGGCGAATCCCGCCACGAGCGTGAGCGTGGTGATGCCCTGGCGATAGCGCAGCGGAAAGCGGCGCGTGAGGATGGCAAAGGCCGGCTCGTACAGCGTCATGGCCATGGCCGCGCCCATCAGCACCCAGGCCGCGTAGAGCATCCAGGGCTCGCGCACCAGCGCCCACAGCGCAAAGCCGGCAGCCGCCAGCAGCGAGCCGCCGGTCATCAGCGCCCGCCCCTGCCCGCGGTCGATGCGGGTGCCCACGGCGTAGGTCGCCAGGCCGCACACCGCCAGCCCGAGCGTGAAGGCGCCCATGAGCACCGGCTTGCTCCAGCCGAGCTCGCTCATCATCGGCAGCACGAAGGAGGTGAAGCCGTAGTACAGGGCGGCCCAGGCGAGGATTTGCGCCACCGACAGGGCGGCGACCGTCGCGCCGTAGCCGGGCCCGGGCGGGCCGGCGGGGGAAGGGTCGGACATCGGGCTGCATTATCGGCAGGCTCGAGACCAGGCGGCTCGGGCAGCCGGAGAAATCGAACGGTCGTGCTAAAACGCGGGCTGCAGCCGCAGCGCCCCATGCGCCGCGCGACCCGGAGACCCGTTCCCATGGACCTGAACTTCACCGCGGAAGAGCTCGACTTCCGCCGCACCATCCGCGAGTGGGTGGCCGCCAATCTGCCCCCCGAGCTCAGCCACAAGGTGCACCACGCGCTGCGCCTGACGCGCGAGGACATGCAGCGCTGGGCCAAGATCCTGGGCCGCCAGGGCTGGCTCGGCTGGGGCTGGCCGAAGGAATTCGGCGGGCCGGGCTGGAACGCCGTGCAGCGCCACCTGTTCGAGGAGGAGTGCGCGCTCGCCGGCGCCCCGCGCGTCGTGCCCTTCGGCCCGGTGATGGTGGCCCCGGTCATCATGGCCTTCGGCACCCCGGCGCAGCAGCAGCGCTTCCTGCCGGGCATCGCCAGCGGCGAGGTGTGGTGGAGCCAGGGCTACAGCGAGCCCGGCTCGG
>JBMOGN010000253.1:0-4353 GCA_049318345.1 Rubrivivax sp. | reverse complement strand
GCATCGTTTGGTAAGGAGACATCGACATGAGAACACTCGACATGCAGGAACAAACTTCCGTCGCCGGTGGGGCGGATTGGGGTCAGGCGCTGGTCGGCGGCGCCCTCGTCTGCACAGGCTTCGGCGGCGCGAATGCCGCGACCGGTGTGACCGGTGGAACGGTGGTGGGCATCGGCGTGGTGCCAGTGACCGCCGTCGCTGCGGTGGCCACAGGCGGCTACCTCGTGGGCGACGCCATCGGCAACTCAGCGCCTGTCCAGAACCTCGCCGACAAGGTCGGCACCTGGCTGGGCCACCACGGCATCGTCTGGTGAGCAGCGCCCCGCAGCCGCCCGGCGCTGCCGGCGGCTGCGGGCGATGTCGCCTCACCTGGCAAGGAGCCCTTCGTGCCCGATCCGCTGTCCCACCCTTGCGGCACATTGCCGCAACTGGCCCCCCGGCTCTTCAGGGAGGAAGCGCTTCGCGCGCGGGACACACAGTGGCTGGGAACGATCCGCATCGGCCGGCCCCTCAGCTTCCGGCTGGCCACGGCCGCGACGCTGGCGATGGCCGTGGCGCTGGTGTCGTACTCGGTGTGGGGCCAGTACACGCGCAAGGTGACGCTGCCCGGCGCCCTCGTCCCCGAGGGGGGAGTGATGGACGTGAGCAGTCCGCAGCCAGGCATCGTGGCAGAGGTGATGGTGCGCGAAGGAGATGCGGTTCAGGCCGGTCAACCCCTGGTTCGCATAGCTGCCGAGCGGCAGCTTGCCTCGGGCGAGCTGGGGCGCCTGCAAGCGGAGTCGATCGCACAGCGCCGCCTGAGCCTGCAGGCAGAGCTGCGCTTGGCAGACCAGCAAGTTCAGCATCGGTCCACCGCCTTGGCGGACCGCATACGCAGCCTTCAGCTCGATCTCGCGCAACTCCAGGGCGAGCGGGAGGCTGTGCGGCAACGGGTGCGGCTCGCCTCGGCCACCGCGACGCGCTTCGACGAGCTCGCGGCGCAGGGCTTCGTGCCCGCGCTGCAGGCACAGCAACGCCACGAGGAGCTGATCGACCTGCAACTGCGCGAGCGCAATGCCGCGCGGCAGCTCGAGGCCACGGCGCGTGAAAGGGCCTCCGTGCAGGCGGAACTCCAGACCACGCAGATGCAGTTCGCCTCAGCACGCGCACAACTCGAGCGTCAGCTTGCCGGCCTCGAGCAGGAGGGCAGTGAGCTTCAGGCGCGCTCGGGCTGGCTCCTGACGGCGCCCCGGGCGGGCCGAGTCTCGGCACTGGCGGCAGCGATGGGGCAGTCTGTCAACCCGGGCGCTGCGTTGGTGAGTCTGCTGCCAGCCGACCCGGCAGCCGCGCGGTTGACCGCCCACCTGTACGCACCCAGCCGCATGGCGGGCTTCGTGGAGGCTGGACAGGAGGTCTGGCTGCGCTATGCAGCCTATCCGTACCAGAAATTCGGCATGCACGCGGGGCGGGTATCGGGCGTGAGCCGCACACCGGTCAATCCACAGGACCTCCCGACCGGCCGTGCGCAGGCCCTGCTCGCCGCCACGCAGAGCCAGGAGCCGCTGTATCGCATCTCGGTGGAGCTGCCCAGCCAGTCGATCATGACCTACGGCAAGGAGCAGCCCCTGAAGGCCGGCATGAGCCTGGAGGCGCAGATTCGGCAGGGCGAGCGGGCGATCTGGGAGTGGGTGCTCGAGCCGCTGCTGTCGATCTGGGGCTCCCGACCGCGAGAGGGTAAGGGCCTCGCCGACCGAGAGGTCCGTAATTGACCCGGCTCGTGTTGCAGTCCGAGGCCGCCGAGTGCGGTCTCGCCTGTCTCGTGATGGTGGCCGCAGCGCATGGCCTTGTCACGGACCTGGCTGACCTGCGTCGGCGTTTCCCACTCAGCCTGAAGGGAGCCAACCTCGGGCACCTGATGACCTGCGCGAGTTCGATGGGCCTGGCAGGGCGTGCGTTGCGCCTGGAGCTCGAGGAGCTGCGTGACCTGGCACGCCCCAGCATCCTGCACTGGGACCTCAACCACTTTGTCGTGCTCGTCAAGACCAGCCGCACGCATATCGTGATCCTCGACCCCGCCGTGGGGGAGCGTCGGCTGAGTCTGCAGGAAGCCTCCAGCCACTTCACCGGCGTGGCGCTGGAACTGACGCCCACAGCGGCCTTCGAGCCCAAGCGGCTCGCTCCGCGCCTGAAGCTCAGCAGCCTCACAGGTCGGGTGCGCGGCCTGAAGCGCTCACTGGCCCAAATCTTCACGGTGGCCCTGGTGCTCGAACTCTTCGCCATTGCCATGCCGCAGGCCAGTCAGCTCGTCGTCGACGACGTGCTGGTCAGTGGCGACCGCGAGCTGCTTACCGTGGTGGTACTGGGCTTCGGCCTGCTGATGATGTGCCAGACAGCCATCGGCCTGGCGCGGTCGTGGATGGTGATGATCCTCGGCCAGAACCTCTCGCTGCAGTGGATGGGCAACATGTTCGCGCACCTCGTGCGATTGCCCGTGTCGTACTTCGAGCGGCGACATCTCGGCGACATCACATCTCGCTTCGGCTCCGTAAGCGCCATCCAGGGCACGCTCACGACGGCGGCGGTGGAGGCGATCCTGGACGGCCTCATGGGCGTGGCAGCGCTCGTGATGATGATGCTCTACTCGCCCAGGCTCGCTGGGTTGGTGGTGGCGGCGGTGTGCGCCTACGGGATGCTGCGGTGGGCCATGTACCGGCCCTTCCGTGACGCAGCGGCAGAGCGACTCGTGATGG
The DNA here is from genome assembly GCA_049318345.1 of Rubrivivax sp. Lineage (GTDB taxonomy): Bacteria > Pseudomonadota > Gammaproteobacteria > Burkholderiales > Burkholderiaceae_C > Rubrivivax. Next base: position 1,624 of record JBMOGN010000253.1, on the reverse strand, counting down.
CGTCCAAGGAGTCCACGCACTTCCTGGAGACCTTGCGCGCGATGACTCCACTCAAGCTTTTCGGGCGCGAAGAAGACCGACGGGCGCGCTGGCAGAACCTCGTCGTCGAGGTCCAGAACCGCGACCTTCGAACCGCCCGCATGGGAATAGCCTTCAGCACTGGCAACACCTTCATCTTCGGTGTGGAGAACCTGCTCGTGTTGTGGATGGCCAGCCAGCAAATCCTGCAGGCCCAGCACGGTGCAGGGCCCGTGTTCACGGTAGGCATGCTGTTCGCCTTCATGGCGTACAAGGGTCAGTTCACCGGGCGGGTGTCGCGACTGATCGACTTCGGCGTGGAGTTGCGGATGCTGAGCCTGCACGCCGAGCGCCTGGCCGACATCGCGCTGGAGCCTCCAGAGCGGGACGATGTGCCCGAAAGCGACCTCGCCCACCTGAGGCCGTCGATCGAGCTGCGCAACGTGAGCTACCGCTACGGGGACGGTGAGCCCTGGGTGCTGCGCCACGCCAACCTGCGAATCGAGCCGGGCGAGTCGGTGGCCGTCACCGGCCCAAGTGGTGCCGGCAAGACTACGCTGCTCAAGATTGCACTGGGCCTTCTGCAGCCCGTCGAGGGTGAGGTGCTGTACGGTGGGGTACCCGTTCGCCAGGTCGGCATCGGGAATTTCAGGCGCCAGATCGGTACCGTCATGCAGGAAGACGCCTTGATGTCAGGAAGCCTTGCCGACAACATCGCATTCTTTGACTTGCGCCCCGACATGTCCCGAATCGAGGCCTGTGCGAGCCTCGCCATGCTGCACGAGGATGTGGTGCGCATGCCCATGGGTTACCAGACCCTGGTGGGAGATCTCGGAACAGGCCTGTCGGGCGGCCAGAAGCAGCGTCTGCTGCTGGCCCGCGCGCTGTACAAGAAGCCCCGGGTGCTGGCGCTGGATGAAGCCACCAGCCACCTCGACCTCCACAACGAGCGCAAGGTGACCGCCCATCTCGGCGAGATGCGCCTGACCCGACTCGTCATTGCACACCGCCCCGAGACGATTGCAGGTGCGCAACGGGTGGTGCAGGTTCGTGAGGGGCAGGTGCTGGGGGTGGCCAGAGCCGTGGATGTCTGCGGGCCGGGCGCACAGGCCGCTTGAGCCTGAAGGGTAAAGTGTCGTCACTCAAGGCCCACAGCGAGCATCCGGACCGAGCCCATGCGCATCGACGAGCTGGCCACGCCCGCAGCGCTGATCGAAGACGCGCGCCTGGCGCGCAACATCGCGCGCATGCAGTCGCGCATGGACAGCCTGGGCGTGAGCTTCAGGCCGCATGTCAAGACGAGCAAGTGCGTGGAAGTGGCCCGAAGGCAGCTGGCCGCCGGGGCACGGGGCATCACCGTGTCGACGCTGAAGGAGGCCGAGCAGTTCTTCCAGGCCGGCTTCCAGGACATCCTGTACGCCGTGTCGCTGGCGCCACAGAAGGTGGCGCCCGCGCTGGACCTTCGACGCCGGGGCTGCCAGTTGCAGGTGGTGGTCGACTCGATGGCCGCAGCCCGGGCGCTGACCGAGCAGGCCCTGAAAGAGCCGGTTCCCGAGCCGGTTCCCGTGCTGATCGAAGTCGATGTCGACGGCCACCGGGGCGGTGT
>JBMOGN010000252.1:0-4388 GCA_049318345.1 Rubrivivax sp. | reverse complement strand
GGCTGGAAGGGCTACTGGATCGACGCGGCCAAGACGCTGCGCATGAACGACGACGCGGTGATCGTGCTCGACCCGGTGAACCTGAACGTCATCCGCGACGCCCTTGCGCGCGGCGTGAAGGACTACATCGGCGGCAACTGCACCGTGAGCTGCATGCTCATGGGCGTGGGGGCCCTGTACAAGGCCGACCTCGTGGAGTGGATGACGGCCACCACCTACCAGGCGGCCTCGGGCGGCGGCGCGCAGCACATGCGCGAGCTGCTCACCCAGATGGGCACGCTGAACGCGGCCGTGCGCGACAAGCTCGACGACCCGGCCAGCGCCATCCTGGACATCGACCGCCAGGTGGTCGCCACGCAGCGCGGGCTGTCGGCAGAGGAGACGCGCAACTTCATGGTGCCGCTGGCCGGCAGCCTGATTCCGTGGATCGACGCCGACCGCGGCGACGGCACCAGCCTGGAGGAGTGGAAGGGCGGGGCCGAGACGAACAAGATCCTGGGCCGCGGCCCCGGCTTCCCCGCGGCCCCCGTGCCCATCGACTCGATCTGCGTGCGCGTGGGCGCCATGCGCTGCCACAGCCAGGCCCTGACCATCAAGCTCAGGCGCGACGTGCCCCTGGCCGACATCGAGGCCCTGATCGCCGCCGACAACGAGTGGGTGAAGGTGATCCCCAACACGCGCGAGGCCACCGTGCAGGGCCTCACGCCGGTGAGCGTCACGGGCACGATGTCGATCCCCGTGGGGCGGCTGCGCAAGCTCTCCCTGGGCCCGACCTACCTGGGCGCCTTCACCATCGGGGACCAGCTGCTGTGGGGGGCGGCCGAGCCGCTGCGCCGCATGCTGCGCATCCTGATGCAGGCCTGAATCGGGCTTTCTTGCCTTCTGAAACGCCCGGGAAACCGATATCCTTGCGACTTCGTGAACAGGACGCCCGTCGCTTGGCAAGGGGAGTGCGCTTGAAACTTCGCGCTGCAAAGGTTGCACCCCGTCGACTCGGGGCGCTGGCGCTGGCCTCCATGCTGGCGATCATGGGCGACGCCTGGGCCCTGGGCCTGGGGCGCGTCACCGTGCAGTCCGCCCTGGGCGAGGCCCTGCGTGCCGAGATCGAGGTCACGAGCCTCACGCCCGAGGAGGCCTCCTCGCTGAGCCTGCGAATCGCCTCGACCGAAGCCTACCGGGCCGCGGGCGTGGACTACCACCCGATCCTGCCGGCCACGGAAGTCTCGCTGCAGCGCCGCCCGGACGGACGCCCCTTCATCCGGGTCTCCAGCAACCGTTCGGTGCAGGAGCCCTTCCTCGACGTGATCGTCGAGCTCACCTGGGCCGCCGGCCGCCTGGTGCGCGAATACACGCTTCTGGTGGACCCGCCGGCCTCCGCGCAGGCCCCGGCGCCGGCCACGACCGTGGCGGTGGCGCCCACCCCCGCGCCGGCCGACGCCGGCGGCTCGCCTGCGGCTTCCACGGCTGCGGTGGCGCCGCAGCCGCCGGCTCCCACGGCATCCCCGTCGGCTGCTCCGGCGCCCGCCGCGGCACCGGCTGCGCGCACGGCGCCCGCCGCCGCGCCAACGCCGGTACCCGCTCCGGCGCCGGCGCGCGCGGCCGCCCGGCCTGCCGAAGGCGGCGCACCGGCCAGCACGCTGCGCGTGAAGCCGGGCGACACCCTCAGCGGCCTGGCCCAGCAGGTGCGCAGCCCGGGGCTGTCGCTCGACCAGATGCTCGTGGCGCTGTTCCGCGCCAACCCCGACGCCTTCTTCGGCGACAACATGAACCGGCTGAAGTCCGGCGTTGTCCTCAACGTGCCAGCGGCCGAAGAGATCGCCCGCATCCAGGCCGGCGAGGCGCGGGGGGTGATCCAGGCCCAGAGCGCCGATTTCGCGGCCTACCGCAGCCGCCTGGCCGGCAGCGTGCCCGAGGCGGCTGCTGCGCCCACGCGCCAGGCTGCCGGCAAGGTGGAAGCGGCCGTGAGCGACCGCAAGGAAGCCGCCGCGCCCGGGGGCGACAAGCTCAAGCTTTCCCAGGGGGCCGTCAAGCCCGGGGCCGATGAGTCCAAGATTTCCCGCGATGCAGCGGCCCGCGAGTCGGCCACGCGCGTGGCCGAGCTCTCCCGCAACCTCGAGGAGCTGAAGAAGCTGCAGGCCGCGGCGTCGGCCGCGGCCGGTGTCGCGCCCCGGCCGGGCGCGGCCGCGCCGGGCGGCGCAGGCAAGGGGGCCGGCGTGGCGGCCCCGCTGCCTCCAGCGCCCGCTCCTGCGCCAGCGCCTGCCGCCACCCCGTCCAAGGCGGCTGCGCCCGCGCCGGCTCCTGCGCCCGCACCCGCGCCCACTCCTGCGCCGGCTCCGGCCCCGGCTCCTGTACCGGCCCCGGCGCCTGCTCCCGCGGCACCGCCCGCGACGGCGGCGACCCCGGCCCCTGCAGCCTCGGCCGTCGCGCAGCCCGGCGCGGCCTCGGCCCCTGCTCCCGCCCCGCTGGCGGCCGCTTCCGAGCCGGCCGTGGCGGCGGCGCCTGCCTCGGCCCCGCGTTCGCCTGCGGCCATCAATGCCGAGGCCCTGCGGCGCCCGGCCCCGCCGCCCCCGGTGGCCGAGCCCAGCCTGCTCGACTCGCTCACCGAGGACAACCCGTACCTCATGCCCGGCGCGGTGGCCATCCTGGCGCTGCTGCTCGGAGGGGGAGCGTGGCGCATGCGCGGGCGCCTGGGCCGCAAGGGCAAGGGCGGCGACAGCTCGTCCTTCGCCGAGAGCCGCGTCCAGCCCGACTCCTTCTTCGGCGGCACCGGCGGCGGGCGGGTGGACACCCAGGACGGCATGTCCAAGGCCGGTCTGTCGGGTTCCTCGATGGGGTACTCGCTGAGCCAGCTCGACGCCATCGGCGATGTCGATCCGGTGGCCGAGGCGGATGTCTACCTCGCCTACGGGCGCGACCTGCAGGCCGAGGAGATCCTGAAGGAGGCCATGCGCGCCAACCCCGAGCGCCTGGCCATCATGTCCAAGCTGCTCGAGGTGTACGCCAAGCGGCGCGATTCGCGCAGCTTCGAAGTACTGGCCGCGCGCCTGTACGCGGCCACGCGCGGCGAGGGCGAGGAGTGGGTCAAGGCCCAGGAGCTCGGCCTGTCGCTGGACCCGCAGAACAGCCTGTACCAGCCCGGTGGCCGGCCCGACCCGGCCCTCATCGGCGAGGACGCCGCCGCCAGCCTGGACGAGGCCCGGGGCGACGGTACCCAGCCCCAGCCGGGGCCGTCGCGCTTCGACGACAGCACCGGTCCCGATGCCACGGCCACCGTGGCCGTGGCGGCCACGCCGGGCGACTCCGTGCTCGACCTGGACCTGGGCGAGCCGCCCGAGTTGCCGCCCCCGGCGCCGAGCGCGGCCCAGGCGGCTCAACCTGACGCCGGCCCGCAGACCCTGCAGCCGCTGGACTTCGACTTCGGCTCCGTCTCGCTCGACCTGGACAGCACGCCGGCGCCCCTGCCCGGGCCGCCTCCTGCGGCGCCTGCCGGTGTGCCGCCGCCTTCCACCGGGTTGCCCTCCGACTGGGGTGCGGCCGGGCCGAGTGGCGAATCTGCGCCGCCTTCCCAGACGAGCGACTTCCAGCTGCCCGACACCCCTTCGAGCATCGAGGCCGCCACGCCGCTGGAGCGCAAGATCGAACTGGCCGAGGAGTTCCAGCAGATCGGCGACCGGGAGGGTGCGCGCGAACTGCTGCTCGAAGTCGTCGAGCAGGCCGACGGCCCGCTGAAGGCGCGGGCGCAGGCGCTGCTCGGCACGCTTGGCTGAGCCTGCCGCCCCCGGGCCGCCGTCACGGCTGGCCCTGGGGATCGCTTACGAGGGCACCCGCTACCTGGGCTGGCAATCCCAGCCCTGCGGCCGCACGGTGCAGGACCACCTCGAAGCGGCGCTGGCGGCCTTCGTTGGCGCGCCGGTGGGCACGGTCTGCGCGGGGCGCACCGATGCCGGGGTGCACGCCTGCAACCAGGTGGTGCACCTGGACGCGCCGGTCTCGCGCGAGCCCTTCTCCTGGGTGCGCGGCACCAACCGCTTCCTGCCACCGGACATCGCGGTGCAGTGGTGCCAGCCGGTGGAAGCGGGCTTCCACGCCCGCAATTCCGCGCTCGGGCGGCGCTACCGCTACGTGCTGCTGGAGTCGGCCGTTCGCCCGGCACTGGAAAGCGGCCGCTGCGGCTGGGTCTTCCGCCCCCTGGATGCCCAGGCGATGCGCGAGGCGGCCGCGCACCTGATCGGCGAGCACGACTTCAGCGCCTTCCGCGCGGCCCAGTGCCAGGCGAAGTCGCCGGTGAAGACGCTGCGCGCCCTGGACATCGCCCGCCGCGGCGCCTACTGGCGCTTCGATTTCGAGGCCAGCGCCTTCCTGCACCACATGGTGCGCAACATCATGGG
>JBMOGN010000251.1:0-4399 GCA_049318345.1 Rubrivivax sp. | reverse complement strand
TGTCGCGTCACACCATTGCCGACTACGTCAAGCAGATCTACCGCAAGCTCAACGTGAGTTCTCGCGCCGAGGCCGCGCTGGAAGCCCAGCGCATGGGCCTGTTCGGCTGAGGCGCGGGCGGGCTCTCGGCCCACCTGTTGGAGCGCGCGCACGGGGCGCAGGCCGCACAATGCGGCCATGATCGGACGCATCACCGGTACCCTGGCGCAAAAGTCCCCGCCGCAGGTCCTCGTGGACGCTCACGGCGTCGGCTACGAGATCGACGTGCCGATGAGCACGTTCTACAACCTGCCGGCCGTCGGCGCGCAGGTCACCCTCCTGACGCACTTCGTGGTGCGCGAGGACGCACAGCAACTCTTCGGCTTCCTCACGCCCGCGGAGCGCGGGACTTTCCGGGAGCTCGTGAAGATCAGCGGGGTGGGCCCGCGCACGGCGCTGTCCATCCTCTCCGGGCTGAGCGTGGACGAACTCACCCAGGCCATCGCCCAGCAGGACGCAGCCCGCCTCGTCAAGGTGCCGGGCATCGGCCGCAAGACGGCCGAGCGGCTGCTGCTGGAACTCAAGGGACGCATCGGCACCGACCTGGCACCGTCCTCGATCGCCCCCCAGGACGATGCGCAGGCCGACATCGTGCAGGCGCTGGTGGCGCTGGGCTACAGCGACCGCGATGCGCGCGCCGCCCTGAAGGCCCTGCCGGCCCAGGTCGGCGTGAGCGAGGGCATCAAGCTGGCGCTCAAGGCCCTGAATCGGTGAAGCCGTAACCCCCTCCCCCCGCCGAGCCGCCTGCGGCCCGACCGATGGCGGCGACGGACGACCGCAGCCCCTGCGCAGCCTGTAACCAATTGCAAGCGATGCAGGAATTCGTGAATCTGAAGCCCTGAAAGGGTCCAATGCCCGTTTGCGGCGGTCCTCGGGCGTTGCCCGGGGCACCGGATTTGGGCACTATGCGCGCTTCATCCGCCGTGAGGAATCCCGGGCCCTCAAGATCCGGGTCCGGCGGCCGAAAACGAGGACGAGCCGGGCCGGCTCCGGTCTGCCCTGCGCCATTACGATCGCACCTGTCCATGATGTCCGCACGATCCGTCGTCACCTGCTGCCTGCCACGCCGAGCGCTCTCGGTGTGGCGCGCACGCGCGGCGCTCGGGACGCCCATGACGCTCGCCCTGCGCGTGGCGGCCCTGGCCGCCGGCCTCGCCGCGCCGGCGGCGGTCCTGGCGCAGGGCGTCGAGCCCGGGCAGTGGCGGCTCTGGCGCGCCGGCTCCGAGCGGCTGCCGACCTCGGCGCCGACTCTGGAGTTGTGCGTGAGCGGCCAGGGCGCGAAGGATCCGACGCTGCTGGTGGGCGAGGCTCCCGGCGATGGAAACTGCCGGACTTCGGCCGTGCGGCGCACGGGCGCGGCCACGCTCGTGCTGGAGCTCACCTGCCCGGATGGCAAACGCGTGCGCGGGACCGTTTCCCAGCCCGATGGCCGGCAGTTCACGACCCGCCTGGACCATGTGCTCAGCCGCTCGCCGCAGCCGGGCGTGGTCTACGTGCACGGACGGCGCGTGGGGGAGTGCACGCCTTGAGCGGGTGGGTTCCAGGACGGTTGCGGTCCGCCTGGCGGCATGCCGGCGGCTTCACGACCATCGAGTTGCTGGTGACGATGTCGATCAGCGCCGTCGTGCTGGGGATGGCCGTACCCGCCATGACCGACACGGTGCGGCGCTCGATGCTGTCCTCGGCCTCCTCCGAACTCGTCACGGCCGTGAACCGGGCCCGCTTCGAAGCCTCGCGCTCGAACCTGCCGGGCACGCCCTACACGGTGTGCGCCTCCAGCGGCACGGCCGATCCGTCCACCGCCACCTGCAGCAGCAACTGGACGGCCGGGGCGATCGTCTTCGCCGATGCCAACGGCAACGGCGCGCGGGACAACGGCGAGCCGGTGGTGTATGTCATGCCACCGATGGACAGCAACCTGACCGTGGCGTTGAAGAGCTCGCTGACGTTCGTGCTGTACGCGCCCAACGGCATGCTGCACGGGGACGAAGCGGGCATGCGCTTCACGATCAGCCACAGCCGATCGGGCTCGGAAAACGAGAACCAGTACGTGTGCGTGCTGCGCAGCGGCGTGCAGGCCGTCTCCAAGCCGGTGCTCGACGCAGACGGGCGTTTCACGCGATGCCGCACGTTGTGAAGCCTTTGCGCGCGCACCCCGCGGCCAGGCCGGTGCGGCATGAGCGCGGCGCCTCGCTCGTGGAGGTGCTGGTGGCTATCGTCGTGCTGAGCGTGGCCCTGGTGGGGGCGGCCGGCGTGCAGATGCAGTCCATGAAGTTCGGGCAGGTCTCGCAGCAGCGGGCCACGGCCGTGCAGCAGGCCTCGGCCCTCATCGAGCGCATGCGGGCGAATGTCGCCGGCGCGGCCGCCGGCTCCTACCTGTTCGAAATCCAGTACGCCAACGTGCCCCAGGCGATGATCGACATGGGGACGATCCCGGCCTGCACCACGAGTTGCTCGGCGCAGGATCTGGCGAAGAACCACCTCCACGGCTGGCTCACCAGCCTGTCCCAGACGATGCCCGGCGGGCGCGGCAACGTCACGCGGGTGACGAATGTCGACGGCGCGCCCTATGCGGTCACCGTGATGTGGGCCGAAAAGGAGATGAGCGGGGCCCAGCGCACGCTGAACTGTCCGCCGACGGCCCCGGGCTATGTGCAGTGCGTGACACTGTGGTTCCAGCCATGAGCGCGCCCCGACTCGTCCGGCTGCGGGGCGGACGCCGCGCCGTGCGGGGTCTGACGCTGGTGGAGTTGATGGTGGCGCTGGCGGCGGGGCTGCTCGTGACGCTGGCCGGGGCGGCCACCTATCTCCTGGCGCGGCAGGGCTTCAGCACGAATTCCGACCAGATGGACAACCTCGACTCCGGTCGGGTGGCCATCGACCTGCTGTCGCGCAACCTGCGCATGGCAGGCGCGCCGGCCTTCAACCCGAGCCAGGTCACGGCCGGCACCGTGTACGGGCTGCCGGGCGGGGCCCTGCCGCTGTCGGGCGCGGAAGGGGGAGCCGGCCCGGACTCGATCACGGTGCGCTACTGGAGCGACCAGCCCTACAACGCCGCCCGGCTGTCGGGGGCCGACTGCCTCGGGCAGTCGGTGGGGGTGAACACGGTGGTCAACGAGTTCAGCATCGCCTCGGGCGACCTCGTGTGCAAGGGCAACGGAGCCGGAGCAGGCGATACCGCGCTGCCGGTGGCCTCGCAGGTGGTGGACATGCAGATCACCTACGGCGTGGCCCCTTCGGCCGACGCCGGCAGCGCCACGCAGTTCATGAACGCCACGGAAGTCGGCACCGCAGCTGCCTGGGCCCGCGTGCGCAGCGTGGACCTTTGCCTGGAAATCGTGGCAGCGAACACGCGCCCGGGCATGGGCGCCACAGCCGGGCTGAATTGCCGCGGCTCGGCGTTTGCGAACGACAACCGTGTGCACCGCATCTTCCGCACCACCGTGAACGTGCGCAACGGCACAGCCGGCAACATCTTCCCCAACAACGCGATGCCATGAACGCGAGCCGCTCTGCCTCGCTGCGCCAGCCGGGCACCACGCACCGTCGCGGATTCGCGCTGATCAGCACGCTCGTGCTGATGATCGGGCTCATGGTGATGGCCGTGGTGACGCTGAAGGTGGTGAGCCGGGGCGAACGCATGGCCGGATCGGATCTGGACCGCGCGCTGGCGCTGCAGCTGGCCGAGGCCACGGTGCGCGATGCGCAGCAGGACATCATGCGCGTGACGAGCGCGGGTGCGGTATGCACAGGCGCCCCGTGCAGGCCGATGAGCGACCTGCCCAACAAGGACTCCGGCATCACCGACCTGAGCTACATCGGCACATGCCGCCAGGGCATGTGCTACCTCGGGCCGGGCAGCGAGGCGCCTGCCACCGTGGGCGACCCAGGTTCCCTGTACGACAACGCCGACTTCGTCGCCCCCTGGGACCGGCCGGACCCCGGGGAGGACAACGCCGCGCGCCCCTATGCCCGGTACGGCGAGTTCACGGGCGCCAGCTGGGAGACCATCCGGTCGGCCAGCGGCGCGGCCACGCGGCCGCGCTACTGGGTGGAGGTGATCCCGATGGGCACGGCCTCGGACAAGTTCCTGTTTCGCATCACCGCGCGCGCCACCGGCCGCAACGCGGCCACGGTGGTGGTGGTGCAGGAGGTGTACCAGCCATGGTGAGTATGCGACTCGGCTCGCACCGTCTGTCGGCCCCCACCCGCGGGGTGCTGACGCTGCTGTGCGCCAGCCTGGCGCTTCCCGCGCCGCTGACCGCGCAGGCGACCCAACCTCCCCTGAACCTCAGCCAGGTCCCCCCGGCCTCCACGCAGCCGCCGGCGCCCAACATCATCGTGACCCTGGACGACTCGG
>JBMOGN010000250.1:0-4411 GCA_049318345.1 Rubrivivax sp. | reverse complement strand
CGCCCTGGCGCTACCTGCGCCCGCTGGCGGCCAACCTGTTTCTCAGCACCAACGAGGCCGACGTGCGCGAGGCCCTGGCCGCCGGCGTGCCGGCGGCGCGCGTGGTGCCCGAGAGCGCACGCGCCGGCGCCAACCACCCCGACGAGGTGCGCATCGCCTTCGACGGCGACGCGGTGCTGTTCTCCGACGAGGCCGAGCGCGTATACCGCGCCGCCGGCCTGGATGCCTTCCAGACCCACGAGCAGGCGAACTCGCGCACGCCGCTGGCCCCGGGGCCGTTCAAGCCGTTGCTCGAGGCGCTGCAGCGCCTGCAAGGCGCGGGCTCGGAGGCCATGCGCATCCGCACGGCGCTGGTCACTGCGCGCAGTGCACCGGCCCACGAGCGCGCCATCCGCACCCTCATGGACTGGCAGATCGAGGTGGACGAGGCCATGTTCCTCGGCGGGCTGGCCAAGGGCCAGTTCCTGCGCGAGTTCGAGCCGGACTTCTTCTTCGACGACCAGACCGGGCACGTCGACTCCGCCGCGGCGCACGTGCCCGCCGGTCATGTCGCCGCGGGCGTGGCCAACCGCGGCGACGCCCCGGCCGGGGCTACTTCACCGCGCCCTTGAAGTCGCCGGCCCAGGCCATCACCACGCGGGCGGGGTCGACGTGGCGCCGGAAGGCTGCGTTGACCTGCTCGAGCGTGAGCGCGGCGATGGCATCGTCCACCTTCTGCGTCTGCGCGAAGGTGCGCCCGTACTCGAGGTTGAAGACCAGCCCGCCGGCCACGGCCGGGTCCTGCGCCCGCGCGAGCTGACGCTGGTTGAGCAGGCTCGTGCGCGCACGGGCGAGCTCGTCGGCGGTGAAGCCCTCGCGCACGGCCCGCGCGAGTTCCTCCGAGACCGCCGCCTCGACCCGGGGCTGGTTCTGGGGGGCGAAGATGGCACTGAGGTTCCACCGCGAGTTTGCCTCGACGGGGTTCCAGGAGACGAAGGAGCGCACGTCGTAGCTCAAGCCCTCCTTCTCGCGCAGGCGGTTCCACAGCCGGGAGCTGCCGCCGCTGCCGAAGATGGCGTTGGCCACCAGGAAGGCCGCGTAGTCCGGGTGCTGATCGTTCAGCGGCAGGCCCAGTGCGCCAGCGAGATTGGCGTTCTGCTTGTCGGGGGTCTCCAGGACGAAGCGCGCGGGCGGGACGGGCACGGCCGGTTGCGGGGCGCGCACATACGCGGCCGGGCCGCCAGCGGGCGTGGTCCAACCCCCCATGGCGCGCTCCAGCGCCGCCTTCACGGCCGGCGCGTCGAAGTCGCCCACCGCGGCGAACTCGCCGCGTGCGGCGCTCAGGAAGCGCCGGTGGAAGGCGCGCAGCTGCTCCACCGTCACGGCGCGCAGCTCCTGCTCGCTCTCCTCGAAGGTGGGCTCGTGGCGCAGGTCGCCTCGCGGGTAGGGGTTGCCGTGGCGCGCCAGGGCCTGCGCGGCCAGCGCGCCGGGCTCGCGGCGCTGGGCCTCCAGCCCCGTGAGGGCCTGCTGGCGCACCTCCTCCAGGGCCTCTGCGGGGAAGGCCGGCTCACGCAGCAGCCGGCCCAGCAGCTCGATGACCTGCGGCAGGCTCTCCCGCACCGTGATGATGCCCACGGACACGCCCTGCCCGCCCCCGCCGATCCCCACCTGGGCCTTGAGCTGGGTGAAGCGGTCGCGCAGTTGCTGGCGGCTCATCCCGGCGCCACCCTTGTCCAGCAGCGCCGCCATCACGGTGCTGGTGGTGCCGAGCCCGCGCAGCGCGTCCACGTCGCCGAAGCGCAGCACGAGCCGGGCCTGGACGGCCTGGCCCCGGGTGGCCTTGGGCAGCAGCCCCACCTTGAGCCCCGAGGCGAGCGTCGACGCCTGGGTACGCGCGTCCAGGTTGGCCGGCGTGGGGTCGAAGCTCTCCACCTGGGCCACCGCCTCCTGGCCCTTGAAGTCCTTGAACAGCTGGGCGAGATCGGCGGCCGCCGGCGCCGGCGCGCGCTGCGGCTCGGCCGTGGGCAGGTAGGCGCCCAGGGTGCGGTTGTCACGCTTCAGGTACTGGCCGGCCACGCGCTGCACATCGCCCACCGTCACCTTGCGGATGTGATCGCGGTCGAGGAAGTACAGGCGCCAGTCTCCCCGGGCGATGGCGTCCGACAGCGCCACGCCGACGCGCTCGGGATCCGAGAAGCCCTGCTCCCAGGCATTGAGCCACTGCTGGCGCGCCCGATCCAGCTCCTCGGCGGTCACCGGCTCCGTGGCCAGGGCGTCCACCGCGGCGAGAAGCTCGGTGCGCGCACGCTCGAGCTCCTGGCCGGGCGCGAGCTGCGCGCCGAGGAAGAGCGCGCCCGGCTCGGCCAGGCTCCATGCGAAGCCGAAGGCCGAGGCGGCGAGCTTGTTCTCCACCAGCCGCTTGTGCAGCCGGCCGCTGGGCGCGGTGCCCATCACCTGCGCCAGAAGCGAGATGGCGGCGAAGTCGGACGTGGCGCCCGGGGGCACGTGGTAGCCGGCCATCAGCAGCGGGGTGCCTCCGGCGCGGCGCAATTCCAGGGTGCGCTCGCCGTCCTGCACCGGGTCGAGGGTGTAGGTGGCCGGAAGCGGGCGCGGCGGCCGCGCGATCGCGCCGAAGGACTCGGCCACCCACTTCAGGACGAGGGCGGGGTCGAACTTGCCAGCGACCGTGAGCGTGGCGTTATCGGGCTGGTAGTGCAGGCGGTAGAAGGCCTGCAGCCGGGAGATGTCCACCTTCTCCACGTCGCTGCGCGCCCCGATGGTGCTCTTGCCGTAGTTGTGCCACTGGTACATCGTGGCCATGGTCTTCTGCAGCAGCACGCGCACCGGGTTGTTCTCGCCGGCCTCCATCTCGTTGCGCACCACCGTCATCTCGGTGTCCAGGTCGGCGCGGGCGATGAAGCTGTTGAGCATGGCATCGGCCTGCCAGCCGATGTACCAGCGCAGGGTCTCGTCGCTGGCGGTGAAGCTGGCGAAGTAGTTCGTGCGGTCGAAGGAGGTGGTGCCGTTGTAGCGCATGCCGCGGTTGCGAAGCTCGGCCTGCACATTGCGCGTGGTGGGTGTGCCCTTGAAGATGAGGTGCTCCAGCAGGTGGGCCATGCCGGTCTCGCCGTAGTTCTCGTGGCGCGAGCCCACGCGGTAGGTCATGTTGACCGTGGTGGTGGGCTTGGAGGCGTCGGGCACCAGCAGCACCTGCAGGCCGTTGGGCAGCCGGTACTCGGTGATGCCCTCCACGCTGGCGACGCGAGTCAGGCCAGCGGGCAGCGCCTGCGCGGCAGGCGCCTGGGCCTGGGCCTGGGCCGTTCCGACAAGCGGCCCGCAGGCCAGACCGGCCTGCAGGCCGGCAACAACGACGATCCAGCGTGGCGACATCGACTTTCCCCGTTTGCAGGCGCGGCGCGCCCGACGGCGAAAGTTTAGGGGCTGCGCGGCGGTGTTGCCGGCGAGCCGTAGCGGCGCAGGGCATCCAGGTCCAGGACCCTCACGCCGCCGTACTCGACCTGGATCACGCGCTGGTCCTGCAGGGTGGTGAGCGCCTGGTTCACGCGCTGGCGTGACAGCCCCACCAGATAGCCGAGTTCCTGCTGGGTGATGCGCAGCAGGCGGCCCACGCCCGGGTACAGCGTCGGGTGGAAGAGGGCCGCCAGCGAGCGGGCCACGCGCTGGTCGGGATGGGTCAGGCGGTCGATCTCGCGCGCACCGATGAACTGGCCCAGCCGCTCGTTGAGCTGCATCATCACGAAGCGGTTGAAGGCGATGCTCTGGCCCAGCAGTGCGTGGAAGGTCTCGATGGTCAGACCGGCCACCAGGCTGCGGCGCAGGGCCTGGATGTTGTAGCGGTAGGGCTCGCGCTTGAGCAGCGTGCCCTCCCCGAACCAGCCCCCGGGCGGGATGCCGGTGAAGGTCATGGGGATGCCCATGGCCGTGTCGTTGCTCATCTTCAGCAGCCCGTCGATGACGCCGAACCAGAAGGTCGGTGGCCGGCCCACGCGGCAGATGGTCTCGCCGGCATCGACCTGCACCACCCGCAGGTCCTCCAGCGCACGCCGCGCGAGCTCGGGCTCCAGCACCGGCAGCCACGGCACGCCACCGGCCTCCTCGGTGCTCAGCGGGCGCGAGCGCGCGCGCAGAGCCGGGCTACCGGTCATGGACGAATCGGCCATCGTGCCTCCAGCGGGAGCGGGTTGCGGCGCCCTTGCCCTGGGGTGGGCGGTCTGGGATTTCGGGAAATGCCGGACAGGGCGAACCCTTGGATTGTCGTCAGGACGACATGATGGCGTCAATGCGCGGAGCCAGAATCCGGCCTGGATCAAGCCCGATGCTGGAACTGAGGGCGACGATCCTGCCCACACCGGAGAACCCCGTGACCGCCACGTTCCCGAAACTGCTGCTCGAGCATGCGACCCGGCGCCCG
>JBMOGN010000249.1:0-4527 GCA_049318345.1 Rubrivivax sp. | reverse complement strand
AGTGAAACGCCTCTGCGCCGATGATAGTGCGGATTCCCGTGTGAAAGTAGGACATTGTCAGGCAATTACAAGAAGGGCCCGGTTGAGTTTCAACCGGGCCCTTTTCCATTGTGTCGACGCGTCTGACGGCTGGCCGTCGCCCAGCTGCCGCCGCGCGGGGGCCGACGGTTGCTCGGCCAGCTAGCGCCCCGTGCGCAGCTCCCTGCGCAGGATCTTGCCGACATTGCTCTTGGGAAGTTCGTCGCGGAACTCGATGATCTTCGGACGCTTGTAGGCGGTGAAGTTCTCCCGGCAGTAGTCGGCGATGTCGTGCTCGGACAGGCTGCCGTCCTTGCGCACCACGAACAGCTTGACGGCCTCGCCGGAGCGGGCGTCCGGGATGCCGATGGCTGCGCACTCCAGGACCCCCGGGTGCAGGTTCACCACCTGCTCAATCTCGGTGGGGTAGACGTTGAATCCCGACACCAGGATCATGTCCTTCTTGCGGTCGACGATCCGGATGTAGCCCCGCTCGTCCATGATGCCGACATCGCCGCTCTTGAAGAAGCCGTCGGGCGTCATCACCAGGGCGGTCTCGTCGGGACGGTTCCAGTAGCCGGCCATCACCTGCGGGCCGCGGATGCAGATCTCACCGGGCGAACCCACCGGCACATCGCGGCCCTCGTCGTCGCGGATGGTGATGTCGGTGGAGGGAATCGGCAACCCGATGGTGCCGCTGAATTCAGTGATGTCCAGGCGGTTGGAGGTCGCCACCGGCGAGGTCTCCGACAGGCCGTAGCCCTCCACCACCGGGCATCCCGTCACGGCCAGCCACTTCTCGGCGGTGGCGCGCTGCACAGCCATGCCGCCCCCGTTGGACACGACCAGTTCCGAGAAGTCCAGGCGCCCGAAGTCCGGGTCGTGTGCCAGGGCGTTGAAGAGGGTGTTGACCGCCGGGAACATGTTGATTCGCTTGCCTGAAATCGCCTTCACCAGTCCGGGCAGGTCGCGTGGGTTGGGAATGAGGATGTTGCAGGCCCCGAGCCGCACGCCCATCAGGTAGCAGATGGTCAGCGCGAAGATGTGATACAGCGGCAGCGCGCACACCACCGTGAGCTGCTTGCCACCTACCCGGTCGAGCACGGGCTTGAACCAGGCTTCGGTCTGGATGACATTGGCCACCACGTTGCGGTGCAGCAGCGTGGCGCCCTTGGAGACCCCGGTGGTGCCGCCCGTGTACTGCAGGAAAGCCACGTCATCGGGCCCGATCGCCACCCGGCGCAGGCTCATGCGGGAGCCCGCTTCCAGCGCGTCGACGAAGCGGGTGACGGTGTGCGACTCGTCCTGCGGCAGGCGGAACTCCGGCACCATGCCTCGCAGGTGCCGCACGGCGAAGTTGACGAGGCGGCCCTTCCAGAACCCGAGCTGATCGCCCATCGCGGCCAGCACCACGTGCCGCACGCCGGTGCGGTCGATGACTTCCTCCAGCGTGCTGGCGAAGTTCTCCAGGATGACGATCGCCTGGGCGCCGGAGTCGTTGAGCTGGTGCTCGAGTTCGCGAGGGGTGTACAGCGGGTTGACGTTGACCACCGCGCACCCGGCGCGCAGCACGGCAGCGATAGCCACCATGTACTGGGGAAGGTTGGGCATCATGAGCGCCACGCGGGCTCCCGGCTCCAGGCCTTGCGACTGCAGCCACGCAGCCAGGGCTTCGGAGGCATCGTCGAGCTGCCGGAAGCTCACCGGGCTGCCCAGGCACACCGCGGCCTGCCTGTCCGCGTAGCGGCGGAAGCCCTCCTCGATCAACTCGGCCAGCGACGAGTACGCGTCCGTTCGCACCTCGGCGGGCACATGGGGGGGATAGTTCTGGAGCCAGGGTCTTTCCATGGGGCGTGGGCGCGTGTTGCGGATGCGTGAGTGGAAGTTGCGGTGCGCAGGGTACCTTGCCTGCGCTCACCCGCGCACGGGCAGGGGTGGCGCGCCGGGATCGCCAGAGAAGAGGGCGCGGGCCAGGTCGCGTTCTCTCCGGGCCACCACAGCCAGGAAGCCGGCCACGTCGGGCAACTGGCGGAAGGCCTCGAAGCCGGTTTCCAGGAAATCCTGCAAGGCGCCCAGCCCTGCCGCCTGGGCGGGCAGGCGCATCAGCCGCAGGCTGTGACGCAGCATCGGGCTGCGGGTGTGGCGGCCGAGCGAGGTGCCGATGTCCACGATCAGGCTGATCTGGCGCTCACGCGCCTCGGGCTGGCCGGTCTCGCGCCAGGCTTCGGCGTAGGTCGGCCCGTCCAGGGACCGTGTGCCCAGGGCTTCGCCCATGCGGGTGTCCAGAGTCTCGGACAGTGCGTGCAGGGTGGCCACTTCCAGGACGGTGTGCACCACTTCCTCGGAGAACAGCCGCACGAGGGCGGGCACGACGCGTGCAAACTGGGCGTCACGTCCGGAGAAGTCCCGGGGCCCATACAAGTCGTCTAGGAAGAAGCGCGCGGCGGGCGCACATCTCGGATCGGCCAGCAGGTCGCCATAGGTGTGCGCGAAGCGGGCGTGCTGAAAAGCCTTCACGGCCGTGACGGCCTGCTCCAGCTTCGGTTCGCCTTGGCGGCGGGTGCGCTCCACCTGCACCGCCTGCAGCTGCTGGAGGATCTGCTGGCCGCGCGCGTCCATGCTGCGAGCGTAGCAGCCTGTCACACTTGCGCGATGGGCATGAGATCGGTGGCCCCCGCTCAGCGGGCGTTGACCCTGGGCGGGCTGGCCGTGGCGGCGCTGTGGTTCCTGGCCTGGATGAGGGCCGATCGCCCGGGCGTGGCTGTCGCCGGCGTGGCGGCTGTGTGCCTGCTGCACGCCGTGGTGCTGGCGATGGAATTCGTGCTCATGGCACGCGCCAACCGCCGCGAGGCGGTGCCACAGCCCACGCTGGGCGAGATCGTGCGCGCCTGGGCAGCGGAAACCGTGGCAGGCTGGCGGGTCTTCTGCTGGCGCCAGCCCTTTGCCAGCGCGCGCCACCCCGATCACCTGCCCCACCCGGCGATTCCGGCGCGGCGCGGGGTGCTCCTGGTGCACGGGTTCGTCTGCAACAGGGGCTTGTGGAACGGCTGGATGGTGCGGCTGCGCACGGTCGGAGTGCCCCATGTCGCGGTGAACCTGGAGCCGGTCCATGCGTCGCTCGATGCGTACGCGGGTCTCGTCGAGGTGGCCGTGCAGCGCCTGGAGCGCGCCACGGGCCTGCCGCCTGTGGTGGTGGCGCACAGCATGGGCGGGCTGGTCGTGCGGCGCTGGCTCGTCGACGCCGGGCTGTCGCGCGTGCATCACGTCATCACCCTCGGCACGCCGCATCACGGCACCGAACTCGCCCGCTGGGCGCTGTCGATCAACGCCCGCCAGATGAGGCGCGACAGCCGCTGGCTGCAGGCCTTGCGGGAGCGTGAGTCCGAGGAGACGGGCCGCCGCTTCACGTGCTTCCACAGCCACTGCGACAACATCGTGTTTCCGGCCCTCACTGCCACCCTGCCTGGTGCGGACAACCGCCACCTTGCGGGCGTGGCCCATGTGCAGATGACCGAGCACCCTCAGCCGCTGCAGGTCCTGTGGCAGCGGCTGGATCAAGGTGCCGGCTAGGACACGCTATCGATTTCCTGCAGCAGCTTCAGCGTCGGCTCCACACCCAGGTGCAGGAGGTCGGCGATCTCCCGCAGATCGTCGGGGATGGCGGCGTTGTCCCAGCCGCGCGAAGTGTGGCGAGCCACCTGGATCGCGAGTAGCACGTTGCGAACCTGCGAGGAGTCGCGGTGCTCGTGGTGGTTAGTGATCTGCACGAGCAGGCCCGGCAGGTGCCAGGCCATCATGAGCTCATGCTGCAGGTCGACGAGCTCGATGTTCAGCAGGGCCCGCTGCGCGTCGGCGCTGCGCAGCGTAGAGTCGGCGCGCTGCCGGCGCGCGATCTCCAGCGCCAGGTCAGGTGCGCGCAGCCACAGCAGCATCTCGGCAAAGTCGTGCAGCAGCGCCGCCTCATGGATCACGGCGGCGTCCTGATCGTGCCGGTGCACGGCGAACCCGAGCGCGAAGTTGGCCGCCCGGTGGGCGCGACGCAGGACGGACTGGAATCCCTCCAGCGCCTCGGGATGGCCGGCGAGCTGCTGCTCGACCGTGCCTTGCGGCCCGAAGGCGCGGAAGAAGGGCGAGATGCCCATGAGCACCAACGCGGCGGTCACGGTCTCGGCATCGCTGTCCGCACGCCGCCGGCGCAACTGCCCGACGTGCGCGAGCACCTTCAGGGTCATGAGCGGGTCGGCCGAGATCGTCTCTGCCAGGGTGCGTGCGTCGATGTCGTCCTCACGCAGCCGGTAGTCCTCGAGCCTGGAGGCGGTGGAACGCAGCACGGGCAGGGCCTCGACCTGGAACAGGCGCGCCCAGCCCGGCAGGTCCGTGGGGGCCTGGCTGATGAATCGGGAGGACTCGAGGGTCGCGGGCATTGGATTTCCAGCTCGGTGCAAGGATATCGGCCGCACCAGCATGGGGCTTGAGCGCAAGTGCCCCCTGAGCGCCCCTTGAGCGCCC
>JBMOGN010000248.1:0-4563 GCA_049318345.1 Rubrivivax sp. | reverse complement strand
ACCTTCGTCAAGGTGGTGGCCTGGTACGACAACGAGTGGGGCTACTCCAACAAGGTGCTGGAGATGGTACAGGTGATCAGTCGCTGAGCCCGGGGGGGCCTATTCGCGCCTAAACTGCGCAGGTCGTCCAGCGGGTGCCCTGCATGCGCAAGTTCCTCCTCGTGGCCGCCGCGGCGCTGTGGCCCGCCACCGTGGCCTGGTTGCCGACCGCCGGCGCGGCCACCCCTGCCGTGCCGGCCGCCTCTGCGGTCCCCGACGCCCGGGTCATCGTCTCCTATCGCCGCGACGCCGCGCTCATGCGCGAGCATCCGCTTCGAGCCGGCGTGCAGGCTGCCGAGGTGCGCCAGGTCCACCAGCGCCGGGCTGACTCCATGGGCCGCCGTGCGGGGGTGGCCCTGAATGTGGGCCGCACCGTGGGCGTGCGTGCGCACGTGGTCACCGCGCGTGGCCTGAGCTCCCAGGCCCTGGCCGCGCGCCTGGCGGCCGACCCCAATGTGGAATACGCCGAGGTGGACCGGCGCCGCCGCGCCTTCCTCGTGCCCAATGACCCGCTGTACCTCAGCGGCCCGGCGGTACGCGGTCCGGCGGTCGGCCAGTGGCACCTCAAGCCCCCTGACGACACCCTGCGCTCGGCGGCCAACGTGCAGGCCGCCTGGGACCGCACCACCGGCAGCGCCGACATCGTGGTGGCCGTCCTCGACACGGGGGTGTGGAAGGACCACGAGGACCTGCAGGGCCAGCTCTTGGCCGGCTACGACTTCGTCACCCGCAGCGACTACGCCAACGACGACGACGGCCGCGACAGCGATCCTTCCGACCCGGGCGACTGGGTGACCTCCGAGGAGAACGCCGCGGGCACCTTCAAGGACTGCGGCGTGACCAGCAGTTCCTGGCACGGCACGCGCGTGGCCAGCATCGTGGCGGCGGCCGGCAACAACGGCCTGGGCATGGCCGGCGTGGCCTACGGCTCGCGCGTGATGCCCGTGCGGGTGCTGGGCAAGTGCGGCGGCTTCGACTCCGACATCGCCGCCGGCATGCGCTGGTCAGCCGGCGTCCCCCTGCCGGGCTACCCGGCGCCCGCGCGCCCGGCCCGCGTCATCAACCTCAGCCTGGGCGGAGACGGTGCCTGCGGGTCCACCTACCGGGACGCCGTCACCGAGGTCACGGCTCGGGGTGCGGTGGTGGTGGTGGCCGCCGGCAACAGCGCCGGACGCTCGCCGGGCGCGCCGGCCAACTGCGCGGGCGTCATCGCCGTCACGGGGCTGCGCCACGCCGGCACCAAGGTCGGCTTCTCCGACCTCGGGCCGGAGATCTCGCTGGGTGCGCCGGCGGGCAACTGCGTGAACATCAACGGCGGCCCGTGCCTCTACCCCATCCAGACGGCCTCCAACAGCGGCACCCGGGCCCCGGAAGCCGGCGGCTCGCGCTACTCCGACGCCTACGGCTACGCCGTGGGCACGAGCTTCGCCGCGCCGATCGTGGCCGGCGCCGCCGCACTCGTGCTGTCGGTGCGGCCCACGCTCACGCCGGCCGAAGTCCGCAGCGTGCTGCAGACCACGGCGCGGCCCTTCCCGACCAGTGGCGCGGACAACGGCCCGGACGACAGCACCCCGGTGACCGCCTGCCGCACGCCCGACGGCACGGACCAGCTGCAGTGCTACTGCACCACCGCGCTGTGCGGGGCGGGCATGCTGGATGCGGGCGCGGCGCTGGCCGCCGTGCTCGTCACGCCCGTGGCGCGCGTCGATGTCACCACCGCCACGCCCACAGCGGGCAGCCCCGTGCAGCTCAGCGCGGCCGCCTCCGCGGCCTCCCAGGGCCGCTCGATCAGCGCCTACCTCTGGGAAGTCGTGAGCGCGGGCGGCATCGTCTCGGGCTTCAGCGGCGCGACCAATGCCGCCACGGCCAGCTTCACTCCGAGTGCGGCCGGCACGGTCACGGTGCGCGTCACGGTGACGGACAACCTGGGCGTGACCGCCTCGGCCGACTCCACCATCACCGTGGCCGCCGCGCCCGTGCCGCCCACGCCCCAGCCGCAGCCCAGCTCCGGAGGCGGCGGCGGCGCATCGTCTGCGGCCTGGGTGCTCGGCGTGCTGCTGGCGGGGGTGCTGCTGCGCCCGGCTCGCCGCCGCGCGTCCTGAGGCGGCCACCCTCGCGGCGCGCCTGGCGCGCCTGGCGGGCCCGGCGGGTTCAGCGTGGGTTACTCGCTGCAGGGGCCGCGGAGGCCGCAGCCGCCGGCGCCTCCCGCACAGCCGGCTGAGAGGCCAGCGACGCGTGCGTGCGCGCCACCGCCACGCTGCCCGGACGCACCTGCTCGCGCAGCCGCTCGGGCTCGCGCTGGCCCTGCCAGGGCGCGGGCAGCAGGGGCGACAGCCAGCCGTTGGCCCACAGGAAGAAGGCCGCGTTGGCCAGCACCAGGGCGGCCACCAGCGTTCTCATGGGGCCACCTGTGGCGAAGGGGCGCCGGCCCCGGCCTGCATGCGCGCCGGCCGGACGCTGACCTCGCCAGCCACCACCCGGTGCGTGCGCCCGTCCGGGCCCCGCACGAGCAGCGCGCCCTGCGCATCCACGCCCTGCGCCACCCCGTCGGGCAGTTCGGCCAGCGTCGTGGTCACGGCGCGGCCGCGCAGCAGGTCGCGCTGCGCGAAGCGCGCGGCCAGCGGGGCGAAGCCTTGCTGCTCGAAGGCCGGCATCAGCGCGCACAGGGCCGGGGCGATGCGCCCCAGCGCCTCCTCGGGCGTGGCCTGCGGCTGCAACTCCTGCAGGCAGGCGCTGCCGCTGTCCAGGCCCTCGAAGCGGTTCGGCCGGATGTTCAGGCCCACCCCGATCACGCACACACGCGCGCTGCCCGCCGGCACCGTCTCGATCAGCACCCCGGCGAGCTTGCGCCCGCCGGCCGGGACGGGCTCGCGCAGCCACAGGTCGTTGGGCCACTTCAGCCCGATACGGCCGATCTCGTCCAGGGTCTCGTCCGGGGTTTCGTCCGGGGTTTCGTCCAGGGCCTCCGCCACGGCCAGGCCCACCGCCAGCGACAGCCCCGACCAGTCGGCCGGTGCGTAGGGCAGCGACAGCGAGAAGGTCAGCGAGTCGCCGGCCGCAGACTGCCAGCGCCGCCCCGAGCGGCCCCGGCCGGCGGTCTGCCGCTCGGCCACCAGCAGCGTCGGGCGCAGGTCGCCGGCGCGCGCGGCGGCCAGCAGGTCGTCATTGGTCGAGCCGGTCTCCTGCCGCCACTGCACGTCCAGCCCCGGCAGCAGACCTTCCAGGCCCGCCCCGTGCTGCCGCAGCGCGACCACCGCGCGGCCCTCAGCGCCGCTTGGGCGCCAGCATCGTGCCGCGGCAGTTCGGGCTGCCGCAGCGGCAGGCGTACTCGCGCTTGAGCTTGGGCGTGTAGCGGTCGTCGATGATGAGCCCGTAGTCGTAGAAGAGCTCCTCGCCGGGCTGCAGGTCGCGCAGCGCCTGGATGAAGACGCGCCCGTCCACCTCGTCGGCCTCGCAGTTGGGGTCGCAGGCGTGGTTGATCCAGCGCGCCGCGTTGCCGCCGTACTTGGCGTCGATGACGTGGCGCTCGTCGACGTGGAAGTAGAAGGTGTGGTGCGGGTCCTTCGGGTCGTGCGGGTGGCGGCGAAGCGCCTCTCGCCAGCTGATGACCTCGCCCTTGTATTCGATGACACGCTCGCCCGCGGCAATCGGGCGCAGGGCGAACACGCCCTTGCCATGCACGCCGCTGCGGCGCACCTGGATGCGTCGGCCCGGTCGGGTGGAGGGGTCTTCTTGCACGGTCGGCTTCATTGGGTACATTGAATTCATGGGCGCGCGCGTGCACATGCGTGTGTGCGTGCGCGCGAGAGGCATTGTAGGCATGGCCCGGGGCGTTGCAGCCGGGCCGACACGGAAGGACCGATGACCAAGTCGATCATCATTGCGGAGAAGCCGAGCGTGGCGCAGGACATCGTGCGCGCGCTCACCCCGGTGGCGGGCAAGTTCGAGAAGCACGCCGACCACTTCGAGAACGAGCGCTACGTGGTCACCTCGGCGGTGGGCCACCTGGTGGAGATCAAGGCCCCGGAGGAGTACGACGTCAAGCGCGGCAAATGGAGCTTCGCTCACCTGCCCGTGGTGCCGCCGCACTTCGACCTGGCCCCCATCGACAAGGCCAAGAGCCGGCTGAACGCCGTGGTCAAGCTGTGCAAGCGCAAGGACGTCACCGAGATGATCAACGCCTGCGACGCCGGGCGCGAGGGTGAGCTGATCTTCCGCCTGATCGAGCAGTACGCTGCCGGCGCCAAGGGCACGCTGAACAAGCCCGTCAAGCGCCTGTGGCTGCAGAGCATGACCCCGCAGGCCATCCGCGATGGCTTCGATCGGCTGCGCAGCGACGAGCAGATGCGCGGGCTGGCCGACGCGGCGCGCAGCCGCTCCGAGGCCGACTGGCTCGTGGGCATCAACGGCACGCGCGCGATGACGGCCTTCAACTCGCGCGACGGGGGCTTCTTCCTCACCACCGTGGGCCGCGTGCAGACGCCCACGCTGTCCATCGTGGTGGAGCGCGAGGAGAAGATCCGC
>JBMOGN010000247.1:0-4566 GCA_049318345.1 Rubrivivax sp. | reverse complement strand
CCCGAGGCCTTCCTCGGCCTGCTCAAGGGGCGCAACTTCGGCAAGCAGCTCGTCAAGCTGATCTGAGGCCCCGGCGCGACAGGCCCCGGCCCATGCTCTGGCGCTGGCAGCGTTTCACCGAACTGGGTGTGGACGGCCTGTACGAGGTCCTCGCCCTGCGCTGC
The DNA here is from genome assembly GCA_049318345.1 of Rubrivivax sp. GTDB lineage: Bacteria > Pseudomonadota > Gammaproteobacteria > Burkholderiales > Burkholderiaceae_C > Rubrivivax. The sequence goes on along the minus strand of JBMOGN010000247.1, from coordinate 4,402 downwards.
CGCGTATTCATCCTCGAGCAGGGGCCCTACCTGGATCCTGACGGTCTCGACCAGGTGTCCTGGCACCTGCAGGGGCGCGACGCCGCCGGTGCCCTGCAGGCGTACCTGCGCGTGGTGGACCCGGGGCGCAAGTACACCGAGCCGTCGATCGGCCGGGTGATCACGGCGCCGGAAGTGCGCGGCACCGGCCTCGGGCGGGTGCTCATGCGCGAGGGCCTGCAGCGCTGCGACGCGGCCTGGCCGGGCCGCGGCGTGCGCATCAGCGCGCAGGCACACCTGCAACGCTTCTACGGCAGCCTCGGCTTCGAGGCAGTGGGCGCACCCTACCTCGAGGACGGCATCCCCCATCTCGAGATGATCAGGTCTGCGGCATGAGCGCTACTCATGAGGTCTTCAACCAGAGCACCCCGCTCGCGGGTGCGGACCTGTACGCGCTGAACCGCCCGCTGCAGGACGCGCTCGCCCACCACCTACCGGGCTTCGACCGTGCGCGCCTGCAGGCCCTGGGGCGCGAAATGGGACAGGCGTCCTCCCAGGCCCTGGCGCGCCAGGCGAGCGCGAACCGGCCGGTGCTGCGCACCCACGACCGTTTCGGGCGGCGCATCGACGAGGTGGAGTTCCACCCGGCCTACCACGCGCTCATGGCCCGCGCCACCGCGCACCGACTGCACGGCTCGCCGTGGACCGAGCCCCCTGGCGCGCACGTGCAGCGGGCGGCGGCATTCATGCTCTTCACCGAAGCCGAACCCTCGGTGCTGTGCCCGATCTCCATGACCTACGCCGTCACGCCGGCTCTGCGCGCGAGCGAGCCGCTGACGCGGGCCTTTGGCGCGCTGCTGGCCAGCCCCCGATACGACGAGCGCTTCGTGCCCGCCTCGAGCAAGACCGGCATGACCATGGGCATGGGCATGACCGAGAAGCAGGGCGGCTCGGACGTGCGCGCGAACACCACGCGCGCCCAGGCCGACGGACACGACAGCTGGGGCCCGCGCTTCCGGCTCACGGGCCACAAGTGGTTCCTCTCCGCGCCGATGTGCGACGCCTTCCTCGTGCTCGCGCAGACGCCGGCCGGGCCGAGCTGCTTCTTCCTCCCGAGGTGGTGCCCCGACGGCACCCTCAATGCGCTGCGCATCCAGCGCCTGAAGGACAAGCTCGGCAACCACGCCAACGCGAGCTCAGAAGTCGAGTTCGACGCGGCCGCCGCCTGGCTGGTGGGCGAAGAGGGCCGGGGCATCGCCCGTATCCTGGAGATGGGGGTACTCACGCGGCTGGATTGCGCGCTCGGCACCGCGGGCCTGATGCGCCAGGCGCTGTCGCTGGCCCTGCACCACGCGAGCCAGCGCCATGCCTTCGGCCGCCGGCTCGTCGACCAGCCCCTCATGCGCAACGTGCTGGCCGACCTGGCGCTCGAGAGCGAGGCGGCCACCGCGCTGGCCCTGCGCCTGGCGCACGCGGTAGACCGCGCCGAGCACGCACAGGACCCGCACGAATCCCTGATGCGCCGCGTCCTCACGCCGCTGGCGAAGTTCTGGATCTGCAAGCGCGGCAGCGCCTTCGCCCAGGAGGCCATGGAGTGCCTGGGCGGCAACGGCTATGTGGAGGAGGGCGGGGAAGGCGTGATGGCACGCATCTACCGCGAGATGCCGCTGAACTCCATCTGGGAGGGGGCAGGCAACATCATGGCGCTGGACCTGCTGCGTGCGCTGCGCCACCCCGAGATCGCCCCCGCATTCGCGCACGAGCTCGCGCCGCTGGACGCCGCACCCCCTGCCGTGCGGCAGGCTCGCGACGCCGCCCTGCTGGCCATCGACGGCGTTGTCGAGGAGACCCAGGGGCGGCAGCTGGCGCGGCAGCTCGCGCTGCTCGTGCAGGCGGCCCTGCTGCGCCGCCACGCTCCGTCCTTCGTCTTCGATGCCTTCTGTGCCTCGCGTTTCACGCAGGCGGCCGATGTCTTCGGTGCCCTGCCTGTCGGCCTCGCCCTGGACGCGCTGCTGGACCGGGCCTGGCCCGAGGCTGCCTGAACCCCCGTCTTCAACTCACCCGGAGCCTGTCATGACCCCATTCAAGGGCGGCATCGCCGTCATCACCGGAGCCGCCTCCGGCTTCGGCCTGGAAGCCAGCCGCATCGCCGCGCGCGAGGGCATGCGCGTGGTGATGGCCGATGTGCAGCAGGACGCCCTGGACCGCGCGGCGGCCGAGGTCTCGGCCCTTGGCGCCGAGGTGCTGCCCTTCCGGCTCGATGTCTCGCGCGCCGAGCAGGTCGACGCGCTGGCCGCGGCCACGCTGGAGCGCTTCGGCACCCCCACCTTCGTCTTCAACAACGCCGGTGTCGGCGCCGGCGGCCTGATCTGGGAGCACACGCTGAAGGACTGGGAGTGGGTGATCGGCGTGAACCTCATGGGCGTCGCCCATGGCGTGCGGGTCTTCACGCCGCTCATGCTGCATGCTGCCGCCGCCGACCCTGCCTGGCGTGGGCACATCGTCAACACCGCCAGCATGGCCGGGTTGCTGAACCCGCCAAACATGGGTGTCTACAACGTCACGAAGCACGCCGTGGTGTCCCTCAGCGAGACCCTCTACCAGGACCTCGCGCTCGTCACCGACCAGGTGCAGGCGCACGTGCTGTGCCCGTACTTCGTGCCCACCGGCATCAGCCGCAGCGAACGCAACCGTCCTTCGGAGATGAAGGAGCCGGGCGTGCGCGCCACGCGCAGCCAGATGATCGCGCAGGCCATGAGCGACAAGGCAGTGGGCAGCGGTCGCGTGAGCGCCGCGGAGGTGGCGCAGTTCGTCTTCGATGCCATGCAGCAAGGGCGCTTCTACATCTACAGCCACCCCAAGGCTCTGGGCGGCGTGCAGACTCGCCTGGAGGACGTGATGGGCGCGCGCAACCCGACCGACCCCTTCGCCGACCGTCCGGAGATCGGGGCCCAGCTGCGCACGGCGCTGCGCGCGCCTTGAGCGCCACCTCGCAGCCACCGCTCGAGGCGGCCGTCATCGGCGCCGGGCCGGCCGGCCTGCGCGCCGCCGAGGCCCTGGCCGCAGCGGGCGTGGCTGTCGATGTCTTCGATGCCATGCCCTCGGTGGGCCGCAAGTTCCTGCTGGCCGGGCGCGGCGGGCTGAACCTGACCCACTCCGAGCCCCTGGAGCGTTTCCTCACCCGCTACCGCGAGGCCGCGAATCGTCTGGCCCCCTGGGTGCGCGCGAGCAGCCCCGACCACCTGCGCGAGTGGGCGCGGGGCCTGGGGGTCGACACCTTCGTCGGTTCCTCGGGGCGCGTGTTCCCGCAGGAGATGAAGGCCGCACCGCTGCTGCGGGCGTGGCTGCAGCGGCTGCGCCGCAGCGGGGTGCGACTGCACATGCGCCACCGCTGGCGCGGCTGGGACGCCGAGGGCGCCTGCCGCTTCACCACCCCCGAAGGCGCGTGCGTGCTGCGCCCGCGCGCCGTCGTGCTCGCGCTGGGCGGGGCCAGCTGGCCGCGCCTGGGCTCGGACGGGTCGTGGGTGCCGTGGCTGCGAGAGCTCGGTGTGCCGGTGCGCAGCCTGGTGCCGTCGAACTGCGGCTTCGATGTCGGCTGGAGCGAGCACCTGCGCACGCGCTTTGCCGGCCAGCCCCTGAAGTCGGTGGCCCTCAGCTGGCAGGAAGACGGGCGCTGGCAGCGCCAGCGCGGCGAGTTCGTCCTCACCGAGACCGGCGTGGAGGGCAGCCTCGTCTACGCGGCCAGCGCGGCCTTGCGTGAGCAGCTCGCGGCCACCGGCCAGGCCAGCCTCCTGCTCGACCTCCTGCCGGACCGCAGCCTGGAGCAGGTGCGCGAAGAGGTCGCCCGTCCGCGCGGCCCGCGTTCGTTGTCCACCCATCTGAAATCGCGCCTGAAGATCGACGGCGCGAAGGCGGCCCTGCTGCACGAGCTGGCCCCGCGTGAGGCGCTGGGCGATTCGGCGGCGCTGGCCACCCTCATCAAGGCGCTGCCGGTGCCCGTGCGCGCAACCCGGCCGATCGAGGAGGCGATCAGCACCGCCGGTGGCGTGCAGCTCGAGGCGCTGGACGAGAACCTCATGCTGCAGGCCCTGCCTGGGGTCTTCTGTGCCGGCGAGATGCTTGACTGGGAGGCGCCCACCGGGGGCTACCTGCTCACGGCCTGCCTGGCCACCGGGCAGGCCGCGGGGGAGGGCGCAGCACGCTGGTTGCAAACTGGCGCCCCGGTGCCGGGCCGGTAGACTCGACGGCTTTGCGCGCGGCCCGAGCGGGCCCGGTTTGACTTGGATCCGATCACGACACAGATTGCCGGCGAGCTCAAGGTTCGCCCGGCCCAGGTGCAGGCGGCGGTCGCCCTGCTCGACGGCGGCGCCACCGTGCCCTTCATCGCCCGCTACCGCAAGGAGGCCACCGACGGCCTGGACGA
>JBMOGN010000246.1:0-4572 GCA_049318345.1 Rubrivivax sp. | reverse complement strand
CCTACGCGGCCGACGAGTGGCTGCGCGGGCTGCTGATGTGGCGGCGCTGGGCGCGCCAGGAGTGGGTGCCGCATGCCCGCGCGTCGCGCCGCCGGCTGGCCGGCGTGGCTGCGCTGCCGCCCTGAGTCCCGACCCGGCGGACACTGCCGACCCTGCCGCCACTTCCGACACCCAGGAGCATCCAGGAGCATCCATGAGCGTCATCAATCCGTTGCGCTGGGCCTGGCTGGCCCGTGCCGTCGTGGTCACCCTGGCGGCCGTGCCGCCTGGCGTCTCGGCCCAGCCGGTGCTGCCCCAGGTGGCCACCGGCCGCGTGGAGCGCCTGGCCGACTTCCCCTCGCGCCACGTGCAGCCGCGCCACGTCGACGTCTGGCTGCCCGCCGACTACACCCCCGAGCGGCGCTACAACGTGCTGTACATGCACGACGGGCAGATGCTCTTCGATGCCTCCACCACCTGGAACCGCCAGGCCTGGGACGTGCACCTGGTGGTGGACCGCCTCGTGCGCGCCGGGCGCATCCCGCCCACCCTGGTCGTGGGCGTGTGGAACGCCGGGCCGCTGCGCCACAGCGAGTACTACCCGCAGAAGTTCCTGCCGCACGTGGAGCCGCGCCTGCGCGCAAGGTTCATCGACAGTGCGCTGCAGGGCCGCCCGCGCGCGGACGACTACCTGCGCTTCCTCGTGGAGGAGCTCAAGCCGGCGATCGACGCGCGCTACGTCACGCGTAGCGGCCCCGAGGGCACCTTCCTCATGGGCTCCAGCATGGGCGCCCTGATCTCGATCTACGCGCTGTGCGAGTACCCGCAGGTCTTCGGCGGCGCGGCCGGGCTGTCGGTGCACTGGATCGGCACGGGGCAGGCCAACGCCGCGCTGCCGCTGGCGGCCTTCACCTACCTGCGCGAGCGCCTGCCCGAGCCCGATGCCCGGCGCCTGTACATGGACCGCGGCACCACCGAGCTCGACGCGCTGTACGGCCCCTCCCAGACCTTCGTCGACGAGATCGTGCGCGAGCGCGGCTACTCCGCGCCCCGCCTCATGAGCCGCGTCTTCGAGGGCACGGGCCACAACGAGCGCGCCTGGGCGGCGCGGCTGGAGATCCCGCTGGAGTTCCTGATGGGCGCGGGACAGCGGGGCCCTACAGCCGCGGCTGCTCCAGCGCCGCCGCCGCCCCGGTGAGAGCCACCTGCGTGTCGGTGATCAGCGCGGTGGGAATGGCCTGGAGGTAGCTGCGAAAGCGCCCCTTGGCCTCGAAGCTCGCGCGGAATCGCGAGGCGAAGAACAGCTCGCCCAGCCGCGGCACGATCCCTCCGCCGATGTACACGCCGCCCCGCGCGCCCAGGGTGAGCGCCACGTTGCCGGCGAAACTGCCCAGCAGGGCGCAGAAGGCCTCGATTGCCTGCACGCACACCGCATCGGTGCCGGCCACGGCCGCCTCCACGATCTCCTGGGCCGTGCGCGCACCTGCCGGCCGGCCGGTGACCTCGGCCACGGCCTGGTGCAACGTGGGCAGCCCGATGCCCGACAGCAGCCGCTCGGCCGACACGTGCTCGAAGGTGCGCCGCACCTGCTGCAGCAGCGCGGCCTGGAAGTCGTCGGTGGGCGCCAGCGTGGCGTGTCCGCCTTCCCCGGCCAGTGCCTGCCAACCCGCAGCGGTCTGCACCACCCCCGCCACCCCGAGCCCGGTACCCGGGCCGATGACCGCCAGCGTGCCCTGGGCGCGCGGCGCCGGGCCGTGAGGCCGGATCTGCTGCGCGCCCAGCCGGGGCAGCGACAGCGCCAGCGCCTCGAAGTCGTTGAGCACGCGCAGCTCCTGCAGCCCCATGTCGGCCTGCAGCTGCTGCCGTGAGAAGCTCCACGGGCTGTTGGTGAAGGCCACGCGGTCGCCATCCAGCGCGGTGGCCACGGCCAGTGCCGCGCGGCGCGGGGCCTGCGTCACGCGCAGGCCCGCCAGGTAGGCCGCCGCCGCCTGGGCCGGCCCGGCGTGATCGGCCACGGCCAGCTGCTGCACGTGCTGCACGCCGGCGGCCGGGTCGTCCACCCAGCCGAAGCGCGCGTTCGTGCCGCCGACATCGGCCACGAGCCACGGCAGGTCCAGCCTGCCGTCGGCTCCCGCAGGCGTGGCCTGCTGCCTGCCTTCCATGGGGGCGTTCATCGTTCCTCGTGGGCGCGCCACTGCGTGGCGGCGCGCCTTTCCTCCTCGCACAATCCCGCGAAGGTAGCAAAACTACAATGGCCGGGCAATGCGATTTGCCCGAACCACCCCGTGTAATCAACGAGAAATCAGGATGGTGGGGTTTTTTGTGTAGTGAAGTTACGCTAATCTGCCCCGCGCATCCGCCCCATGACGCCCTTCGACAGCCCCCGACTCATTGCCGACATCGGCGGCACCTGGGCCCGCTTTGCCCTGGAGACGGTCGCTGGCCGCTTCGAGCAGGCCGCTTCGCTGCGCTGCGCTGACCACGCGGACTTCCACGCCGCGGTGCGCGCCTACCTGGCGCGGGTGCCCGAGCCCGGGGCGGTGCGGCATGCGGCGGTGGCCATTGCCAACCCGGTCGAGGGCGACCAGGTGCGCATGACGAACTACCACTGGCAGTTCTCCATCGAGCAGATGCGCCAGCGGCTTCACCTGGACACGCTGGTGGTGGTCAATGACTTCACGGCGCTGGCCATGGCGCTGCCCCGGCTGCACGCCGCGCAACGCCGCCAGGTGGGCGGCGGTGTGGCGCGCGAGCGCAGCGTCGTGGGGCTCATCGGCGCGGGCACGGGGCTGGGTGTCTCCGGCCTCATTCCCGCCGACGGCGGCTGGGTGGCGCTGGGCACCGAAGGCGGCCACACCAGCTTTGCCCCGCGCGACGAGCGCGAGATCGGCATCCTGCGCTACGCGCTCACGCAGCACGACCATGTCTCCTTCGAGCGCCTGCTGTCCGGCCCGGGGCTGTCGCTCATCCACCGCGCGCTGCAGCACCGCGACGGCCTGCCCGCCAGCGTCCTGGAGGCGCCGGAGATTACCCGCCGCGCCCTGGAGCAGGGCGACGCGCGCTGCCTGGAGACGCTGGAGGTGTTCTGCCTCATGCTGGGCACGGCGGCCTCCAACCTGGCCGTGACCCAGGGCGCATTCGGCGGCATCTTCATCGGCGGCGGCATCGTGCCGCGGCTGGGCGCCTGGTTCGACCGCGGCCCGTTTCGCTCCCGCTTCGAGGACAAGGGCCGCTTCAGTGACTACCTCAAGGCCATTCCCACCTACGTCATCACGGCCGAGCACGCCACGCTGGACGGCGCCTCGGCGATCCTGGCGGCGCAGCTGCGCGGGCTGGAGTCGGCGCAGGGCTCGGCCATCCTCGGGCAGATCCAGCGCGCCCGCCCGAACCTCTCGCCGGCCGAGCGCCGCGTGGCCGACCTCGTGCTCGCGCAGCCGCGCTCCACGCTGAACGACCCCATCGCCGCCATCGCCCGCGCGGCCCAGGTCAGCCAGCCCACCGTCATCCGCTTCTGCCGCTCGCTGGGCTGCGAGGGGCTGTCGGACTTCAAGCTGCGCCTGGCCTCGGGCCTGACGGGCACCATCCCCGTCACCCACACCCAGGTGACCGACGAGGACTCCATGCTGGAGCTCGGCGTGAAGGTGCTGGGCAACACCGCCTCGGCCATCCTGCAGGTGCGCGACCACCTCAACCGCGAGAACATCGACCGCGCCATCGAGCTGCTCACCGCGGCGCGGCGCGTGGACTTCTACGCCGTGGGCCACTACGGCGCCGTGGCGGTGGATGCGCAGTTCAAGTTCCTGCGCTTCGGCCTGCCCAGCGCCGCCTACACCGACAACCGGCTGCAGCTGCTGGCCGCCCATGTGCTGGAGCCCGGCGACGTGGCGGTGGTGATCAGCAGCAGCGGGCGCATCGATGACCTGCTGGAGGTGGTGGACGCCGCGCACGCGCGCGGCGCCGCGGTGATCGCCATCACCGCCGGCAACTCGCCCCTGGCGCGCAAGGCCGATGTGGCGCTGATCGTCGACCATGTCGAGGACGTGACCACGCACCTGCCCATGGTCAGCCGCATCCTGCACCTGCTGCACATCGACATCCTGGCCGTGGGCATGGCCGTGCGCCGCGGCACGGGCGGCCTGGCGCTTCCTCAAGGGCAGGGGCAGGGGCCGCAGGACGCTGCGGCGCCCGACGAGCCGCGCGCCGAGCGCCCGGCCGCCTCCGCCCGGCGCAGCGGCCCGGGCATCAGCACCGCCGCGCCGCTGGGCACGCTGACCTCGCACAGCCGATAGAATCCGCCCGTCTCCGAGGAGCGTTGCGATGAGCGGCCACTGATGCCGCCCACCAGGCTCGGGGCGCTGCAGCGGGGCCGGAGCGTGCCCGGCAGCAGCCTGCAACGGCGCTCATCCACCCGAACATCGAGTGCATGAGCATGAGCGCCCCGCCTGAGGAGCCGTCCGCGGACGGCGACGTCCCCTTTTCCGGTGTCCCGCCGATGAGGCTGTCGGGCCTGGAGTCCTTCTCCATCGGCGCGGGCTCGCTCTTCGTCAACATCGGCGAGCGCACCAACGTCACGGGCTCCAAGGCCTTCGCCCG
>JBMOGN010000245.1:0-4574 GCA_049318345.1 Rubrivivax sp. | reverse complement strand
CGCTGACCAAGGACCTGGGGCTGCCCGGCGCGCAGGTGGGCAAGATCGTCGTCAATGACTTCTCCACCTACGTGGCGGTGGCGCGCGGCGTGGCCGACCAGGCCCTGCGCGGCCTGAACGCCGGCAAGGTGAAGGGCCGCTCGGTGAAGGTGCGGCGGCTGTGAGCGCGGAGGTTGACGCACACGCCTTCGCCGCACTGGGCCTGTCGCCCGGCCTGCTGCGTGCGGCTGCCGAGCTGGGCTGGACCGAGCCCACGCCCATCCAGGCCGCGGCCATCCCGCCCGCGCTGGCCGGGCGCGACGTGCTGGCCACCGCGGCCACCGGGTCCGGCAAGACGGGGGCGTATGCCTTCGCGGCGCTGCAGCGCATCGACGACATCGCGCGCCCCACCCCGCGGCGCCCGCGCGTGCTGTTGCTGGTGCCCACGCGCGAGCTGGCGGCGCAAGTGGGTGAGGCCGTGCGCCAGGTGGAGCGCTTCCTCAACGTGCCGGCGAAGCTGGTGGTGCTGGTCGGCGGCCTGTCCATCAACCCGCAGCTGATGGCCCTGCGCGGCGGTGCCGACTTCGTCGTGGCCACGCCGGGGCGGTTGCTGGACGTGGTGGACAAGAGTGCACTGGACCTCTCAGGCCTGCACACCCTGGTGCTGGACGAAGCCGACCGCCTGCTCGAAGGCGGCTTCGCCGACGAGCTGGCACGCGTGCTGGCGCTGCTGCCGGCGCGGCGGCAGAACCTGCTGTTCTCGGCCACCTTTCCGAGCGCGGTGCAGGCCCTGGCGCAGCGGCTGCTGCACGACCCGGTGCGCGTGGACGTGGGCCACGAGGCCGCGGCTGTGGCCGCCATCACGGAGCGCGCCATCGCGGTGGATGCGGCGCGGCGCACGCCGCTGCTGGCCCGGCTCATCGCGCAGGAAGGCTGGCCGCGCGTGCTGGTCTTCGTGGCCACGCGCTACGCCTGCGACCACGTGGCCGACAAGCTGCGCCGCGCCGGGCTGGCGGCGGCGGCCTTCCACGGCGATGCCAGCCAGGGCGCGCGCACGCAGGTGCTGGCCGACTTCAAGGCCGGGCGGCTGCGCGTGCTGGTGGCCACCGACCTGGGCGGGCGCGGCATCGACATCGCCCAGCTGCCGGTGGTCGTCAACCACGACCTGCCGCGCTCCACGGTGGACTACGTGCACCGCATCGGCCGCACGGCGCGAGCCGGCGCGGCGGGGCTGGCGGTGAGCTTCGTCAGTGCCGCGACCGACGCGCATTTCCGCCTCATCGAGAAACGCCTGGGCCGGCGCGTGCCGCGCGAAGAGGTGCCGGGCTTCGAGCCGAAGGAGACCGCTGCGCCCGCACCCGCCACCGGCGGCGTGAAGGGCCGGCGGCCGAGCAAGAAGGACAAGCTGCGCGCCGGCCCCTGAACGCCCGGGGCTGGGGCCCTTCGGGCGAACGGCGAACCGGCTGGTCAGGGCCGCGCCATCGCCCGGGCCAGCCGCGCGATGCGCGCGCCCAGCCCGCCGGATGCGGCCGGGTCGCCGAGCAGCCGATCGAGGAGCCGGTGGGCGTCGGCGTGCAAGGCGCTGGGCACGCCCGCGCGCATGAGGGCGGTGTCCACGGCGCGGCGATCGGCAGACGGCGCGGCCGTGTGCGGCTGGCTGAGCTCCCACTCGATCAGCAGCAGCCAGGCGACCGCTGGATCGACCCCGGCCGCAACGAGCTCGCGCTCGAGCTCCTGCAGGGCCTGGCGGAGGTCGTCTTCCAGACTGGCGCCGCGCAGCGCCTGGTCGATGCGTGCCAGCGGGAAGCCCTCCCTCAGCGCCGGGAGCACCCGGTTGCACAGCTCCTCGAGCCCGACGGGCACGCCCCCCGCCGCTTTGCCGAAGCGCATGCCCGAGCCAGGCGGCGGCGCTTCAGGTGCGGATGCACCCTGGCGCAGCGAGAAGCGCACGGATTCGTACTCCCGCATGACCAGGTCCAGGGATGCCACCGGCGCCGCGCGCGCGCTGCGCCACACGGTCGGGGCGGACATGTGGGAGGCCATGTGGGAGGCCATGAGGGCCGCATCGCGGGTGTGCCCCGCCACCGAGCCGGTGCCGCCCCAGCCTGCGGCGAGCATCGAGCGCACGCGGTGCAGCGCGGCTTCCTCCTCGGGCTTGTCGGCATCGGCGCGGCGGTGCACGAGCACGCAGCGGGTGTCCGGGGTGAGGAGCTGGTAGGCCAGGGCAACCGGGGCGACCGGGGCGATCGAGGCCGTCGGGCCGGCCGCGCCGCGGCGGATGCGGTGCCAGGCGGCCAGGCGGGCGAGGTCGTCGCCCGCGTGGTCGGGCTCCGCGCCGCCAGCCCGCGCGAGCATCACCTGCTGCGGCGAGGCGCCGTCCAGCGCGTGGAGGCTGGCCTGCGTGGGTGCGCAGCCCGGCGCGAAGCCGGCCATCGCCACGGCCGTGTCGCCGGGGAACACATGCGCGGGCGGGGCCAGGCACCACAGCGGCGGCTGCGCGCCGGGCAGGCCCCATCGCACATCGAGCACCTGCCCGCCGGGCGCACGCATGCGGGTGAGCATGCGCCGGGCGGCCGCCTCCAGGCCTTCGCCGGGCGTGGCGAACTCGCAGGCGCCGCCCGTGGCGTCGGCCAGTGCGCGCAGCGCGTGCTCGGCCGGCGACGCGCCCACGCCGATGACGAAGACGCGGTGGCCGCTTCGCCGGGCCGCCTTGATCAGCGCCTCCACCGCCCAGACTTCGCCATCGGTGAGCAGGAGCACATCGCTGCGCCCCTCGCCCGAGGCCGGGCTGCCGAGCTTGAAGACGGCCTCGAGCGCACGCTGCATCTCCGTGCCGCCCAGGTTGGCCTCGGTGCCGAGGATGGCCTCGCGCAGCGCGGCGAGGGTCCGCGGCAGGCTGCAGGAGGAGGGGGGCAGCGCCAGCTCCGCGCTCGAGCCGAAGCGCGTGAGGCTCACCTCGTCGCCCGGGCGCAGCCCGTCGGCCACGCCCGTGAGCGCCCGCCGCGCGGAGGCGATGCTGTCGCCCGACATCGAGCCCGAGCAGTCCACGAGGAGCTTCAGGCGCACGGCGCGCTCGTCTGCAGCTGCCAGGGGAGGCAGGCAGAAGGCCGCCACGGCCACAACCGGCGCAGGCTTCGGGGTGGCGCCGGTGTCCACATCGAGCTGGAGCTGAGGGTCCAGCGCCTCGGTGTCGAGGAAGCGGTCCGGCCCCATGCAGAGCAGGGCAGCAGGGCTCTCGGGCTCGGCCTGGGGAAGGTTGAACAGCAGCACGACGTCACGGTCGAGCCGCGCGCCTTCTGCGAGCTCGACGCGCAGGCCGGCCTCGACAGAGGCCACCCGTACCGGGTGCGTCGGGCAATCGACGGTGGCGCGCGCCAGGGGCCCACAGGCGGTGACGGCCAGGTGCAGCGGGTACTCGGCCTGCAGCGACGCCTGCGGCACCTGGTGCGGCTGCAGCGAGCCTGCCAGCGGGTTGCCGTAGCGCGGCGCCACCGTGGTGGGCAGCGCGATGCGAAGCCGCCCCTGCTCGGGCGTGGCGAGCTGCGCGAAGCGGATCTCGAGCTCGATGGACTCCTGGGGCTTCAGGTTGCCGATGTTGGCCGTGTGCAGTCCGCCCGCCGAGACTTCGAGCAGCACCGGGGCGTCGCCGGCCTCGAGGGCCTCCTCGTACTCCTGCTCGGCTTCCGCCCGCGGCAGCACCCGAGCCTCCAGGCGCGAAGCGCCGAGCGTGGCCGCCAGCCCCAGCAGCACCGCGCCCTCGGGCAGCGGGAAGGTGTAGACGACCTCCAGCGGGCCGGAGCTGGTGTTGGTGTAGCGCTGGCGCAGTGTCAGCGTGTAGAGCAGGCCTTCCAGGCGCCCTTCGGCGCGCACCTCGTCGAGCACGGGCGGCTCGGCATCGCCATCGCGCGCCTGCAGCACGAAGCCGGCGCTGGGTTCTTCGAACATGTGGACATCCCTGAGCAGTTTGTGAGTGGTCTGACGCCGGACTCAGTATCACATGAAATACGCAGTAGGCTGCGCAAAACATCCGGCGAGCGGGCCGGATGCGGAAAACCCCGATCCGGCCAGCATCGGCATCTTCTGAGTGAGATGGCTCAGATAGTGAGCCAGTTCCGCAGGCACATCGCCCTGGGGCGCTGATCTTTTGTACAGTGTAGATCTGTACAGTGATGGAAGGGCTGGGGCGGCCCCCGCCAGGACCGGGCCGGAGTCGCCCGCCGGCGGCGGGCGTCAGTGCCGCGTCGGCCCCGAGCGCCCGCTCTGGCGCACGCGGCGGTAGGCCTGCGTCACCTCGCCCAGCAGCGCGCGCACCTGCTCGGGCGTGAGCCCGGCGCGGCCGGGCTCCACATGCAGCTCCAGGCCGTCGGCCAGCGTCACCCGGCTCCACACCTCCACCGTGCCGGGGCGCGTGGTGCGCAGCGGGGCGTCCTCGGGGGCGCCGGCCTGCAGCTCGCGCACGCGCTCCAGGCTCAGCCCCGCTTCCGTCCAGCGCCGGATCAGCAGCAGCTGCTGCAGGTGGCGCGGCGCATACCAGGCCCCTCGCTTGGCGCCGTGGGGCCGGTCCACCAGGCCCTCGGTGATGTAGTAGCGCACGG
>JBMOGN010000244.1:0-4577 GCA_049318345.1 Rubrivivax sp. | reverse complement strand
CAGATCGACCAGGAGTTCGACGGCCTGCTGCGCAAGCTCATCACCTACATGATGGAAGACCCGCGCACCATCTCTGCCAGCATCGACCTCGTCTTCGTGGCCAAGGCCATCGAGCGCGTGGGCGACCACGCCAAGAACCTGGCCGAGGCGATCATCTACGTGGTCAAGGGCACGGATGTGCGCCACACGCCGATGGACGAGGTCGAGGACGCGATCAAGTAACGCCGAGGAGCCTGCCGATGCCCAGGGTGCTCATCGTCGAGGACGAAGCGGCCATTGCCGAGCTGGTGGCCATCCACCTGCGTCACGCCGGTTTCGAGGTGGCGCAGGCCGGCAGCGGCGAGGCCGCGCAGGCGCAGATCGACCAGACGCTGCCCGACCTCGTGGTGCTGGACTGGATGCTCCCGGGGCACAGCGGCGTGGCGCTGGCCCGCCGCTGGCGCGAGGACGCCCGCACGCGTGACCTGCCCATCGTGATGCTCACCGCCCGCGACGAGGAGACCGACGTCATCACTGGCCTCGACGCGGGCGCAGACGACTACGTCAGCAAGCCCTTCTCGCCGGCCGCGCTGCTGGCGCGCATACGCGCGGTGCTGCGCCGCCGCGCCCCCCACGCCCTGGAGGATGTGGTGCAGGTGGGCACGCTCATGCTCGACCCGGCCACGCGCCGCGTCACGCGGCTCGTGGAAGGCCGCTCGCAGGAGGTGCGCCTGGGGCCCACGGAGTTCCGCCTGCTGCACTTCCTCATGACGCACCCCGAGCGCGTGCACAGCCGCTCGCAGCTGCTGGACCGGGTGTGGGGCGACCATGTCTTCATCGAGGAACGCACGGTGGATGTCCACATCAAGCGGCTCCGTGAATCGCTGTCCACCGTGGACTGCGCCGGCCTCGTGGAGACCGTGCGCGGCGCAGGCTACCGCCTGAGCGCCCAAGGGCTGCCCCAGGTGGCCTGAACGGTAGACTCCCCCGCATGGGTTGGGTCCTCCAGCGGCTGGCCGCGGTCGCCGTCATCGTCTTCATCGGCGCGTTCGCGGGTGCGGCACTCGGGCACGCTTCGGGGTGGCCCGTGCTGGCGACGGTGTCCGGCGCGGTGCTCGCCGCGGCGATTGCCGCCGGGCTGGAGCGCCGCAAGGGCTTGCGGCTGCTGGATTGGGTCCGCGGCGCCGTGCCGGGCCCGGCTCCGCGCGACGGGGGCTACTGGGCCGAGCTCGCCTACCGCATCGAGAAGTCGCTGCAGGGCCGCGAGCGGGCCGCGGCCGCCGAGCGCGAGCAGTACCGGCAGTTCCTGCAGGCCATCGAGGCCTCGCCCAACGGGGTGCTGCTGCTGGACGATCGCGACCAGCTCGAGTGGTGCAACTCGGTGGCCGCCGACCACTTCGGGCTGGACCCGCTGCGAGACCGCCTGCAGCGGCTCACGAACCTCGTGCGCGCCCCGGCCTTCGTGCTGCACCTGCAGGAGGCCCGCTTCGACGAGCCGGTTGTCTTCCCCGCCCCGGGCGCGCGCGGAACGCTGTCGGTGCTGGTGCGTCCCTACGGCGAGGCGCGCAAGCTCGTGCTCAGCAGCGACATCACCGAGCGCGAGCGCTCCGACACCATGCGCCGGGACTTCGTCGCCAATGTCTCCCACGAGATCCGCACGCCGCTGACGGTGCTGGCCGGCTTCGTGGAGACGCTGTCCACGCTCGAGCTCTCCGAGGGCGAGCGCCGGCGCGTGCTGACCCTCATGTCCCAGCAGACCGGCCGCATGCAGGCCCTGGTGGCCGACCTGCTCACGCTGGCGCAGCTCGAAGGCAGCCCTCGCCCGGCGCCCGACCGCTGGGTGCCCGTGCGCCAGTTGCTGGCGCAGGCCCATGCCGAGGCCCTGGCACTGTCGGGCGGGCGGCACGAGCTGGTGTTCGAGGAGGATGCCGGGGCCGAGGCCGCCGGCTCGGCCAGCGAGCTGCAAAGTGCCCTGTCCAACCTGGTGAGCAACGCCGTGCGCTATACGCCGGAGGGCGGGCGCATCCAGGTGCGCTGGCAGGAGCGAGCCGATGGCGGCGGCGAATTCGAGGTCCAGGACAGTGGCATCGGCATCGCACGGGAGCACCTGCCGCGCCTGACCGAGCGCTTCTACCGGGTCGATCCGGGCCGCGCGCGGGACTCCGGCGGCACGGGGCTCGGCCTGGCCATCGTCAAGCACGTCGCGCAGCGCCACGGCGGGGAGATCGACATCCAGAGCGAGGCCGGGTCGGGATCGCGGTTTCGGGTGGTCCTGCCTGCATTCCGCGTGCGCCGCCCGGTGAGCCCCGAGCTTCCTCTCGCCGGGGTGGCGCTGGACCGAGAGGCGGCCTGAATCGTCCGTTCAGCGGCTGATCAGCGGCCGTTCAGCAATTCATCAGCCACCGCTCAGCGTCGATACACCGAGAAGATCTCCGCCCGGTCGGTCGGGCGGCGGGCCGTGCCCACGAGTTGCCACCCCGCGGGCGTGGCGGGTGCCTGGTGGCGCGTCATCAACATGAGCACCGGGCAGGTGGTGGTGCCCGGCTCGGAGGCCTGCGGGCGCGCGTCCACCCGCACCCGGGCGAAGGTCTCGAACTGGGCCACCAGCACCGGGCTGAAGCCGGGCGTGGCCACGCAGGACGCGCCCTGGAGCATCGGGACGATACGTTCCACCACCGCGCGCGGGCTGCGCGCGTAGTCCAGCAGCGGCCGCCACAGCGTCATCAGCAGCAGCCAGCACAGCGCCACGCCGCCGGCGGGAATCACCAGGCTCTTCCACAGAGCGTGGCGGTGGCGGCCGGTGCGCCAGCGCAGCAGGGCGATCCAGGCGACCGTGCCGGCCAGTGCCAGCATCAGGTCCCCTGCCGAGAAGGCCGGCTCGAAGCCCTGCGCCAGGCGCGCCACGTTGGCCGCCCACTTTGCGGGCGCGCCGGTCTGCATGGCGATGTACATGGCCCAGACGAAGAGCGCGCACACCGTGAAGAAGCACATCGAGAACCAGTCCAGGGCCGCGCTTACGCTGCGGCGCATGGTGGGCAGGGCGAAGGCGGCGAGCATCGCCAGCCCGGGCAGGGCCAGCAGCAGCGCGCGGTCGCTGCCGCCCATGAACACCCCGGCGGCCATCGACGCCACCACCACCGACAGCGGCACGAACACGTGGCGGTTACCCAGCTGCCGCCGCCACTGCCACAGCGTCCACAGCGCCAGGGGCCAGGCCGGCCACATGAACCAGGTCCACTGCCGGGCCAGCTGCAGCAGCTGGCTCACATCGGGCTCGAAGCCGGCGCGCCAGGCCCAGGCCTGTGCGGCCGTGGCCAGCACGGCGCCCAGGGCGGTGGCGCCCGCCACCCACGCCGCGAAGGAGCGCGCCTGGGGGTAGGCCGAACGCAGGCACGCCAGCGTGCCGAGAAGGCCGAATACCAGGCCCAGGGCGGGGGCGCCGCTGAGCGACAGCACCGCCAGTGCGGCGCACACGCCGACTCGCGCCCGGCCCACGCGAAAGGGTGCCGCGGCCAGCGCCCACAGCAGCAGGGCCGAGGCGAAGAGCTGCACGAGCTCCGGCGTGGTTTCATGGCCGAGTTGCAGCAGCCCGAGCGTGGCCACCAGCGCGAGCAGGGCACCGTCGGCCAGGGCGCGCGCGTAGTCCACCGTGCTGGCCTCGCCGCCGAAGGCGAAGGGCACGGGCTGTGCGGCCTCGGTGCGCGCGAGGTGGAAGGTGGCGTACCAGGTGCACGCCAGCGTCAGCGTCAGCAGCGCGGCAAAGGGCAGCCGCGCCGCGAGCGCGGGCTCCACCAGGGGGGACAGCAGCGCGATGAAGGCTGCGCCAAGCCAGTGGGGCAGGGGCGCGGCGTCCAGTGGCACGCCGCCCAGCATCGGCTGCCACCACGAGGTGCGGCCCTCTGCCAGCGCGCTCATCACGCCGAAGGCGGTGAGGTCGGCATTGCGCCAGGGGTCACGGCCGAAGACGCCGGGCAGCACCCAGGCCGCACACAGCAGCAGCAGCGCCATGCGTGGCAGCCGGGCGGCGGCCCGCTGCGCGACCAGGGCCGGGTTGGGCGTCGTCATGCGCGCATGATGCACAAGAAAAAGGGCAGCCGAGGCTGCCCCATGCTGCACAGCCGCCGAAGCGGCCGCCGGCTCACTTCTTCAGGCCGACGCGGGCAAACTTGTTGCGGAACTTCTCCACGCGCCCGCCCAGGCTGTCCACGCTCTTTTGCGTGCCGGTGTAGAACGGATGGGTCTCGCTCGTGGTCTCCAGCTTCATCAGCGGCAGTTCGCGGCCGTCGTCCATCTTGATCGACTCCTTGGTCTGCAGGCAGGAGCGGGTGACGAACTTGAAGCCGTTGGACAGGTCGACGAAGCAGACGTCGCGGTAGGCCGGGTGGATGCCGTCTTTCATGGGAAACCTCGCTGGGGTGTCGGGAGCCACGCCGCGCGGCGGCGGCGCACTTTCCGAAGGGTGGCGGTTGCGGAAAACCTCGAATTATAGCCGGCCGGCAGGGTCAGCCGCCGCGGCGCATCATGTCGAAGAAGTCGTGGTTGTTCTTGCTGGCCTTCATCTTGTCCAGCATGAACTCCATCGCCTCGATCTCGTCCAT
>JBMOGN010000243.1:0-4604 GCA_049318345.1 Rubrivivax sp. | reverse complement strand
GGTGGGCGGCATCCCGCACTTCGAGCGCACCATGGCCGACGGCGCCGAGAGCGTGCGCATCCTCATGGAGATCGCCGCCGCGCGCGGGCTGCGCGTGGACATGCACTGCGACGAGACCGACGACCCGATGTCGCGCCATGTGGAGACGCTCGCCTTCCACGCCCAGCGCCTGGGGATGCACGGCCGCGTGAACGGCTCGCACCTCACTTCCATGCACTCCATGGACAACTATTACGTGAGCAAGCTCATCCCGCTCATGGCCGAGGCCGGGCTGAGCGCGGTGGCCAACCCGCTCATCAACATCACCATCCAGGGCCGCCACGACAGCTACCCGAAGCGCCGGGGCATGACGCGCGTGCCCGAGCTCATGGCCGCGGGGCTGACCGTGGCCTTCGGCCACGACTGCGTGATGGACCCGTGGTATTCGCTCGGGTCGGCCGACATGCTGGAGGTGGCATCCATGGGGCTGCACGTGGCGCAGATGACCTCGCAGGACGGCCTGCGCGCGTGCTTCGACGCCGTCACCGTGAACCCCGCGCGCATCCTCGGCCTGGAAGGCTACGGGCTGGAGCCGGGCTGCCGCGCCGACTTCGTGCTGCTGCAGGCGCGCTCGCCGGCCGAGGCGATCCGCCTGCGCGCGGCGCGGCTGCTGGTGGTGCGCGAGGGGCGCGTGGTGGCGCGCAGCGCCCCGGCCGCCAGCGAGCTCGTTCTGCCCGGGCGCCCCGCGCGCGTTGACTTCACGCGACAGTGAGCCCGGCGGCCAGCCCCTAGAATGCGCCGCAGCAGGGAATCAGCACAAGAACCCGGATACCCATGAAACTCATTGGCGCGTTGACGAGCCCTTACGTGCGCAAGGTGCGCATCGTGATGGCCGAGAAGAAGCTCGATTTCCAGCTCCAGCTGGCCGACGTCTGGAACAGCGAGGAGATCCTGAAGTCCAACCCGCTGGGCAAGGTGCCGTGCCTGCTCACGGAGTCGGGCGAGGCCATCTACGACTCGCGGGTGATCGTCGAGTACCTCGACACGCTGTCGCCCGTGGGCAAGCTCATTCCCCAGCCCGGGCGCGAACGCGCCGAGGTGCGCACCTGGGAGGCCCTGGCCGACGGTGTGCTCGATGCCAGCATCCTCGCGCGCCTGGAGGCCACCTGGAAGGGCCGCAGCGACATGCAGCGCTCGCAGGCCTGGATCGACCGGCAGATGAGCCGTGTGGACGGCGCGCTGGAAGCCATGGCCGAGGGCCTGGGCGACAAGGCCTGGTTCGTGGGCAACGCGCTCACGCTGGCCGACATCTCCGTGGGCTGCGCGCTGGGCTACCTCGATTTCCGCTTCCCCCACATCGACTGGCGCACGCGCCACCCCAACCTCGCGCGCCTGGCCGAGAAGCTGGCCACGCGGCCGAGCTTTGCCGAGACGCTGCCCCCCGCAGCCTGAGGCCCCTACCGGAGCACCGCCCATGAGCCAGACGCCCCGCACCGGCCTGCAGGCCACCCTGGTCGTCGCCCTGCTGGCCGGGGTGGCGCTGATCGCCGTCGGCCCGGCCCGGGCGGCGAGCTCCGCGTCCTCGGCCTCCTCCGAGGGTTCGTCCGCATCGGTCGGCAGCCTGTCGACCTCGGTGGAAGGCTCCAGCCGCAGCTCCACCGGCGGCAATCGTTTTGTCGAGGGCGCCTACCGCATCGTCGAGATCGCTGCCGCGCCCGAGCGCCCGGGCATGGTGCGCCTGCGGCTGCAGCCAGTGGCCGACGCCGCGTCGGCGGCCGCCCTGGCCCTCGTGCTGCCCGAGCAGGCGCTGCAGGCCGCAGCCCTCGGCACGGGCGCCTTGGTGGAGTTGCGCGACCGCGCCTGGGGCCTGGAGTTCTCCCACGGCCAGCCGCAGCGTCCGTTCTTCCTGGCGCTGCGCGACGACGGCCTGCGCGAGCTGCGCACGCGGCCCCTGGCACCCACCCTCTGAGGACGGCGGCCGTGGCCGCGCTGCGCGCCGCCGTGCTGCTGGCGGTGCTTGCCGGCGTGGTGCACACGCCCCAGCCCGCGCACGCGGCGCTGCTGCCCTGCGGGCCGCAGCAGGAGCCCGACGCCGCGCGTCAGGCGCAGGCGCTGCAGATCGCCGCGCTCGTGCGCGAGGAGCTCGAGCGCAGCGGCGCGACGGTCGCGCTCGTGGCGCGCTCGGGGCTGGACCTCGCGCGTTTCGGGCAGCGCTACTCGCACGCCGGGCTGAGCCTGCGCCACAACCCGGCCTCGCCGTGGGCGGTGCGCCAGCTGTACTACGCCTGCGACGAGCGCCGCTCGCGCGTCTTCGACCAGGGCCTGGCCGCCTTCCTGCTCGGCACCGAGGACCCGGCGCACGGCTTCATGTCGGTGGTGCTGCCCGAGCCGCAGCAGGCGCAGGCGCTGGAGCGCGCGGCGCTGGACGACGCGCGGGCGCTGAGCCTGCTGGGCGCGTCCTACAGCGCCAACGCCTACGCCTTCGGGCTGCGCCACCAGAACTGCAACCAGTGGGTGGCCGAGCTGCTGGCTACCGCCTGGGGCGGCCTGTCTGCCGGGGTCGACACACGGGCCGCCGCACCGGCCGACACACCAGCCGGCGCGCGTGCCGCGGCGCAGGCCTGGCTGCGCGAGCAGGGCCTGCAGCCGGCGGTCTTCGACGTGGCCTGGCCGCCGCTGCGCTGGCTGGCGGCCTTCATCCCCTGGGTGCACGAGGACGACCATCCCGAGGACGACCTGCAGGCCGGCCGCTACCGCGTGGTGATGCCACTGTCCCTGGAGCGGCTGGTTCGCGAGCGCTCGCCGGGCGCGCGGCGCCTGGAGTTCTGCCACACGGCGCAGCATCTGGTGGTGCGTCGGGGCTGGACGCCCATCGGGGAGTCATGCGTGGCCGGGCCCGGCGACGCGGTGCACGCGCTGCAGGCGCTGCACACGCTGCACACGCTGCACACGCTTCATGAGGGAGCAGCGGCCGCGCGATGAACCCGTGCCGCAGCAGCCCCGCTGCTCAGGGGCTGCCGGCCTGCGACGAGCGCAGGAAGATCCATTGCAGGCCCAGGCCGGCGGTCACGCCGCGGCGCTGCTGCACGAGCGGGCTGCCCGCATTGGCCGCGCCGGACACGTCGTCCAGGCGCGCGAAGCCGAAGATGCGCCAGTCCGGCCCCATCGGCCGCGAGGCGCTGAACCCCAGGCGCCAGGCGACGAGCCCCGGCCGACCCTCCCAGGCCGGACGTGCCGCGGTGGCCCACACCGGCGCCACCCCGTAGATCGTCTCGTTGATGCGCGCATTGCCAAGGAGCACGGAGGCCGAGCCTGTCAGCCGCCAGCCTCCCGGCACCTCGTGGCGGGCCTGCAGCTCGGGCTCGAGCGTGAAACCCCGCCACTGGCCCCGTGCATCGACATCGAACACGCCGCGCAGCGGCAGCGCAAACTGCCATCTCGTGTCCGATCCCGAGCCTGAGCCCGAACGGCCGAGCTGCCACGTGCCGCGCGGCCCGAACTCCACCAGCGTGCCCAGGTCGGGCATGCCCCGGCGGGCCGGGATGTCCTTCGCGTTCGAGCCGAAGGCGCCCGAGAAACCCACGTCGAGCTCGAAATCCGGGGTGCGCACCGCCCGCAGCCCGACCGTGTCGCGGTCCACGCGCAGCACCGGGCCGCGGTAGAACGCATAAGGCACGGCCAGAGCGCGCTGCACCCGCGCGGCCGCACCCGGCCAGGCCTGCTGCGACACCCCCACCGCCACCACGCCGAGCTCCCAGCGCGGATCGGTCGTCTCCGGCTGCGCCCACGCGGCGCCCTGCAGCGCGGCCAGGCACGCGGCGCCCGCAGCCCAGCGCATCGGGGCGTGGTGTGCGGCCCGCGGCAAGGGGCGCACCGGAGCTTTGGCATCGATGGTCATCGCCCATTGTGGCAGGCCCGCTCAGGGCGCCGATATACTGCATTGACAGCGCCGATTTGTTCCGGGTTGCGGGCGCTCAAACAAATGCCGCTAAGCCGGACACCCCTACCCGGTGTCCGCTCGAGGCGTCACCGGGTTTCCTTTTTCATGGCTTCGATCGGTCCCGTCCAGGCGCAGCAGATGCACTTCGACCAGCCCCTGCCCCTGCGCAGCGGGGCGGTGCTGGCTGACTACGCACTCACCTACGAGACCTACGGCACGCTCAACGCGCAGCGCAGCAACGCCGTGCTGGTGTGCCATGCACTGAACGCCAGCCACCACGTGGCCGGCACCTATGCGGGGCAGGACCGCAGCGAAGGCTGGTGGGACAACCTGGTGGGCCCGGGCAAGCCCCTGGACACCGACCGCTTCTTCGTCATCGGCGTGAACAACCCCGGCTCGTGCTTCGGCTCCACCGGGCCGATGCACCCGAACCCGGCCACCGGGCACGCCTGGGGCTCGGACTTCCCCGTCGTCACGGTGGAAGACTGGGTCGACGCGCAGGCCAGGCTGCTCGACCGCCTGGGCGTGCAGCAGCTGGCCGCGGTCATCGGCGGCAGCCTGGGCGGCATGCAGGCGCTGTCGTGGACGCTGCGCCACCCGCAGCGCGTGCGCCACTGCGTGGCGGTGGCTACCGCGCCGAACCTCTCGGCGCAGAACATCGCCTTCAACGAGGTCGCGCGCCGCG
>JBMOGN010000242.1:0-4622 GCA_049318345.1 Rubrivivax sp. | reverse complement strand
TGATGAAGATGTTGGCCGGCTTGATGTCCAGGTGCAGCATCTTGTGCTGGTGCACGATGCGCAGGCCGCGCAGGATCTCGTCGAACAGGCTTCGGATGGTGCTCTCGCGGAAGACCTTGTCGCGCTTCAGGTCGCGCGCGGTGACGATGAAGTCCTGCAGGGTGTCGCCCTGCAGGTAGTTCATCACCATGTAGACGGTCTCGTTCTCGCGGAAGAAGTTCAGCACCGACACCACGCTCGGGTGGCTGATCTGGGCCAGCGAGCGTCCTTCTTCGAAGAAGCTCTTCAGGCCCAGCCGGTACAGCGGCTGCTTGTCGGGCTTGACGCGGGGCGTGAGTTCGCCCGGCGAGCGCTCGGCCAGCGAGGCAGGCAGGTACTCCTTGATGGCCACCATGTGGCGCTTGTCGTCCTCGGCGAGGTAGACCACGCCGAAGCCTCCGGCGGCCACCCGCTTGACGACCCTGTAGCCCCCCACCTCCGTGCCGGCCGGCAAGGGTGCGGGCTTGGGCTTCGTCATAATGGACGGTGCTTCACGATGCTGAAAAAGCGATGACCGTTTATAGCATGACGGGGTACGCCAGCGTGCTGGCGCCCGCCCCGGGGGCGGGTGGAGCAGGCGCGTCCGGCGGCACCGCGCTGGCCCTGGAGTTGCGCTCGGTGAACGGCCGCTTCCTGGACCTCGTCTTCAAGCTCCCGGAGGAGCTGCGCGGCGCCGAGCCCGCCCTGCGCGAGATGCTGGCCGCGGGGCTGCGTCGTGGCAAGGTGGAGCTGCGCCTGGCCACGCAGCGCGAGGCCGAGACGGGCGTGGCCGAGCCCACCGACGAGCTGCTCGAGAGCCTGGCGCGCGCCGACGACCGGGTGCGAGCCCGCCTGCACGACGCCCGGCCGCTGTCGGTGCACGAGGTGCTGCAGTGGGCCCGAGCCGGGTCCGCAGGCTCGGCCGCAGCCACCCCAACTGCCGCTGGTCTCGAGGAGGGCGTGCTGGAGGCCGCCAGGCGTGGCCTTCACGCGCTGCGCGAGGCGCGTGCGCGCGAAGGCGACAAGCTCGTGGCCATGCTGCGCGCATGCATCGACCAGCTGCGCACGCTGGCCGGGCGCGCCGCGCCGCTCGTGCCGCAGGTGGTGCAGCGCCAGCGCGAGCGCTTCCTCGCCCGCTGGCACGAGGCCCTGGAGGCCGCGGGCGCGGCGTCCACCGTACCGGCGGCCGCGCTGCAGGAGCGCGCGCTCAACGAGGCCGCGGCCTTCGCCATCCGCATCGATGTGGCCGAGGAGCTCTCGCGCCTGTCAGCTCACCTGGACGAGATCGAGCGGCTGCTGGCCGCCGGCGGGGAGCTCGGCAAGCGTCTGGACTTCCTCATCCAGGAACTGCACCGCGAGGCCAACACCCTGGGCTCGAAGTCCGCGGCGCTGGAGCTCACCGCCATCTCGGTCGAGATGAAGGTACTCGTCGAGCAGATGCGCGAGCAGGTGCAGAACATCGAGTAGCACGAGGACCGCCCCCATGGAAACGCCCGGCAACCTCTTCTGCGTGGCCGCGCCCAGCGGCGCGGGCAAGTCCAGCCTCGTGAAGGCGCTGCTGGAGCTGGACTCGCATCTCGCGGTATCGGTGTCGCACACCACGCGCGCGCCGCGCGGCCAGGAAAAGGACGGGCGCGAGTACTGGTTCGTCGACGAGCCCACCTTCCGCGGCATGGTCGAACGCGGGGAGTTCTTCGAGTGGGCGCAGGTGCACGGCAACCTGTACGGCACCTCGCGCATCGCCATCCAGGATCGCCTCGTGCGCGGCGAGGACGTGGTGCTGGAGATCGACTGGCAAGGCGCGCTGCAGATCAAGAAGCTCTTCGCGCACGCGGTGCTCATCTTCATCCTGCCGCCGAGCTGGTCGGAGCTGCGCCAGCGCCTGGAGCGCCGCGGCGAGGACGGCCCGCAGGTCATCGAGACGCGCATGGCCAACGCGCGCGTGGAAGTGGCCCAGGCCCGGCACTTCGACTTCGTTATAATCAACAGCTTGTTCGAGACCGCCCTCTTCGACCTGAAGACCGTGGTGCACTCGCAGCGGCTGCGCTACGCCTCGCAGATGAGAAGCCGCAGCGCCGTGTTCTCGGCCCTCGACCTGATCTGATACCGCACCAGGAGTTTCTCGCCATGGCCCGCATCACCGTCGAAGACTGCCTGACCAAGATTCCCAACCGCTTCCAGCTCGTGCTGGCCGCCACCTACCGCGCGCGCATGCTCAGCCAGGGCCACGCCCCCAAGGTGGAGACGCGCAACAAGCCCAGCGTCACCGCGCTGCGCGAGATCGCCGCCGGCGAGGTTGGCGTGGAGATGCTGCGCCGCGTGCCCATCTGAGGCACCCCGCCTGCGCCGGGTCTGCCGCGCAGGCCCGCATGACGTGACCCTCGCGGTCTGGTCCCTTTACTTTCTCGCCTCGGTGGGCCTGGCGCTGTCGCCGGGGCCCAATGGCCTGCTCGCGCTCACCCACGGGGCCCTTCACGGCCCGCGCAAGGCGGTGTGGACGGCGCTGGGCGGCGTCACCGGTTTCGTGGTGCTGATCGGCCTGAGCCTCTTCGGCATCGGCACGCTGCTGCAGGCCAACCCCGCGGCGCTCACGGCCTTGAAGTGGGCGGGCGGCGCCTACCTCGTGGTGCTGGGCGTGCAGGTGTGGCGTGCCCCGCCGCCGGGCGTCGAGCTTGAAGTTGCGGCCGCTCCCGTGGCCGGCCCCACGCTCTTTCGGCAGGCGCTCTTCACGGCGCTGAGCAACCCCAAGGCGCTGCTCTTCTTTCTCGCTTTCCTGCCCCAGTTCGTCGACCCCGCGCGCAGCCTGGCCTGGCAGTTCGTGCTGATGGCCGGCACCTACGCGGTGATCGAGCTCGCCTTCGAGGTGGGGCTGGCTGCCGCCGCGCACCGCGTGAGCCCCTGGCTGCGGCAGGCCGGGCGGCGCTTCAACCAGGTGTGCGGGGCCGTGTTCGTGCTCATCGGGCTGGGGCTGCCGCTGCGGGGGTAGTGGCCACCCCAAGGCGCAGCAAGGGCGTCCGCCGCTAGACTCGTGCGAAATCCATCTGGCACCTTCCGCAATGCCCCACACCACCCGCCTCCTCACCCGTCGCCGCTTCACCCACGCCGTGCTCGGCGCCCCGGCTGCTGCGCTGCTCGGCAGCGCCGCCCAGGCCCAGGGCACGGCGCCCGCACCGGCGGGCAACCAGTCGCCCATCAACCTGGTCGTGCCCTTTGCCCCCGGCGGCGTGGCCGACATCACGGCGCGGCCGCTGGCCATTCCGCTGGCGCGTGAACTCGGCCAGACCATCGTCGTCGACAACCGCCCCGGCGCCGGCGGCAGCGTGGGCATGGTGCATGTCACGCGCCAGAAGCCCGACGGCAACACGCTGCTCATGGCGCTGTCCAGCATCGTCGTGCTGCCCGAGGCCGACAAGGTCTCGGGCAAGACGCCGGCCTACTCGATGAGCCAGTTCACGCCGATCGCGCTCGTCTCGGCCGACCCCACCGTGCTCGTCGTGCGCGCCAACGCGCCGTGGAAAACCATCCACGACCTGGTGAAGGACGCCAAGGCCCGCCCCGGCAAGATCTCCTTCAGCTCCTCGGGCATCTACGGCACCACGCACGTGGCGCAGGCCATGCTGTGGCAGGCCGCGGGCATCGACATGCTGCACGTGCCCTACAGCGGCGGCGGGCCGTCGATGACGGCGCTGCTCGGCGGGCAGGTGGACGTCACCGCGCAGGGCCCGGGCGTGGCCGTGCCGCACCTGAAATCCGGCGCCGTGCGGCTGCTGGGCGGCTGGGGCGCGGAGCGGCTGAAGCTGCTGCCGGAGGTGCCCACCTTCAAGGAACAGGGCTTCGATGTGGAGTTCTACATCTGGTCGGCGCTCTTCGCACCCGCAGGCCTCGCGCCGCAGAAGCTCGAACAGCTGCGCGCGGCGGTGCGCAAGTCGGTGCAGGACCCGGTCTTCCAGCAGGCCATGGCCGCCATGAGCACGCCCATCCGCCACCTGGAAGGCGCCGAGTTCGACCGCTTCATCGAACAGGACGCCGCGCGCATGGCCAAGGTGGTCAAGGCCATGGGGAAGCTCGAATGAAGCTCGTCCGGTTCACCGTTCCCGCCGAAGGCCCCACCGCCCGCATCGGTGTGCTCGAGGGCGCAGCGCCAGGCGAGCGCGTGCACGAGATCGAGGGCTGGGGCGGCGACATGCGCGCCCTCATCGCCGAGGCCGGGCTCGCGCGCGAGCGCGCCGCCCGCCCCGCGCGCACGCTGGCTCTCGCGCAGGTGCAGCTGCTCGCCCCGCTCGTGCCCACCACCATCCTGTGCTCGGGCAGCAACTACCACTCGCACAACCGCGAGAAGGCCGCCGCCCCCATCTCAGGCAAGGAGCCCGAGTTCTTCGTGAAGACGGGTGATGTGGTCGTGGGCCCGGGCGAAGGCATCGTGGCCGACACGCTCCTCACGAAGAAGCTCGACTGCGAGACCGAGCTCGCCGTGGTGATCGGCAAGGCCGGGCGCCACATCACGGTGGAGCGCGCGCTCGAGCACGTGTTCGGCTACACCATCGTCAACGACGTCACCGCGCGCGACCGCCAGGTACGCCGCAAGCCCGACGGCAGCACCTGGT
>JBMOGN010000241.1:0-4639 GCA_049318345.1 Rubrivivax sp. | reverse complement strand
TTCGGCGTTGGCGTGCGCGAGGAGCAACTCCATCGTGAGGCTTTGCGCGAACTTGCGGAACTTGCGCCCGTCCGCCGATCCGATCAGCGTATCAAGTTGCTGCCACACCAGCGCGTCCTTGCGCGCCTGCTCCAGCTCCCGCGCCCGGGCTTCACCTGCCGCCCGGTTGCGGTCGTCCTGCTCGATGCGCTGCTTGGCCGCGCCAACTTCCTGGCTCTGCTGGGTGTGCTGGGGCTCGAGCTTCACGAGGCTCGCCTCGACCTCGGCCAGCGGTACAGAGGGCGCAGTCAGCGCCTCGTGCGCCGCCAGGTCCTTCAGGCGCTCATCGAATGCCTTCGATTGGCCCGACTGCACCCGCTCGAGCTCGCCTAACGCGGCGCGCTCCTGCGCTATCCACTTCTCGTCGTGCACCAACCTCGCTCGCAGCGTAGCCGCGTCGATCGCGGCCGAGGCCAGCGCCTGCTCGAGCGCCGCAGCGGCCCGTACCCTGGCCTCGCCGGTCTTGGAAACGGACTCCAACGCGATCTTGTGCGCCTCCGTCTTCTTGGCCGTGCCCTCGCGCGCCTGCGTCGACTGCTTGAGCGCCGCCGCGTAGGCCTCCTCGCAACGCTTCACACCCGCGGCAAGCTCAGCCTCCACCTCTGCCACGGGCCTGCCCTGGAGGACCTCCTTGCGGTCGGCAAGCAGGCCCGAGTGGTCCGCCTGAATCTGATTGCGCTCGGTCTGGAGCATGTCCCGTTGCTGCCGCGCCTGAGCGACCTTGCCCGCATGCAGCTCGACTTGGGTCCGGACCTCGGTCAGCAACTTCGTGTGTTCTTCCTTCGCCTGCACGTTGCGGCTAGCTTCGTCGATGCGCGCGGTCCAGGCCTCGGTGAAGGCGGCTGGATCGGCCTCGAGGTCTACCTTCCAGCCATCGAACCCACCAAAAGCGCCCTCCAGGGTCACCAGGGTTCCGTCGAGCACCTTGCGGAAGGCGTCCACCTGGGCCGTCGCTTCGTTGCGCTTGGCAAGCGCTGTGGTTGCCAGCCCCTCGGCTGCCTTGAGGGCGTCGCGAGCCTTGCCAGCCTGCTCCGTGGCGTCCGCATGGGCCTTGCGCGCATCAGCCGAAGCTTTGCGGCGTTGCGTCGCGGCGTGCTCGAGCTCTGCGATCGCCTTGGCTTCGGCGTTTACAGCCTCCCCCTTTGATTCGAGCCACTGCGAGGCCTCAACCCCTGTTGGGTCTCCAGGGCCACCGAGTACCTTCCACTGTTCCGCCGCTGCCTGCCAGGCCGCCTGCCAGCGCGCGATCTCCTGATCGAGTTCAAGCGCCCGGGTGGCACGAGCTTCAGTGGTGGCTTTGCCCTTGGCCTCCTGGGCCTGCAGCTCGGCAACACGTGCGCCTTGCTTGCGCCTTTGCTCCTCGAGCGCGGCCGCGGTCTCCTCAACCGGGCCCGTGCCAGGGTGATGCGTCGAGCCGCACAGAGGACACGGCTCGCCGTCGACCAGCCGGGCGCGGTGAGCGGCAAGGCCGAGTTGCTCGAGCAGCCGCTCGGTGGCCGAGAGCTGTTGCTCAACTTCGCGCCTGGCTGCCGCCGCCTGGCCAGCCTGGGTCTCGGCGTCCTGGCCTTCCTTGCGCACCTTGGCCGCTTCGACCTCGCGCTCCTGACGCTCCTTGAGGGCTTGGGCCGCCAAGGCGTGCTGCTGTCCGAGCTTCGTGGACGCCTCTCGCATCGCCTCCAGCGCCTTGCGCCGCTCGGCAAGGTTCCCCTCGGGATGCGCAGCCTCGTCGGCTTCAGCCGCCTGCACGCGCTGCTGCGCCGTGGCCACCGATGCCTCGGCGGCTGCTGCCCTTTGCTGCGCCTGCACCTGCGCCTCGGCCGCCTGTGCATGGGCCGCCTGCAAACCGGGCACGGAGGCGCCGAGCGCCTTCCAGGCTGCATGCGTCTTCTCGAAGGCCTGGAGCTGCGGAGCCACGCCCACCCTCCAATTGGCGGCGAGCGCGACTGCGGCGGCGTTGTCATCTACCCACTTGGTGAGGCTTGCGAGGGTCGTGACAACCTGCGCTTGCCGAGTGGTCAGCTCCTGTTCCTCCTTGCTTCTCAGCGCAAGGTCGCCCTCGGCCTGCGCCAGCTTCTTTGTCCCGGCCTCGAGAGCCCTCGCCTTCTCGGCAATGGCCTGGTCGAGCGACCTGGCCCGGTCTATATGGGGCTTGGCCGTGGTGTGCTCGGCTCGGCGTTGCTCCAGGTCCTTCGAGGCCTTCGTGAGAGCCGCCGCGGCGTGCTCGTCGTCCGCCCGGGCCTGGGCCATCGCGCTCTCGCAGGCCTTGAGGTGCTTGTCGGCCGCATCGAGCTCTTCGGCAGCTCGGGTGGCTTCCTTGTCCAGGGCGCGCAGCGGCTGGACTCGCTCGATGTCGGCAAGCGCCTGGCGGCGCGAGGCGGCCTCGTTCCAGCGCTGCGTGGCCGCATCGAGCGCCGTGCGTGCGTCGTCACGCTTTTGCCGCAGCTCGGCCAACTTTATCCACCACAGCTTGTGTTCGCGCAGCACGGTCAGTTGGCTTGCGGTGCCAGCCACGGTCTTCTCGAGCTCGACCAGAGCCGACTGAGCCGCAGCGCGGGCCTCGGGGTCCAGGATCGGCACCGCCCGCGCAGCCTCTTCCTGACGGCGCAGCGCCTCTTCGAGCTCCTTGGCCCGGATGTGGGCGCGCCTTGACACGGCCGTGTAGAGCTCCGTGCCCGTCATGCGCTCGAGGAGCTCAGACCGCTCGTCGCCCTTGGCCCGGAGGAAGGCGGCGAAGTCGCCTTGTGCCAGAAGGATCGAGCGGCGGAACTGGTCGAAGTTCAGGCCCACAGCGCGCTGCGTGGCATTGAGCACCTCGACCTTGGTGCGCCCAAGCGGCTGGTCCGACTCGTCGTCATGCAACTGAAGCTCGGCCGCCTGGAGCTTGCCCCCCAACTTGCCGCGTGCGCGCCGCACGGACCAGCTCGCCCGATACCGGCGCCCGTCGGTGCCGACGAACCGTACCTCGGCCAAGCCCTCGGTGGTGCCGCGCCGCAGCAGGTTTCGAGGGTCCTGGACGCCAAGCGACTCCTCCGGGCCATCGGGGAGGTGGTACAGCGAGTTGGAGTCCAGGCGCGGTGTGCGGTCGTACAGCGCCAGGCTCAGCACGTCCAGCAGCGTGCTCTTGCCCGCGCCCGTGGGGCCCGAGATCGCAAAGAGCCCGGCGTCAGCGAGGGGGCCGCGCTCGAAGTCGAGGCTGAAATCCCCAGCCAGGCTTGCGAGGTTGCGCCCGCGGATCTGCAGGATCTTCATGCCGCCTCCGCATCGGCCTGGGCTTCGCCGAGCAACTGGTGGAAGGCGGCGAGCATCTCTGCCGGCGGCTCGCCCTCGTGTTCCCGCGCCCAGCGCCGGCGCAGCACCTCCTCAGGCTGCAGGTCCTGCAGCGTCGTGCGGTGCTGCCCGTCGGCCAGCGCCTTGCCCGAGCCCTTGTAGTGGGTGGAGATCCGCGCAAGCCGCACGCCCTTGCCTTCGAGGGCTTTCTCGACCCTTGTGCGTAGTCCGGGCTCGGGCTGCTCCAGCAGCACCGGCACTTCGATGATCGGCTGCGTGTCGGGTGGCAGGTGGGCTCGGCTAGGCATATCCGCCAATACGGCTTCGACCTCGGTCAGGGGCCTGGCTTCGGCAGGCACCCGCAGGAGCTCCACGTGGCGGGGAATGCGCTCGCTGCGCACCGAGACGAGCTTGCCATCCTCGATGTCCACGATGCATACCTGGTGCGGGTAGTTGATTTCCGCCATCGACAGCGGGATCGGCGAACCCGAATAGCGGATCGACTCGCGCGACACCGGTTGCGCCAGGTGCAGGTGCCCGAGCGCCACATAGGCGAGCGACTCCGGGAACAGGTCGGCCGGCAGCGCGTGCTGGTTGCCGCCGAGGATCTTGCGCTCCGAGAGCTCCGAGATGGCGGTGCCAGTCATGTAGAGGTGCCCCATGGCCAGCAAGGCCTGGCCAGGGACCAGGCGGCGTTCGGCTTCGGTGATGACTTCGGCGTAGACCTCCCGCATCCCCTCGATGAGCGCATCGACGCCCTCGTCCTTGATGACCGGCAGGTCGGCCGGGCGCAGGAAGGGCATGGCGACGACCTTGGCCGCATGTTGGCCCTCCTTGTCCGTGAGGGGAACAACGAGCCTGTCATGGTCGATCGCGCCGTCTTCGGTGCGGGGCAGGCCGCCCACCACCCGGGTCCCGAAAGCTCGCAGGAGCGGCTCGGGCGCATCCAGTCGCGAGGCCGAGTCATGGTTGCCGCCCACGAGCACGATGTCGAGCCTCGGCATGCGCGTGCGGGCGGCCGCCAGGAACTCGTAGAGGTCGGCTTGCGCCTCGGCCGAAGGGTTGGAGGTGTCGAAGATGTCGCCCGCAACAAGCAGCGCATCGGCTTCCAACTCCTCGAGCCGGCCGAGCAGCCAGGCGAAGAAGGCCAAGTGCTCGGCTCTGCGGGAAATCTCGTGCAGGGAGTGGCCGAGGTGCCAATCCGAGGTGTGAACGATCCTCATGGGTTCAACTCCGACCATGCTCAAGTGGGGACATGCCGGCTTGGATGACTGTAGACGTCAGCGATCCTCCACCAGTGGTGGCTCAAGGAATGACCTGGATGAATGCACAG
>JBMOGN010000240.1:0-4650 GCA_049318345.1 Rubrivivax sp. | reverse complement strand
ACCCAGGCGGTGCCGATGTTGGGGTGGCCGGCAAAGCCAATCTCGGCCGATGGCGTGAAGATGCGGACCTTGGCGGTATGGCGAGGGTCCTCGGGCGGCAGGACGAAGGTCGTCTCGCTGAGGTTGAACTCGCCGGCCAGGGCCTGCATCGTCGCCGTGTCCAGCCCCCGGGCGTCGGCGAAGACGGCCAGCGGGTTGCCGCCGAAGCGGCGGTCGGTGAAGACGTCCAGGGTGACGAAGTCGTACGCTCTTGCCATCACGCCGCCCCCCGCCGCTGTTCGGTGGTCAGCATCGCCGATGCGCGGGTGATGGCACGCTGCAGCATGTCGGCGATCTGGTCGGCATCGCTGCGCGTCAACATGAGCGGGGGCGAGATGCCCACGATGTCGTTCACGGGCAGAGGCCGGGCCAGCAGGCCCTCTTCCATGGCCAACGCGGCAACCTGGGCCGCGAACTTCAAGGAGACATCGAGCCGACGCCGGGGCGGGCCCTCGGCCACGAACTCCACGGCCTGCAGCAGGCCGGCGCCGCGCACGTCGCCCACCAGCGGGTTTGCAGCCAGGCGCTCTCGCAACTGCTGCAGCAGATAGGCGCCCACCTCGGCGGCGTTTGCGCACAGCCCTTCTTCCTCGATGATGCGGATGTTCGCCAGGGCCGCGGCCGCACCGAGCGGGTGGGCCGAGTAGGTGTAGCCATGCGCAAAGAAGCCATGCGTCCGGGCGCCGTCCTGAAGCGCCTGCCACACCTTGGGGCCGACCAGCGACGCCGACAGCGGGGCATAACCGCTGCTCAGGCCCTTGGCCAGCGTGATCATGTCGGGCTCGATGCCGTAGCCGTCGATGGCCAGCATGTGGCCCACGCGCCCGAATGCCGTGATCACCTCGTCGGCGATTAGCAGCACCTCGTACTTGCGCAGCACGGCCTGGATCGCCTCCCAGTAGCCCTCGGGCGGCGGCAGGATGCCGCCGGAGCCGACCACCGGCTCGGCAATGAAGGCGCCGACCGTCTCGGGGCCTTCCTGCAGGATGAGCCGCTCCAGTTCGTCCGCGCAGCGTCGTGAGAACGCGCGCGGGTCGGCCTCTGGCGCCCAGAAGGCGTCGGGCGCGAGCGTGTGCTTGGCCAGCGCAAAGGGCAGGTCGAAACCGCTGTGGTAGTTGGGCAGCCCGGTCAGGCTGGCCGTCATCGTGGTGGCGCCGTGATAGCCGCGATGGCGCGCGATGATCTTCTTCTTCTGCGGCTTGCCGATGACGTTGTGGTAGTACCAGACGAGCTTGATCTGCGTCTCGTTGGCGTCTGAACCCGACAGGCCGAAGAAGACTCGCTTCATGCGCCCGCCCGTGAGCGCGATCAGCTTGTCTGCCAGCACGATGGCTTTCGGGTGCGAGGCGCCCGCGAAGATATGGTAGTACGGCAGTTCGCTGGCCTGCTCGGCAATGGCGTCGACGATGGACTGCCGCCCATAGCCCACGTTGACGCAGTACATGCCCGACATGCCGTCGATCACCGAGCGCCCGCGGGCGTCGGTCACGCGGATGCCCGACGCCCGCTGCACGATGCGCTGCCCGGGCACCCGGCCGGCGGCAAAGTCGTCGGCCCGGGTAAACGGGTGCAGCAGGCTATCGCGGTCGAGCTGCTCCAGCGACTGTGCGGCTTCGTGGCTGTCAAGGGTCATTCGAAACTCCGGCGGAAAGCACATTTCTAATTTGGAAATGTAGCGCCAAGCGGCCCCGTCTGTCCACGTCGGCGCGGCTGTGCGCCGGGCAAAACCCGGGCTTGTGCCGGGCGTTTGCCCCTTCAGAGGTTTCCATAATAGACATGGACTTGACA
This sequence comes from Rubrivivax sp., assembly GCA_049318345.1. Classification (GTDB taxonomy): domain Bacteria; phylum Pseudomonadota; class Gammaproteobacteria; order Burkholderiales; family Burkholderiaceae_C; genus Rubrivivax. The sequence goes on along the minus strand of JBMOGN010000240.1, from coordinate 2,823 downwards.
TGTCGGAAAGGTTTCGCCGAAACTGCGCCACCCGCGAAAGGATGAAGCCCATGGCCCAGATCGCCCCCCGTCTCCGTCAGTCCCCGGTGGTGCTTGCCATTGCGATGCTGGCCCCCTGGTCGGCACATGCCCAGCAGAGCGCGCCGGCGCCGGCGCAGCCTGCCGGCGGGCAAGCCGAGGCCGACGCCAGCGCCGGGCAGCGGGTGGAAGTCACGGCGCTCAAGACGCGCCAGATCCTGCAGGAAGTGCCGGCATCGGTGACGGTGCTGACGGCCGATGACCTGGCTCGCTCGGGCCTGGTGAACTCGGCCGACCTGCAGCAGAAGGTGCCGGGCCTGAGCCTGTCCTCCGGTGGGCGTGAGACCAACCTGGCCATCCGGGGTGTTTCCAACAACGTGCGCAGCATCGGTGCCGACCCGTCGAACGCCGTGCACCTGGACGGCGTCTACCTGCCGCGCTCCAGCATGGTGCTGACCGAGCTGTTCGATCTGCAGCGCGTTGAAGTGCTCAAGGGACCGGAGGGAACGCTGTACGGTCGCAACGCAACGGGCGGTGCCATCAACGTGGTGACGCGCGCACCCACCGCCTCGACGGGTGCCGAGGGCTTCATCGGGCTCGGCTCGCTGGGGCTGCGTCGCACGCAGCTGGCCGCCGGTGGCGGCACCGACGACGTCGCGGGTCGGATCGCGGTGGCCTATACGAAGGACGACGGCTACACGCGCAACCTGAGCACGGGCAAGGGCCTGGACACCAACGACTTCCAGGCCTTTCGCGGCAAGCTGCGCGTGGCGCTGGGCGCGAAGGCGGACCTGACGCTGCTGGCGCAGGCCTCCGACGACAAGGGCACGATCGGCTACGGTGTGTCCACCGACACCTCGATCACCGGGCCGCTGTACCCGTATTCGCTCGGGGACCCCGACTACCGGCTGACCGCGGCGGACCATCGCACCAATCCCCGCAGCATTCGCCTGGACTCGCCGGTCAGCAGCTCGCGCGAGACCCGCGTCCTGGCGGCCACCGTGAACTGGGATCTCGGTTCGGTCGGATTCAAGTCCATCACCGGATCCACGAGTTTCAAGAGCAGCGACAAGAACGACGTCGATTGGACGGGCGCAAGGCTCGAAACGCAGGACACCACCACCGACGTCAAGTCCACTTCGCAGGAGTTCCAGCTCTACAGCCAGGGGCAAGGGCCCCTGGAGTGGACGGCGGGCCTGTTCCTGTACCGCGACAAGGGCACCGAGACGCTGGACTGGCTGCTCTACGGGCCCGTCAACTGCGGCGTGCCGGGCAGCTGCGACTTCGCGCGTCAGACGGTCAGGAGCAACGGTCGCTCCGAAGCGGTCTTCGGCCAGATGACCTATCACTTCACGCGCGAGTGGTCGGGCCTGCTGGGTGCGCGCTACAGCCGCGACCACAAGGATGGCAATGCGACCAACCGGCGGTCGGGCGCGAACTTCAAGGGCGAGGTCAGCTTCTCGTCGTTCACGCCGAAGGCGCAGCTGCAATGGATGCCCTCGAAGGGACTGATGGCCTACGCCAGCGTGTCCAAGGGCTTCAAGAGCGGGGGCTTCAACTTCGGCCGCACCGGGATCGAGAAGTTCGAGCCCGAGAGCATCGTGGCCACCGAGGTCGGCGTGCGCAGCACGGCAATGGGAGGCGCGCTGTCGCTGAATGCCTCGGCCTTCAAGTACGACTACACGGACTTGCAACTGCGCACGGCTGTGCTCGACGCGGTCTCCGGCAACTTCGTGGTGAGCGTCAACAACGCGTCCAAGGCCAAGGTGCAGGGCATCGAGCTGAGTTCCGATCTCGCGCTGGGTGGCGGCTTCAGCGGCGGCTTGTCGGCCGCCTACATCGACAGCGAACTGCAGAACTACGTCTCGCCTTCGACGCGCCGCAACCTCAGCGGCATGCCCCTGCCGCTGACGCCCCGGACCAGCGGCTCGGTCTGGCTGGACCACAACCTCGCGGTGGCGGGAGGGCGGCTGCGCAGCCACCTGGAATACAACTTCCGCAGCGAAGTGATCTTCCCCCTGACGCTTGACCAGACCCACAACAAGGGTGAGGCCTACGGGTTGGTCAATGCCACGGTCCGCTGGACGGCGCCCAAGGACGCCTGGTACCTGCAGGCCGGCGTGCTCAACGCCACCAACAAGCTCTACCGCACCATGCGCGCCGACTACATCTTCGGCGGTGTGGTGGAGAGTTTCGGTGCGCCGCGCACCTACGAGTTCCGGCTGGGCTTCAAGTACTGATCGAGGCGGCGGGCCAGCGGTACTCAGACTGCACGGGGGCGCCACGCTGGCAGATCAGCGTGGCGGCCCTCGACAAACCACGTCGGGACCAGGCGAGTGACAGAGCAGTCCGACAACCCGATGGGACTGATGGGATTCGAGTTCGTCGAGTTCGCGTCGCCCGCTCCCGAGGCCCCGCATGGCATCCATCTGGATGCGGTACCGGTGGATGCCGAACAGGTGCACGCGTTGCCAGGCGACCACATGCAACGCCTGCTGCCCCCTGCCCGGACGGTGCTGATGAATGCCTATCCGGCGGGCGACCCGAGCTGGCTGCGGATCGACTCCACCTACCCTGAGCAGATGAGGCAGCGCTTGGCGCTGCTGACGACCCGGCGCACCTGGGTGATCGACCGGCTGGAATCAACGACGGTCTTGCCGGCCGAGACCGAGTTGCGCAACCGCGTCGTTCAGTGGCTCACGACTCAACATCCGCGCGCGTTCACCCAGCAAGGCGATCACGTCATTTGCCACCTGACCGGGGTGGTTGTCGACGTCGGGCCGCAGGGCGCGCAGCCGATGGTTG
>JBMOGN010000239.1:0-4673 GCA_049318345.1 Rubrivivax sp. | reverse complement strand
TGCGGTAGCCGGCGGCCTTGAACATGTCGTCGCTGCGGCCCTGGTACCAGAGGTAGCCGTCCCCGTCCATCACCGCCATGTCGCCGGTGCGGCACCAGCTCGCGGCCGGGTCGCCCGTGTACTTGGCGCGCGTGGCCTCCTCGTTCTTCCAGTAGCCGAGGAAGAAGACCGGGTCGGGCCGGCCGTGCACATCCAGCCGGTGCACGGCCACGTCGCCAGGCGTGCCGCGCGGGCACTCTCGGCCCTCGTCGTCGATCACCGCCACGCGGTGGCCGGGGTAGGCGCGGCCCATGCTGCCCGCGCGCGCCGGCCAGCCCGGTACCGGGCGGCCGCGCGCATCCAGCGCGCGCGTGCAGTTGCCCACGATGTAGTTGATCTCGGTCTGGCCGAACATCTCGTTGACGACCACGCCCAGCGCATCGCGGCACCAGGCGAAGACGGCGTCGCCCACCGCCTCGCCCGCGCTCATGATGGCGCGCAGCTGCAGCCGGTAGCGCTGCCGCGGCTCGGGCACCGCCTTCATCATCGCCTTGAGCGCGGTGGGAAACAGGAAGCTGTGCGTGACGCGGTAGCGCTGCAGCAGCTCGAAGGCGCGCTCGGGCGCAAAGCGGCCCTGGAAGGCGACGATCTCGCGCCCGAAGTACAGCGTGGGCAGCAGCGCATCCATCAGCCCGCCGGTCCAGGCCCAGTCGGCCGGCGACCAGAACACCGCCCGGCTGCCCGGGCCGTGCTCGCCGAAGCCGAACCAGTTCTGGCTGCACACGAAGCCGGTGAGGTTGCCGATGAGCGCGCGGTGGGGAATGAGCGCGCCCTTGGGCGGGCCGGTGGTGCCGCTGGTGTAGATGAGCACCGCCGCTTCGTCGGCCTGGGTGCGCACGGCGGTAAAGCGCGCCGACTGCGCGGCCAGCGCCGTGGCCCAGTCCAGGTCGCCGCGGCCCTGCGCGGCCCCCACGGCCAGCACGGTGCGCAGGCCCGGCACGGCAGCGCGCACGGCCAGGACATTGTCGATGGCGCTCTCGTCGACCAGGGCCACGGCCGTCTCGCTGTGGCCCAGGCGGTACTCCAGCGCCTCCGGGCCGAAGAGCATGGACAGCGGCATCGCCACCGCGCCGAGCTGGTAGACGGCGATGTGCGCCACGGCCGTCTCGAAGCGCTGCGGCATGACGATGGCGACGCGGTCGCCACGCCCCACGCCGAGCGCGCGCAGCGCATGAGACAGCCGGTTGGCCGCCTCCTGGAGTTGCCCGTAGGTGTATTCGGCCCGACGCCCGTCCTCGTGCTCCCAGCGGATGGCCACCGCCTGAGGCTGGCTGCGCGCCCAGCGGCCGCAGCAGGCCTGGGCGATGTTGAAGAAGGCCGGCACGTGCCAGCGGAAGCCGTGGTGGATCGCGGCGTGGCGGTCTGCGGCGGGTGGCCTCGTTCCCATCTTCCTGTCCCTTCGTTCTTCCCCAGGGCGCCGCCTCAGCGCCCGTCGTCCCCCGGCTCGCCAAAGGCCTGCAGCGCCGGCCCGGTGACGCGGCAGATGCGCCAGTCGGGCATCACGGTGGCTCCCATCTTCTCGTAGAAGCCGATCGCGTTCTCGTTCCAGTCCAGCACGCTCCACTCGAAGCGGCCGCAGCCGCGCTCCACCGCCAGCGCGCCCAGGTGGCGCAGCAGCGCGCGCCCGAGGCCGCGGCCGCGGTGCGCCGGCTGCACGTACAGGTCTTCCAGGTACAGGCCGGGGCGCCCCAGGAAGGTGGAGAAGTTGCGGAAGAACAGCGCAAAGGCCACCACCGAGCCCGGCTCGCCCGCCACCACCGCCTCGGCCGCCGGGCGCGGGCCGAAGAGCTGCTCGCGCAACCCCTCGGGCGTGACCACCACCAGGTGGGCGAGCTTCTCGAATTCGGCCAGCTCGCGGATGAGGCCGACGATGGCCGGGGTGTCAGCCGGGGTCGCCGGGCGGATGGCAGGCAGGGTGTGCATGCGCCGAATTGTCGTCCTGCGGCGGGTCCGGCCGGCCCGAAGGTGCAGGTTCGCCGCATTTCCCGCTCAAGTTCAGGCCCGGTTACGCCGACACACACCCTGTAACAACTCGAAACGGTGGCGGAACAGGTCCGCCCGCCGCGCCATGGCCTACGCACCTCTGTCAGTCCTGAAGCACGTCGTCAACATCGGGGTTCCGCTGCCCTTCGATGTGCTGGACAGCGTGGGCCAGTTGCTGCTGGCCCGCGGCCAGGTGATCGAGTCGCACTCGCGGCTGGAGACGCTGTGCGCCCGCGGCTCGATGGTGGACCTGGACGATGCCAAGAAGCGCATCTCGCGCATCGAGTTCGCCACGCCCCAGGAGCTGCCGGGGCTGTGGGTGGAGTCCATGAACAGCATCTCGCGCGTGCTGCGCAGCGCGCAGCAGCCGATGTTCCGAGTGGCGCTGGACACCGCCGCCAAGCCGGTGCTGGAGCTCGTGGCGCGCGACCCCGACCTGGCGCTGTTCCAGATCATGCGCCAGGACCCGAACCCCAATGTGCAGTACGGCGTGGACCACTCGGTGCACTGCGCCATCGTCTCGCGCCTGGTGGCGCAGCGCCTGGGCTGGAGCGACGACGAGTGCCACCTCGCCTTCAAGTCGGCGCTGACGATGAACCTGTCCATCCTCGAGCTGCAGGGGGTGCTCGCGCAGCGCAAGTCGCCGCCCAACCCCGAGCAGCGGGAACTCATCCGCGACCACACCCGGCGCAGCCGCGAGATGCTGGAAGCCTCCGAGGTGACGGAGCCGGACTGGCTGCGCGCCGTGGAAGACCACCACGAACTGCCCGACGGCTCGGGCTATCCGAGAGGGCGCCAGGACCTGTGCCAGTTGTCCGAACTCATCCGGCGCGTGGACATCTATTGCGCCAAACTCAGCTCGCGGGCCACCCGCGAGGCCGTGCTGGCCGACCGCGCCGGGCGCGAGATGTTCATGCGCGAACCCACCAACCCGATGGTGGCGGCCATCGTGAAGGAGTTCGGCATCTACCCGCCGGGCAGTTTCGTGCGGCTGGAGTCGGGCGAGCAGGCCATCGTGGTCAAGCGCGGGGCGCTGCTGCATGCGCCCACGGTGACGGTGCTGACGCTGCGCTCGGGCGAACTGCGCGGCGACCCGATCCGGCGCGACACGAGCCGAGCGGGCTGGCGCATCACCGGCATCATCCCGTCGCGCGAGGTGCGCGTGCGCCTGCCGCCGCAGGAGCTCATGGGGCTGGTGGCCGAATAGTCGAGCGCGCCGGGCCTCGCCTACAGTGCGGGGCGTGAACACCGTCTACCTCTCCCGCCGCGAGGCCGCCTCGCACACGGTGCCCGCGCGCGGCCTGCACCACCATGTCCACCTGTGGGAGCCCGCCGGCCCGCCGCGGGGCCCGCTGCTCGTGCTGCTGCACGGCTGGATGGACGTGGGCGCCTCGTTCCAGTTCGTCGTGGACGCGCTGGCCTCCCTGGAAGGCCCCGTGCGCCGCATCGCCGCGCCCGACCTGCGCGGCTACGGCGGCACGCTGTGCCCCGGCGCCGACAGCTACTGGTTCCCGGACTACCTGGGCGACCTGGACGCGGTGCTCGACGCGCTGTCGCCCGACGCGCCCGTGGACCTGGTGGGCCACAGCATGGGCGGCAACGTGGTGATGGCCTACGCCGGCGTGCGCCCGCAGCGCGTGCGCCGGCTCGTCAACCTCGAGGGTTTCGGGATGCCGCGCACGCCGGTGGAGAACGCCCCCCGGCGCCTGGCGCAGTGGCTGGACGAGCTCAAGGCCCCGCAGCAGCTGCGCGACTACGCCAGCGCCCAGGAGGTGGCGCAGCGGCTGCTGTCCAACGACCCACTGCTGAGCGCCGACAAGGCCGCCTGGCTGGCCACGCGCTGGGCGCGCGAGCAGCCCGACGGTCGCTGGCGCATCCTGGGCGACCCCGCGCACAAGCGCGTCAACCCCATTGCCTACCGGGTGGATGAGCACCTGGCAGCCTGGGCAGCGATCGAAGCCCCTCTGCTGTGGGTGGAGGGCGACCGCACGGACATCGCCCGCTGGTGGGGCACGCGCTACTCCAAGGCCGAGTTCCACGAGCGGCTGTCCACCGTGCGCCAGGTGCGGCGCGAGACGGTCTCGCCCTCGGGCCACATGCTGCACCATGACCAGCCCGAGGCCGTGGCCGCGCTCCTGCGCGAATTCCTCGAATGACGCGGCGTGAGAAAATCCCCCCATGGACACCGAAGAAATCAACGCCATCGGCACGCTGCTCGCCGATCTGAAGGCGCGCACCGGGCAGCTCCGGGGGTATCTTTGACTACGACCGCAAAGCTCTGCGGCTGAACGAGGTCAACGCCGCCCTGGAGAACCCCGAGGTCTGGAACGACCCCAAGCGGGCCCAGGAGCTGGGGCGAGAGAAGAAGACGCTGGAGACGGTGGTCGGCACCATCGACCACCTCACCTCGGGCCTGTCCGACGGGGCGGAGCTCTTCGAGATGTCGCGCGCCGAGGGCGACCTGGACGCATTGGGCGCCATCCGCGACGACGCCAACGCCCTGCGCGAGACGGTGGAGCAGCTGGAGTTCCGGCGCATGTTCGCCAACCCGGCCGACCCCGGCAACTGCTTCATCGACATCCAGGCCGGGGCCGGCGGCACCGAGGCCTGCGACTGGGCGCAGATGCTGCTGCGCCAGTACCTGAAGTACT
>JBMOGN010000238.1:0-4698 GCA_049318345.1 Rubrivivax sp. | reverse complement strand
TGCGCGCGCGCCGCACGTGGGCCACGAAGGCCTCCAGCCCGTCGTTGTTGAAGCCCAGCCGGTTGATCAGCGCGCGGCGCTCGGGCAGGCGGAAGATGCGCGGCTTCGGGTTGCCCGGCTGCGCGCGCGGCGTGACCGTGCCCACCTCGATGAAGCCAAAGCCCATGGCACCGAGCCCGTCGATGCAGCGTCCGTTCTTGTCCAGCCCCGCCGCCAGGCCCACCCGGTTGGGAAAGCGCAGGCCCGCCACCGTGACCGGGTCCTCCACGCGCGGCTGCGCCCACAGGCACTGCGCGGGCGTGTTCTGCAGCGCCGCCAGGCTGGCCAGAGTGAGGTCATGGGCCTGCTCCGGATCCAGTCCGAAGAGGAAGGGGCGCGCGAGTGCGTAGGGGACGACAGCCATAATCGGCCCATTGTCGCAAAGCGCTCCGCGCCGTCGCATGAACCAGGATGAACTCAAGGCCGCAGTCGGTCTCGCCGGCGTCGCCTACGTGCCGCCGGGCAGCATCGTCGGCGTGGGCACCGGCTCCACCGTCAACTGCTTCATCGACGCCCTGGCGGCCTCGGGCCTGATCCTGCAGGGCGCGGTTTCCAGCTCCGAGCAGAGCACGCGCCGGCTGCAGGCTCACGGCATCACGGTGCTGCCAGCCGACGCGGTGCAGCACTTGCCGGTGTACATCGACGGCGCCGACGAGATCGATGGCCGGGGCTGCATGATCAAGGGCGGCGGCGCTGCCCTCACGCGCGAGAAGATCGTCGCCGACCTGGCCGAGCGCTTCGTGTGCATCGCCGATGTCTCCAAGCGCGTGGAGGTGCTGGGCGCCTACCCGCTGCCGGTGGAAGTCATCGCCATGGCCGCGGGCCAGGTGGCCCGGCGCTTCGCGGCCCTGGGCGGCGAGGCCCGGCTGCGCCCGGGCGTGCTCACCGACAACGGCCACCCCGTGCTCGACATCCATGGCCTGCGCATCACCGACCCCGCGGCGATGGAGGCGGAGGTCAACCAGTGGCCCGGCGTGGTCACCGTGGGCATCTTTGCCCGCCACCGCGCCCAGGTCTGCCTGCTGGCCACCCCGGCCGGCGTGCAGACACTTGTGTTCTGATAGGGCCCTGAGACCCTTTCTCCACCACCCCTGACAGGCAGCAACATGGCCAAACCGAATTACGCGTTCGAGAAGCGCCAGCGCGAACTGGCCAAGAAGAAGAAGAAGGAGGAGAAGGCCGCCCGCAAGGCCCATCCTCGTCCCGAGGACGGCGCTCCCGAGGGGGCAGAGGGCGTGGAGAGCGCGGAGGGCGGATCCGCCCAGCCGGAAGCCCATCCCGGCGCTCAGCCGGGGCCGTCGGCGGCCTGACTTTCTCGAGGCACCTGGTCGGCCCGGGTCGCATCCGGGCGAGCAGGCTTCGCCTCCAGGCGCGCAGCTTGCGAGCGGCGCACCCTTCTCACCAGCCCGCGTGCCGGGTCCAGCGCATCCAGCAGGTCCGATGGCAGCGGCTGGGGCGTGCCGGCCACCCCGGCCGCAAGCACCTCGCCCAGCAGCGGCGCCCAGGTCAGGCCCCGTGAGCCCAGGCCCCCGATCACGTGCACCCCGGTCAACCGGGGCACCAGGCGTGCCTGGTCCAGCCGCAGGTGCGCGGGCAGATCGGGCGCCGCGAGCGGGCCCACCACGGGCAGCCTGTCCGGCGTGGTGACACGCCAGGCTACGCGGCCGCCTACTTGTCCGTCCAGGCTGGCCTGTGGCGCGGCCTCGATCCCCGTGAGCGCGCGCAGGCGCGCCTCGTTCCAGCGTGTGTCGGCCTCGCGCAGGGCGGGCTCGCCGTCGCCCTCGTGCGAGGTGGCGCCGAAGACGAGCCGCACCCGGCCCGCGCCCGGCACGCTCACCGCGTAGCCCTGGCCGGTCATTGGCAGCCGCGGGCCTGCCACCCCATCGAACCAGTTGAGCTGGCCGCGGCTCGTGCCCAGTTCCAGGGGCTCGGCCGATGTGGCCTGCACCAGCGCGGCCAGCCCCGTGCCCGCCGCCAGCACCACCACCGGGGCCTGGGCCAGGGCCTGGCCCGAGGCGTCGAGCGCCCGCCAGCCGTCGCTCATGCGCTCCAGGCTGGCAACCGCCTTGCCGGTGTGCACCGTCACGCCCGGCGCCTGCAGCCAGGCCGCCACCAGTTCGCCGGGCGCCATCCAGCCCGCCGGGCCGAAGTGCACGCCCGGCCCTGCGGCGGCCAGGCCCGTGAGCCCGGCGGCCGATTCCGCGGTCTCCAGGCGTGCGATGTCCGGGTGCTCGGCGTGCGGTCGGGGCTCGTCGCGCTCGCGCCCAGGCATCTGCAGCATGCCCCGCACCTCGCCCGTCACGCGGCCTTCCTCGATGAGCCGGGGGTAGCGCCGCGCAGCCAGCAGGCTGGCCGCACGCAGCAAGCGGGCGTGGGGGTTGTCGGCGGCGTGCAAGGCCGGGTGGAAGACGCCCGCCGGGTTGCCCGAGGCCTCGGCCGCCGGGCTGCCGTGCCGCTCGAGGACGGTGCAACGCCAGCCCAGGCGGGCCAGGGCCGAGGCGGCGCTCGCGCCGGCCAGCCCGGCGCCAATGATGAGGGCGTGGCGCGCATCCGCCGCCGGCACGGGTGAAGCTGAAGGGGCCGAAGCCGACCCGCGCACGGGATTCGCCGCCGTGCGCCGGCCGCCCCGCGGCGCGTACCGCGCGCGCGTCATGTCGCGCTTGCTGCCGAAGCCGGGTGCGGACTCCACCTCGAAGCCGGCGGCCTGCAGCCCCTCCCGCACGGCGCGCGCCGCGCTCCAGGTGGCCACCGTGGCGCCCGGTGCGGCCAGGCGGGCCAGCGCCTTGAACAGCGGCGGCTCCCACAGCTGCGGGTTGCGCGCCGGGGCGAAGCCGTCCAGGTAGCAGGCGTCCACCCGCAGGCGCAGGCGCGGCAGCAGCCGGCGCGCGTCACCCAGGCCGAGCAGCAGGCGCACCGCGCCCGATTCGAACTCCAGCAGATGCAGATCCGGCGTGGGCGGCGGCCAGGCGCGGGCCAGCGCCTGCGCGAGGTCGGCCTGCGGGGTGCCGGCGTGGGCGCGCAGCAGGTCGTCCCGGGTGGGCGGGTGCAGTTCCAGCGACACCACGTGCAGCCGCGCGCAGCGCCGCGGGTCGTCCCGCCAGGCCTGCCAGGTGGCCAGGAAGTTGCTGCCCAGGCCGAAGCCCGTCTCCACGATGACGAAGTCCTCGCGCCCCTGCCAGCGCTGCGGCAGGCCGTTGCCGGCCAGGAAGACATGGCGCGCCTGCCCCGCCGCACCCTCGCGCGGGTGGTAGACGTCGCCGAAAGCCGGCGAGCGCGGCGGCCCGCCGCCGTCGAAGTCGATCGTCGCGGGGACGACTGCGCCGGGCTTCATGGCGTGGCGCGGCTGTCCAGCCACGCCAGCAGGCCGTCGCGCGCGGGCGCGAGACCCCGGTAGTCCAGCACGGCCGGGCTCATGCTGGAAAGCGCCGCGTGCAGCGCCTGCGCACGGGCAGGGCGGTCGATGGCCCGGGCCAGCGGCGTCACCTCCACGAGGATCGTGAACACCGCCTGCCGCACCTCGGGCAGCGGGATGAAGGTCTGTCGCTCGGTGCGCCACCAGGCGGCCTCGGCCAGGCGCTGCGCGTGCTGCGGACCGGGGCCGGGCCAGTCCTCGCGTGCGCTGCGCTGCGGGTGCGCGTGCAGCCGCGGCTGGGTGCTGACGTTCCAGACGAAGCGCTCGAAACGATCGGGCCCGCACACGAGTGCGGCCAGGCGCTCGCCCGCCGCCTGCAGCAGGGCGTTATCGGCCACGGGGGCGTGCACCTGCGCGAAGTGCAGCCCCACCTTGTCCTCGGGTGCCCAGTGCGAGGGCAGGGCCACGGCCAGCCAGGGCACGGTTCCCTGGGCGCCGTCGACGATGGCGAAGTCCTCGGCGAAGGCCAGCGACAGCAGCCCGGCCAGCCGCCAGGCTGGCGACAGGCCGCGCAGGCAGCGGGCGACCTCGTCGCCCAGGCCGAAGGGGCCGGGTGCGAGTTCCTCCAGGGTGTGCCCATCGGCGGCCACGCGCACGCCCAGGGCCTGGGCATGTGCGCCGTCCCAGCGGAACCAGCCGGGGTGCTCGGCGGCGGCCTGGGCGGCCAGCGTCCGCAGGGCGGGCAGGGGGTCGAAGCCGGGTCGCGCGAGCAGCGCCTGGCCAGCGAACGCGCACAGCACCGCCAGCTTCTCGCGCTGGTGGCGCGAGCCCGCACCGGCGGGCGTGAGGTGCAGGGAACCGGGAGGCAGCCGGCGCAAGCCCGGCTGCATGCGAAAGGGCGCCGTGACGGCGGCGTCGAAGTCGAAGCTCACGTCACACGCTGCGGAGCGTCGCGGCGGACGCGCCGGCTCAGACGCGCTTGCGGTACTCGTGCGTGCGGGTGTCGATCTCGACCTTGTCGCCGCTCTCGACGAACAGCGGCACCGCGATCTCGAAGCCCGTGCCCACGAGCTTGGCCGGCTTCATCACCTTGCCCGAGGTGTCGCCCTTGACGGCGGGCTCGGTCTCGATCTCGCGCACCACCGACGTGGGCAGCTCCACCGAGATCGCCTTGCCGTCGTAGAAGGTCACTTCCACGGGCATCGAGTCCTCGAGGTACTGGATGGCGTCGCCCATGTTGTCGGCTTCCACCTCGTACTGGTTGTACTCGGTGTCCATGAACACGTACATCGGGTCGGCGAAGTAGG
>JBMOGN010000237.1:0-4739 GCA_049318345.1 Rubrivivax sp. | reverse complement strand
AGGGTCGACTTGCCGACGTTGGGCAGGCCGACGATGCCGCATTGGAGGCTCATGGGAGGGGGGCTTTCAGACGGAGAAGGTGGCGTGCACGGTGGCGCCGGCGCGCAGCGTGTGGTCCACCCCAGAGACGATCACGGCATTCATGCCGAAGGTCAGGCCGCCGCTCATGCGCGGGTCGGCCCGGTAGCCGGCGAGCGTTCGGGCGACGGTCGAACCTGCCTCGCCGGTGGCGGGGTCGATGTCCGGGATCGAGCAGCGCACGCAGGGCTTGACCAGGCGCAGCACGGCGGGGCCTTCGGGGCACTCGATTTCCAGCGTCGCGAGGTTGTCCTCGTCGTGCGGGTGGGTCAGCCCGTCGAGCACGATGTTCGGCCGGAAGCGCGCCATCTCCACCGGGGGCTGCCCCGCGGCGGCCAGGCGCCGGTTGAGCTCGGCCAGCGAGGCGGTGGAGGCCACCAGCAGCGGAAAGCCGTCTGCGAAGACCGTGGGCGCCTCCACCTCGCCGGTCCAGCGGCTCTCGGCCAGCCGGGTGCGGCCTTCCAGGTCGAAGCGCACGAGGCGCAGCCCGGGCTGGCCGAGGAAGTCGCTGAACCATTGCGCCGCAAGGTCGCCCATGTCCCAGGCGTCGACCTCGTCATCCCAGACGCGGGCACGGCGGCGCGACTCCACGCGGTCCAGCCACACGTGCAGCGCCAGCATGCCCGGTGCACGCAGCACGAAATCGTGGTCGCGCAGGGTGGGCTGCACCCGCGCCATGCGCGGCAGCTCGCGCTGGGTGAGCATCTCGCCGTGGCGATCCACCACCATCCACTCGCGGTCCAGGTCCAGGCCGGTCTCGATGAGCAGCCGCTCGCGCACCGACAGCCCGGCGCAGCTCTTGACCGGGTGCACGAAGAGCTCGGAGACGGTGCAGGAGAAGTCGTTCATCGGGGCGGGATCACGGCGCGTGTGCCGGGCGGTGGACAGGCGGGCATTGTGCCCGTGCTGCCTACAATCGTCGCCGATGGCACATCCATTCGACGTGTGCGTGCGAGGTGGGGGGGCAGTGGGCACGAGCCTGTGCCTGGCCCTCGCGCACCAGGGCCTGGCCGTGGCGTGGCAGGCGCAGGAGCGCCCGGGCGCGGCCGAGGATGTGCGCACCTACGCCCTGAATGCCCGCTCCGTGGCGCTGCTGGAGTCGCTGAAGGTGTGGCAAGCGCTGCCCGAAGATGCCCGCACCCCCGTGTACGACATGCGCATCGAGGGCGACGAACCGGGCTCGGCGCTGCACTTCTCGGCCTTCGAGCAGGCCCTGCCGGCGCTGGCCTGGATCGTGGACGCCGGGGCGCTGGAGGCGGTGCTGGCGCAGGCCGTGCACTTTGCCGCGCGCATCACCCGCGTGCCGGCGGGGCAGGCGGTGGATGCCGCGTTGCTCGCGCTGTGCGACGGTCGCGACTCCGCGAGCCGCCAGGCCCTGGGCGTGCAGGTTCACACCCACGCCTACGGACACCGCGCGGTGGCCGCCCGGCTCGTGAGCGACAGCCCGCATGCCGGCCAGGCCCGGCAGTGGTTCCGCTCCCCGGACGTGCTCGCGCTGCTGCCCTTCGACCGGCCCGAGCCCGGGCGCAGCCTGGGGTTGGTGTGGTCGCTGCCCGATGAGCGTGCGGCGCAGCTGCTGGCGCTGGACGACGCGGGTTTCGAGCAGGCGCTCGCGCAGGCCACCGGGGGTGCGGCCGGTGCGTTGCGCCTGGCGGGCGCGCGCGCGGCCTGGCCGCTCGTGCTGACCCGCTGCGAGTCGGTCTGCGGGCCCGGCTGGGCGTTGCTGGGCGATGCGGCCCACGTGGTGCATCCCCTGGCCGGGCAGGGCCTGAACCTGGGCCTGGCCGATGTGCAGGTGCTCGCGCGCGTGCTGGGCGCGCGCGAGGCCTGGCGCGGCCTGGGCGACGAGAAGCTGCTGCGACGCTATGCGCGCGAGCGCTGGTTGCCCACGCGCGCGATGGGCGGGCTCACCGACGGGCTGCTGCACCTCTTCGCGCACGACGATCCGATGCTGCGGCTGCTGCGCAACCGGGGCCTGGGCCTGCTGGATGCCGCCCGGCCGCTGAAGCGGCTGCTCACGCAGCGGGCCTTGCATTCCTGACCCTGCGCGCCGGAGGATCCGATGTACATCGAAGAGCGACGCAAGACACCGCGCGGGAATTCCGTGGAGCAGGTGGCCCAGCGCATCCGCGACGGCATCCTGCGCGGCCGCTATGCCCAGGGCCAGCGCCTGATCGAGCGCGACCTGATCGAGGAGACCGGCTTTGGCCGCAGCACGGTGCGCGAGGCCTTCGGGCGGCTCGCCTCCGAGGGGCTGGTGGAACTCGTGCCCAACCGCGGCGCCACCGTGCGCCGGCTGTCGCGCCAGGAGCTCGTGGAGCACTTCCAGATCCGGGAACTGCTGGAGGGGCTGGCCGCTCGGCTGGCCGCTGGCGCCGCGGCCTCGCACGCGGCGCGTCCGAGGGCCACCGCCTTGCTCGCCGAGTTGCGCGCCGACCCCGAGTCCGGCCGCGACTTCCAGGACCGCGAGCTCGCGCTGCACCGGCTGCTGCTCGAGCTCGGGGGCGGCGCGCAACTCGCGCGCTTGCTGTCGCGCATGCATGTGCCGCTTTCCACAGCCCAGGTCAGCCAGGCGCTGAGCCGCGAGCAGCTGCAAGGCGCGCGCCGCGCGCAGCTGAAGATCCTGCAGGCCGTCACCGAAGCCCGGCCCGACGACGCCGAAGCTGCCATGCGCCTGCACCTGCGCCAGGTGGGGGTGTGGATGCAGGCCCAGCCCGACGCCGCCTTTGGTGCGGACAGGCGCCCGGCCGCCGCTGCTCCCCCTTCGTCTTCTTCCCCCTCCTGAGCCAGCCGCCTGCCCCCGGTACAGGGGGGTGGAAGGGGCTTGGATCCGACGTTGCTGACTAACTAGAATGTCAGACAATTGTTCCGAGGAGCGAAGTCCATGCCCGCCCACTCTCCCAGCCGAAGCGACTGGAACCCTGCCGGCCACGACGCCGAGGGCCCGACCACCGCGTTCATGGCGCTTGCGGAGCAAGCCGAGGCCGAGGCCGTGCGCCGGGCCCCGCCTGCCCTGTTGCGGGGCGCGCCCACCGCGCAGCCGGCCCGGACGGAGAGCCTGGCCGGGCGGGTCATCGCCCATCTCGAGGAGGCCCTGCACCACGAGCTGCAGGGCGCGTCGGGGGGCTGGGGCTGGTTCGAGCGGCGCTGGGAAGAAGGCCGGACCCTGCATGCCCGGGTGGCCCGCGCCTGCCTGGCCGCCGGCCCGCAGCCCCGCGCCGCCATCCAGGACGAGGACACCGGGCAGTGGTTCATCGAGGCGGTGGACCTGGGCCGCCCGATGCCCGCGGCGCAGCAGGTGGTGGGCGACATGCTGGAGATCTACGACGCCATCGGCGTGGGGGCGCTGCTGATGCCCGAGTGCCGCCGCCACCCGGAGTACGCCGGCACGGTCGCGCTGGCCAGCGTCTTTGCGGTGCTCGACGCGAAGGATGTCGCGCGCGCGCTCACCGACGTGCTGCGCGCCGAAGGCTGGCTCGAGCCGGCGCTGTGGAGCCGACACGAGACGCCCCGCTCGCTCGGCCGGTTGCTGGAATTCCTGGCGAGCCCCGAGCTGCGGCGCCTGCTCGGGCGCACCGTCGGCGCGCGCCGCGCCGCGCGCCACTACGCGCGGATGATGACCCGTCTGGTCCCCGGGCTCGGTCGCAAGCTGCTGATGGCCGATGTGCTGGGGCTCGTGTTCGAGCAGTGGAATGCCCCGGCCGAGCCACCGCTGCGCTCCCTACAATCAAAGGGTCCGCGGCACCTCGACCTGCGGCCCACCCTCACAGGTTTCCCACGATGAACCCGCTGCTTTCTTCGTTGTGCGCCCTGGCCCTCCTGACCGGGGCGGCGGCCGCCTCGGCGCAGGAAGCGGCCATCCGCAAGAACCTGCCCGAGCGGCTGCCCACCCTGCCGAAGATCGACGAGGTCACGAAGACGCCGATCCCGGGCATCTGGGAAGTGCGCCTGGGCAGCGAGGTCCTGTACACCGACGACCAGGGCAACCACCTCATCCAGGGCGAGATCCTCGACCTGCGCACCCGCGCCAACCTCACGCAGCAGCGCCTGGACAAGCTCACCGCCTTCGACTTCTCCAAGCTCCCGCTGAAGGACGCCATCGCCATCAAGCAGGGCAAGGGCACGCGCAAGATGGCGGTCTTCGTCGATCCGAATTGCGGCTACTGCAAGCGCTTCGAGAAGGATGTCGCCAGTCTCAAGGATGTGACCGTCTACACCTACCTCTACCCGATCCTCGGGCCCGATTCGCAGACCAAGTCGCGTGACATCTGGTGCGCCAAGGACCCCGCGCAGGCCTGGCGCGACTGGATGCTGTCCGGCAAGCTGCCGTCCTCGGCGTCTGCCAAGTGCGACTTCGCCGCCCTCGAGCGAAACGTGGAGCTCGGGCGCAAGCACCGGGTCTCGGGTACGCCGGCCACGGTGTTCGAGGACGACTCCAGGCTGCCCGGGGCGGTCTCCGGCGAGCAGCTGGAAAAGCAGCTGGCCCAGGCGACGAAGAAGGGCTCCTGACGCGCGGGGCGTCCCATGGCGACGCCGCCTGACCGCCGTCTCGCCGGCCTCGCCCTGGTGGCAGGGGTGACGGCCGCGCACCTGTGGCTGGCCGGCACCCTCTCCGATTCCCTGCACCTGGGCCGCGGCGCCGGGCCCGAGACCGTGCGCCG
>JBMOGN010000236.1:0-4773 GCA_049318345.1 Rubrivivax sp. | reverse complement strand
TCCCGGGTGGGCAGACGCCACCGCGCAGAGCCCGACTGGGCGGGGGTCGATCGCCGGCGAAGGTGCAACCGTGAGCGACGGGCCACGCCCTTCGGGCCTGTCCGGTCTGTCGGGCCTGCACCCACGGCGACGATGGCTGCTCGCCGGCGGCCTGGCCGCAGCCAGCGCGTGTTCGCCGGGCATCAGCCTGGCCTGGCTGGGCAGCGCCGCGGCCGGTGCGGGCTGGCCCGAGGCGGCGCCGCTGTCGCGGCCTCCTGCCGGGCCGGCAGCCGCACGCACCGCCTGGGTCTTCAGCTCGGGCGGGCCGCGCGGCTTCCTGCACATCGGCGTGCTCAAGGGCCTGGCCGCGCTCGGGCTGCGGCCCGACCTGCTGGTGGGCAGCTCGGTGGGGGCGCTGGCCGGCACGCTCTTTGCGGCCGGGTTGGATGCCACCCGGATCGAGACGCTCGCCCTGTCCGTCCAGCCCTGGGACCTGCTGCGCCCGAACCTGCGCGGGCCCGGGTGGGTGAGCGGCGGGGGCATCGCCGAGCTCGTGCGTGAGAGCCTCGGCGGCCGGCCGCTGCAGGAGCTGCCCGTGCCAATGGCCTGCGTGGCCGTGCGGCTCGACGACCGCCAGGTGGTGGCCTTCACGCGGGGCGACGCCGGCCTCGCCGTGCAGGCCTCCACCGCCATCGAGGGGCGCCTGGCCCCCGTGACGATCCGCGGCGCGCGCTACGCCGACCCCGACTTACACCTGCCTCTGCCGGTGCGCCTGGCGCGCCAGCTGGGCGCCACGCGCGTGCTGGCCGTGGACGCCTCGGCCCACGAAGACCGCGCGCCGCCGGGGGCCGAGGCCTACCGCGATTCCGACCGGCGCAAGCGCGAGCTCACGCTGCCCGACGCGCGCCTGGCCGACGTGCTGCTGCACCCGGACACCGGCTACTGGGCCGGCTGGTCGAGGGACTACCGGGCACGGCTGATCGCCGCAGGCGAAGCGGCCGTTCAGGCCCAGGCCGAGGCGCTGCGCCGGCTGCACAGGGCGTGACCCCGGGCCTGGGCCAGAATGCCCTGCCCCACCCGTCAAGCCCAGAAGGAGCCTGCTCATGGCCCAGCCTGCCGAACCCTTTGACCTTCTGATCGAGGGCGGAACCGTCGTTGACGGCAACCGCACCCCGCGCTTCGACGCCGACGTGGGCCTGCGTGGCGGGCGCATCGCGGCGGTCGGCGACCTGAGCAGACAGCCAGCACGCGAGCGGCTGGACGCGCGCGGGCGGATCGTCGCGCCGGGCTTCATCGATGCGCACACGCACGACGACCTGGCGCTGCTCACGCACCCGGGCATGGATTTCAAGGCCTCGCAGGGTGTGACGACGGTGGTCACCGGCAACTGCGGCATCAGCCCGGCACCGCTGCTGCCCGACACGCCCACGCCCCAGCCCATCTCGCTGGCCGTGCGCGACACGCAGCAGCGCTTCGCGAGTTTCGCGGCCTACCTGCAGGCGCTGCGCGATGCGCCGGCCGCGCTGAACGCCGCACCGCTGCTGGGCCACACCACGCTGCGCGCGCGCTGCGTGGCCGACCTGCAGCGCAGCGCGAACGACGCCGAGATCGCCGCCATGCGCGCCCACGTGCAGGAGGCGCTGGATGCCGGCGCCCTGGGCGTGTCCACCGGCACCTACTACCCGCCGGCGGCCGCGGCCAGCACCGAGGAGATCATCGAGGTCTGCCGCCCGCTGTCGGCCAGCGGCGGCGTCTACGCCACGCACATGCGCGACGAGCAGGACGCGGTGATGCAGTCGCTGGAGGAGACCTTTCGGATCGGGCGCGAACTGGGCGTGCCGGTGGTGGTGTCGCACCACAAGGTGACCGGTGCGGCCAACTGGGGCCGCTCCACCGAGACGCTCGCGCGGATCGGCCAGGCCATGCAGTGCCAGTGCGTGGCGCTGGACTGCTACCCCTACACCGCCGGCAGCACGATGCTGCACGCCGACCCGGTGCGCCTGCAAGGGCGCGTGCTGATCGCGCACAGCGACCCGCACCCGCAGATGGCCGGCCGCGAACTCACGGACATCGCCCGCGAGTGGGGCGTGGACAAGCCCGAGGCCGTGCGCCGCCTGCAGCCGGCCAGCGCCATCTACTTCATGATGGACGAGGCGGATGTGCAGCGCATCCTCGCCTTTGAGCACACGATGGTGGGCTCCGACGGCATCCCGCTGGGCGAGCGGCCGCACCCGCGGCTGTGGGGCAGCTTTCCGCGCGTGCTCGGCCACTACAGCCGCGAACTCGGCCTCTTTCCGCTGGAGACGGCGGTGTGGAAGATGACGGGCCTGACCGCGCGCAACTTCGGTCTGGCCGACCGCGGCCGCATCGCCGTGGGCCTGGCCGCCGACCTCGTGGTCTTCGACGCCGGGCGCATTGCCGACACCGCCACCTACGACGACCCGCAGCGCCCGGCCGCGGGCATCGACACGGTGCTCGTCAACGGCGTGGCGGTGTGGGCGCACGGGCGAGAGACGGGCGCGCGGCCGGGGCAGGTGCTCACGCGGCGCCAGGCCGGCCACTGAGCGGGCGTGTTCAAGGCGAGCCTGCGTTCACCCGCACCAGGTTGTCGTTGGAATTGCGGTCGATGCGCACGTTGAAGGGATCCACGCCGACGAAGACGGGCTCCTTGTCCAGCACCAGGCGCACCTCCTGGCGGCCGGACACGAGTGCCCGACGCTCGAGCTTCACCACCGCGTCGGCCCGGTAGCCCTTCTTGCCCGGCTCGGCCGTGAAGGCGCCGATCTCGAAGGTCTCCGCCAGCGGGGCCTCGGTTTCCACGCCCTTGCCGTCGGCGTGGAACTTGCGGGCCTCCACGGTCAGGGTCACGTCGAAGCGGCCGTCGGCGCGCCGGGCCGATCGCGCCTGCACCGACTTCAGGTCGTACAGGGTGATCTTCTCGAAGAGGTCCGTGATGAAGCCCTCGTGCGCCGGGCCGGCCTGCTCGCGCAGCAGGCGCAGGAAGTCGGTGCTGGAGGCGTAGGGCGCGGGCTTGAAGGCGAACTCCTGGATCAGGCGCTGCAAGGCGCGGTTGACCACTTCCTCGCCGAGCTCCTCCTTAAGCGCCCACATCGCCAGCGCACCCTTGCGGTAGTGGATGTAGCCCTGGTCCTCCACGCGGTTCAGCGGCAGTTCCTCCAGCACTTCCCCGCCGCGTGAGCGCAGGTAGGCGTCCAGCTCGTACTTCAGGAACTTGCGCAGCTGCGCCTTGCCGTAGAGCTTCTCCATCACCAGCAGCGCACCGTACTGGGAGAACGACTCGCTGAGCAGCGTCATGCCCTGCTTGTCGGCACCGATGACCTGGTGCGCCCACCACTGGTGGGCGATCTCGTGCGCGGTGACGTAGGTGACCAGGTCGATCTTCTCGTCGGCCCGCTCGTCCTTGAAATCCTGCACGAAGCCGATGGCCTCGGAATACGGCACCGTGTTGGCAAAGGACTGCGCGAAGGACGCATAGGCCGGAAACTCCAGGATCCGGGCCTGGTTGAACTGGTAGGGCGAGAAGCGCTGGCTGAACACCTCCAGCGACACCTTCATCGCCTCGAGCATGCGCTGCACGTTCGTGTCGTGCGGCCCGTGGTGATAGACCGCGAGCTCGACCGGCCGGCCGTCGGGGCGCTTCCAGGTGTCGCGCTGGACGGCGTAGCGCGCCGACTGCAGCGAGAAGAAGTTGTGGATCGGGGCTTCGGTGCGCGTGACCACCGTGCGCCGGCCGCCGGCCATGGTGTCGCTCACCGTGGTGCCGGGTGCCACCGGGGTCTGGTCGGCATCGGTGCTCAGCGTGATCTGTGCCGTCACCCAGTCGCTGTCGCGGCGCAGGTAGTGGTAGCGGCGAGCGGCCTCGTCTTCCAGCCTGGGCGGGCGCAGCTCGGCCGGCAGCCCGTGCTTGCGGCGCTTGGCACGGTCCTGCAGCAGGCCCCTGCGGTCCATGCCGATCGTGGGCGCAATGTCGAAGTTGTTGAGAAAGCTGCCGTTGGCCACCACCGCGGTCTGCCCGCGGCCGTTGACGAAGCCGCGTTGGCCGTAGACGGTCGAGAAGTCCAGCCGCCTCGTCTCGCCGGGCTGCATGGGTGTGGTGAGCCGGTAGATGCGGTAGCCGAACTCACTCCACTCCTGGCCGGGCGCCGCACCCTCCAGCCGGATGTCCTCGCGCAGCAGGTCGGTATTCCAGCGCACATGGACCACCTCCAGCGGCTGCCCGCTGCGGTTTTCCAGGATGTAGTGGCCGCGCGTGTCGGCGCGCAACGCCTGCGGGTGCAGCGCCACCTCCAGCTCCACGTGGCCGATGGTGGGCTGCGGCAGGGCCTCGAAGGGCAGCAGCGTCTTCTCCGCGCGGGCCTGCAGGGCCTCGCGCTCGTCGCTGCTCAGGTGGCGGTTGAGCACCGTGGTGTTGTAGGTCACCCAGGCGCCCAGGCCCACCCATCCCACCAGGGCCACCCCCAGCACCGCGCCGGCGCGTCCCCGCAGGCGCAGCGGCAGCCGCGCCAGCCGCGGCCGCAGCCGCGTGTCCGCCCCGCGGCGCCACAGCAGATGCGCCAGCACCAGGAGCACCCCGGCAAAGGCCGCCCAGTAGGCCTGGGTCCAGGCGCTGCCCACCCAGAAGTGCCCCAGCCCGTTCATGTCCGACAGCGGCACGGGTGGCGATGCACTGTAGTTGTAG
This sequence comes from Rubrivivax sp., assembly GCA_049318345.1. Taxonomy (GTDB): domain Bacteria; phylum Pseudomonadota; class Gammaproteobacteria; order Burkholderiales; family Burkholderiaceae_C; genus Rubrivivax. The sequence goes on along the minus strand of JBMOGN010000236.1, from coordinate 95 downwards.
ACGTTGAGCTCGAAGCCGAGCGAGCCGAGCACGAAGCTGCCCACCAGCCACACCAGCATCACCGCCCAGCCGACGAACTTGTGCGGCACCAGGGC
>JBMOGN010000235.1:0-4811 GCA_049318345.1 Rubrivivax sp. | reverse complement strand
GGTCGAGGTGGTTGGTCGGCTCGTCCAGCAGCAGCAGGTCGGCCGGGCACATCAGGGCGCGGGCCAGCTGCAGCCGCATGCGCCAGCCGCCGGAGAAGCTGTCCACCGGCGCGTCGAGCTGCATCGCCTGGAAGCCCAGACCCAGCAGCAGTGCCTGGGCGCGGGCGCGCGCATCGAAGGCACCGGCCTCGTCCAGCGCCAGGTGCGCCTCGGCCATGGCATGGCCATCGTCCGAGGCTTCGGCCTGCTCCAGGCGGGCGCGTGCGCGTTGCAGCGGCAGGTCGCCGGCGAGCACGTAGTCGGTGGCCCCCTCGCGGGTCTCGGGCATGGACTGCGACACCTCGCCCACCTGCCAGCGCTGCGGCACCGACGCTTCTCCGCGGTCGGCGTGCAGGCGGCCGGCCAGCAGGGAGAACAGGCTGGACTTGCCGGCGCCGTTGCGCCCGACCAGGCCCGCCTTCTCGCCCGGGTTGAGGACGAAGCTCGCGTCCTGAAGCACCACCTTCGGGCCGCGCCGCAGGGTCAGGTCGCGCGCCGTGATCATCGTCCGAGTGCCTCGCGCGTGAGCAGCAGCACCTGGTCGTCGCCGGCGCTGGTGGGCAGCCACACCGGCTCGAGCATCGGGAAGGCGGCCTCGAAGTGCGCGCGCTCGTGGCCGATCTCCAGCACGAGCACGCCGCCCGGCGCGAGGTGGCCGTCTGCGGGGTCGGCCAGCTGCCGAAGCAGCACGCGCACGAAGTCCATGCCATCCTCGCCGCCGTCCAGGGCCATCGCCGGCTCGGCACGATACTCGTCAGGCAGGTCTGCCATCGAGCGCCGGTTCACGTAGGGCGGGTTGCACAGCACGAGGTCGTAGCAAACGGGAGCGGCCGCCAGGCCGTCACCCTGCAGGAGCCGTACGCGCGCGGCCAGGTCGTGCCGGCGCACGTTGCGCTGCGCCACCTCGAGGGCTGGCGCGCTCAGGTCGCAGGCATCCACCTGTGCGGCCGGCCAGGCCAGCGCCGCGAGCACGGCCAGGCTGCCGTTACCGGTGCACAGGTCCAGCACCGTCGCGGGCGCACCCCCGAGCCAGGCGTCGAGCACGCCCTCGGCCAGCACCTCGGCGATGAGCGAGCGCGGCACGATGGCACGCGGGTCGATGTCGAAGGGCACACCCTGCAGCCAGGCCTCACCGGTCAGGTAGGCCGCGGGCTGTCGCGTCTCGATGCGGGCCTGCAGCAGCGCGTCCACGGCCTGGCGCTCGGCCGCCTGCACCGGGCGCGAGGCCTGCTCGTGCAGGGCGTCCAGCGGCAGGCCCAGGCGCCACAGCACCAGCCAGGCGGCCTCGTCGAAGGCGTTGGTGGTGCCGTGCCCAAACGAAACGCCCGCCGATTCCAGGCGGGCGCTGCCGAGCTCCACGAGGTGCAGCAGGGTCACCGGTGGCCTCTGCCACCCCGGCGCGGGGGCCTGCTCATCGGGGCCGCGCGGCGGGGCGCACGGGCGGCAGGTCCTGCACCGGTGCGCGCACATCCACCGCGAAGGAGGTGTAAGTCGGCACCTCGGCCACGGGGCCCTGGCGGGCGCTTTCCAGGCTCTGGGCCACGGTGTCGCCGACGTTTTGCAGCTTCCACAGCAGATTGGCGGGCGAATCGGCGTAGGCCACCGCCTCGTCCCGCGAGACATAGCCCTGCGTGACGAGCCGGATGAGATCCTGCTCGAAGGTCTGCGAACCGGCGGCCATCGAGCTCTCCATGGCTTCCCGCACCCCGGGCATGTCGCCGGCCTCGATCAGTTCGCTCACGAGCTTGGTGTTGAGCAGCACCTCGATGGCGGGCACGCGGCCGCCCACGTTGGCCCGCAGCAGCCGCTGCGAGACCACGGCCTTGAGCGCCGCTGCCAGGTCCGACAGCAGGGCCGGGCGCGCCTCGGGCGGGTAGAAGCTCAGGATGCGGCCCAGGGCGTGGGCGCTGTTGTTGGCGTGAAGAGTGGCCAGCACGAGGTGACCCGACAGCGCGATCGACAGCGCGGCGGTCATGGTCTCGCGGTCCCGGATCTCGCCAATGAGGATGCAGTCCGGCGCCTGGCGCAGCGAGTTGCGCAGCGCCACGTGCAGCGACTCGGTGTCGCGGCCGACCTCGCGCTGGTTGACGATGGAGCGCTTGTTCGTGAAGAGGAACTCGATGGGGTCCTCGATGGTGAGGATGTGGCCCGTCATCTGCTGATTGCGCCACTCCAGGACTGAAGCCAGGGTCGTGCTCTTGCCGGTGCCCGTGGCGCCGGCCATCAGCAGCAGGCCGCGCTTCTCGAGTACGAGCTCCGACAGGATGGGAGGCAGGCCGAGTTCCCCGGGCAGGGGAATGTCTCCCGGCACGCAGCGCACCACCGCCGCCAGCGAGCCGCGCTGGTGGAAGGCCGAGACACGGAAGCTCCCCACGCCGGGCAGGCCCACGCCCGCGTTGAGCTCGCGCGTGCGGTCCAGCTCCTCGAGCTGGGCGGCGCTGAGCACCTCGGCCAGCAGCTGGCGCATCTGCCCGGCCGACACCAGCTGCTCCGACAGCTGCACCATCTGCCCATCGATCTTGATCAGGATGGGCGTGTTGACCGACAGGTAGACGTCGGAGGCGCCGCGCTCGGCCATCAGGCGCAGCACCCGCTCCATGTTTCCGCTCATCTGGCCCCTCCTCGGTAGTGCGCCCGGTGCCCGGCGGCAGCGTACGGCGGCCCGGCCCCGGACTGTGCTCAGGCCCGCAGCAGCTCGTTGATGCTGGTCTTCGCGCGCGTCTGCGCATCCACGCGCTTGACGATGACGGCGCAATACAGGCTGTAGCGGCCGTCTGGCGAGGGCAGGTTGCCACTGACCACCACCGAGCCCGCCGGCACGCGGCCGTAGATCACCTCGCCGGTGGCGCGGTCGTAGATCTTGGTGCTCTGGCCGATGTACACGCCCATGCTGATGACCGAGTTCTCCTCGACGATCACGCCCTCGACGACCTCGGAACGTGCGCCGATGAAGCAGTTGTCCTCGATGATGGTCGGGTTGGCCTGCAGCGGCTCGAGCACGCCGCCGATGCCGACGCCGCCCGAAAGGTGCACGTTCTTGCCGATCTGCGCGCACGAGCCCACCGTGGCCCAGGTGTCGACCATCGTGCCCTCGTCGACGTAGGCGCCGATGTTCACGTAGGAAGGCATCAGGATCACGCCCTTGGCGCAGAAGCTGCCGCGCCGCGCGACGGCCGGCGGCACCACGCGCACGCCGGCCGCGCGCAGCTGGGCCTCGGACTGGCCGGCGAACTTGGTGGGCACCTTGTCGAAGAAGGTCAGCTCGCCGGCCTGCATCGGCCGGTTGTCGTTGAGGCGGAAGCTCAGCAGCACGGCCTTCTTGGCCCATTGGTTCACCTTCCACTGCCCCACGCCCTCGCGCTCGGCCACGCGCAGGCGGCCGGCGTCGAGCTCGGCCAGCGTGTGCTCGACGGCCTCGCGCACTTCGGGGCGGGCGAGCGCGGCGGCGTCGGCGCGCTGGTCCCAGGCGGTTTCGATGGTGGATTGCAGGGCTGCAGACATGCGTGCTCGTCGGTCGGTCAGGGGTTGGAGGGGGCTGCCGGGCCGCCGCAGTAGGCGACGATGCGCCTGGCGGCCTCGACGCACTCTTCGGTGCCGGCCACCAGGGCCAGCCGGACGCGGCCGGCGCCGGGGTTGATGCCGTGGGCCGGGCGCGCCAGCAGCGACCCCGGCAGAACCGTCACATTGTATTGAGCGAGCAAATCCAGCGCCCAGCCCACGTCGTCGCCCCCAGGCACGCCGGCCCAGAGGTAGAAGCCGGCGTCGGGCAGGGCGACGTCCAGCACCGGCTGCAGCATCGGGGTGACGCGCGCGAACTTGGCGCGGTAGAGCTCGCGGTTGGCGGCCACGTGCGCCTCGTCGTGCCAGGCCGCGATGCTGGCTTTCTGCACCACCTGGCTCATTGCGCTGCCGTGGTAGGTGCGGTAGAGCAGGAAGGCCTTGAGGATGGCGGCATCGCCGGCGACGAAGCCCGAGCGCATGCCCGGCACATTGCTGCGCTTGGACAGGCTCGTCAGCGCCACCAGGCGCGGGAAGCCCGTGCGCCCCAGCGCCTGCGCCGCCTGCAGCGCGCCCAGCGGCGGCTCGTCGCGGAAGTAGATCTCCGAGTAGCACTCGTCGCTGGCGATGACGAAGCCGTGCCGGTCGCTCAGGGCGAAGAGCTGTTCCCATTCCGACAGCGGCATCACGGCCCCCGTGGGGTTGCCCGGCGAGCAGACGTAGACGAGCTGGGTGCGCGCCCAAGTGGCGTCGTCCACCTGGTCCCAGCGCACGGCGAAGTTGCGCGCCGGGTCGCTGTTGGCGAAGAAGGTGTCCGCCCCCGCCAGCAGGGCCGCGCCCTCGTAGATCTGGTAGAAGGGATTGGGGCACACCACCGTGGCCCCGGGGCGCGTGGGGTCCACCACCGTCTGCGCCAGCGCGAACAGCGCCTCGCGCGTGCCGTTGACCGGCAGCACCTGCGTGGCCGCGTCCAGCGCCACCCCGTAGCGCCGCTGCACCCAGGCCGCGGCCGCCTCGCGCAGCGCCGGCTCCCCGGCCGTGGCCGGGTAGACCGACAGGCCCGACAGCGAGGACATCAGCGTCTGCTCGATGAAAGGCGGCGTCGGGTGCCGCGGCTCGCCGATCCCCAGGCTGATCGGGCGCAGGTGCGCCGGCGGCACGATGCCGCGCGAGAGCTCGCGCAGGCGCTCGAAGGGGTAGGGGTGGAGGCGGGAGAGGAGGGGGTTCATGGGCGCCGATTATCTTGGCGGCCGCCCGGTCGCGGTCAGACCCGT
>JBMOGN010000234.1:0-4826 GCA_049318345.1 Rubrivivax sp. | reverse complement strand
ATCGGGCGGATGGCCTCGATGTTGCCGGGCACCTTGCCGAGCATGGCCTTGGCCTGCTTGCCCACGGCCTGGATGGTCTTCTTGCCCTGGGGGCCGCCCTCGTGGCGGATGGACACGACCGAGGGCTCGTCCAGGACGATGCCCTTGCCGCGCACGTAGATGAGCGTGTTGGCGGTGCCCAGGTCGATCGCAAGATCGGTGGAGAGGTAGCTGCGCAGGAAGGCGAACATGGTCCGGGAAAGGCAGGACGGACCAGGCCCGGGCCGAGCCGTGGTCAAGCCGGGGATAATACCGCAGCCCCACCGGAAAAGCCCTGTGCGGGGCGCTTCCCGGCGCCACGCCGACCCCCCCTTTCAAGATGGCCCTCGACACCCAGGACGTCCAGCGCATCGCCCACCTCGCCCGCCTCGAGCTCGCGCCGGGCGAGGCCGCGCAGATGCTCGCCCAGCTCAACGGCTTCTTCGGCATCGTCGAGCAGATGCGCGCGGTGGACACGCGCGGCGTGGAGCCGCTGTACACGCCGCTGTCGGCGGTGCAGGCGGTGCAGCTGCGGCTGCGCGAGGACGAGGTGAGCGAGCGCGACGAGCGCGAGGTCAACCAGCGCAGCGCCCCGGCGGTGCAGGACGGCCTGTACCTCGTGCCCAGGGTGATCGAGTGAGCGCGTCGGCTGCGCTGCACGAGGCCGGGGTGGCCGAGCTCGCGCGCCGGCTGGCCGCGCGCGAGTGCTCCAGCGTGGAGCTGGCCGGCGCGCTGCTGGAGCGTGCGCAGGCGCAGGCCGGCCTGAACGCCTTCCTGAGCCTCGACCCCGAGGCCACGCTGGCGCAGGCGCACGCCGCCGACGAGCGCCGTGCACGCGGCCAGGCCGGGCCGCTGACGGGCGTGCCCGTGGCCCACAAGGACATCTTCGTCACGCGCCAGTGGCCCTCCACGGCCGGCTCGCGCATGCTGGCCGACTACCGCAGCCCCTTCGACGCCACGGTGGTGGCGCGGCTGGGCGAGGGCCAGGGCCCTCACGAGCCGGGCGCAGGCATGGTCACCCTGGGCAAGCTCAACTGCGACGAGTTCGCGATGGGCTCGGCCAACGAGAACTCCGCCTTCGGCGCCGTGCGCAACCCCTGGGACGAGAGCCGCGTGCCCGGCGGCTCCTCCGGCGGCTCGGCAGCGGCCGTGGCCGCGCGCCTGGTGCCCGCGGCCACCGGCACCGACACCGGCGGCTCGATCCGCCAGCCCGCGGCCTTCTGTGGCATCACCGGCATCAAGCCCACCTACGGCGTGTGCTCGCGCTACGGAATGATCGCCTTTGCCTCCAGCCTGGATCAGGCCGGCCCGATGGCACGCTCGGCCGAGGACTGCGCGCTGCTGCTGTCGGCCATGAACGGCTTCGACGCGCGCGACGCCACGAGCGTGCAGCAACCCCCTCAGGACTACCTGGCACAGATGCGCCGCCCGCGCGAGGGCGCCAGCGCCGCGCGTCCGCTGCAGGGCCTGCGCATCGGGCTGCCGCGGGAGTTCTTTCCCGCGGCGCTGGCCGCCGACGTGGCCGGCACGGTGCGCCAGGCGCTGGCGGCGCTGGAGGCGCTCGGCGCCACGCTCGTGGACGTGAGCCTGCCGCGCACGGAGCTGTCCATTCCGGTGTACTACATCATCGCGCCGGCCGAGGCGAGCTCCAACCTCAGCCGCTTCGACGGCGTGAAGTTCGGCCACCGCGCCGCGCAACCCGCCGACCTGGCCGACCTGTACCGCCGCACGCGTGCCGAGGGCTTCGGGCCGGAGGTCAAGCGGCGCATCATGATCGGCACCTACGTGCTCAGCCACGGCTACTACGACGCGTACTACCTGCAGGCGCAGAAGCTGCGCCGCATGATCGCCGAGGACTTCCAGGCGTGCTTCCGCGACTGCGACCTCATCGCCGGCCCGGTGGCGCCCACGGTGGCCTGGCCGCTGGGCGGCCAGGGCGACGACCCGGTGAAGGCCTACCTGGCCGACATCTTCACGCTGCCGGCAAGCCTGGCGGGCCTGCCGGGCATGAGCGTGCCCGCGGGCTTCGGCGAGGGCGGCCTGCCCGTGGGCCTGCAGCTGATCGGCAACTACTTCGCCGAAGGCGCGCTGCTGCACGCCGCGCACGCCTTCCAGCAGGCCTCCGACTTCCACGCCCAGCGCCCGCCATGCCTCTGAGCGCCCCCGCCCGGAAAGCCCCCCGATGAGCACGGCCCCCCTCGTGCGCGGCTTCGAGGTCGTGATCGGCCTGGAGACCCACGCCCAGCTGTCCACCCACAGCAAGATCTTCAGCGGCGCGTCCACCCGCTTCGGTGCGCCGCCCAACACCCAGGCCTGCGCGGTGGACCTGGCGCTGCCAGGCACGCTGCCGGTGCTCAACCGCGGGGCGGTGGAGCGCGCCATCCGCTTCGGACTGGCGGTGGGCGCGCAGGTCGCGCCGCTGTCGATCTTCGCGCGCAAGAACTACTTCTACCCCGACCTGCCCAAGGGCTACCAGATCAGCCAGTACGAGATCCCGGTGGTCCAGGGCGGGCAGGTGGAGTTCCTGCTCGAGGGTCAGGCCCGCAGCGTGCGGCTCACGCGCGCGCACCTCGAAGAGGACGCCGGCAAGAGCCTGCACGAGGACTACCACGGCATGTCGGGCATCGACCTGAACCGCGCCGGCACGCCGCTGCTGGAGATCGTCTCCGAGCCGGACATGCGCGGCGCGGCGGAAGCCGTGGAGTACGCACGGGCGCTGCACACCCTCGTGGTGTGGCTGGACATCTGCGACGGCAACATGCAGGAGGGGAGCTTCCGCTGCGATGCCAACGTCTCGGTGCGCCGGCCCGGTGCACCCCTGGGCACGCGGCGCGAGATCAAGAACCTCAACTCCTTCCGCTTCCTGAAGGAGGCGATCGACGCCGAGGTGCAGTGGCAGATCGACCGCATCGAGGACGGGCTGCCGATCGAGCAGGCCACCGTGCTCTTCAACCCCGACACGGGCCAGACACGGGCCATGCGCACGAAGGAAGATGCGCACGACTACCGCTACTTCCCCGACCCGGACCTGCCGCCGCTGGTCATTGCGCCGCAGTGGGTGCAGCGCGTGCGCGAGGCGCTGCCCGAGCTGCCCGCGGCGATGGCCGCGCGGCTGCAGCGCGACGACGCCCTGCCGGCCTACGACGCGGCCATGATGACGCAGAGCCTGCCCTTTGCGCGCTACTACGAGGCCGTGCGCGCGGGCTGCGGCCAGCCCAAGCTCGCGGCCAACTGGATGATGGGTGAGGTGTCCAAGCGCCTAAACGCCGAGGGCGCGGGCATCGAGGCCTGCCCCGTGGCGCCGCCGGCGCTGGCGCAGCTCATCGCACGCGTGGCCGACGGCACCGTCTCCCACAACGGCGCCCGCCAGGTCTTCGAGGCCCTCTGGGCGGGCGAGGGCGCGGACGTGGACGCGCTCATCGAGGCGCGCGGGCTGCGCCAGCTCAACGACACGACCGCGCTGGAGGCGATCGTCGATGAGGTGCTGGCCGCCAACGAGAAGTCGGTGGCGGAGTTCCGCGCCGGCAAGGACAAGGCCTTCAATGCGCTGGTGGGCCAGGTGATGAAGGCCAGCAAGGGCAAGGCCAACCCGGCGCAGGCCGGCGAGTTGCTGCGCCGGCGCCTGGGCTGAGCGCGGGGGCTGACGAGACCGGGAGGCTGATCCGCCCCGGTTTCAGGGCTTGCGGGCGGCGGGTACCGGTGCAGGGACGGTTGCGGGCGCGGCAGCGGCCCCCGCCGGGCCGGCGCGCTCTGCCGCGATAGGCCCGAGCGAGCCGGGCGCAGCCCCTGCCCACAGACGCTTGAGCCGCTCGAGCTCGATGTCGTAGAGCCGGTTGACCCGGTCGAGCTCGGCGCGCTGGTTCTGCGCGGCATTGCGCTGTGCGGCCATCGCCACATCCACCGAGTCGATCTGCTGCTGCAGCTTCTGCGGAACCTGCCGGCCGCGGTAGAACTCGGCCTCCTCGGAGTACTGCTTGCGCTCGCGCCCGAGACCGGCCAGGCGCTCGTCGGTGGCGGCCAGGGCGGCACGCACGGCGTCCAGCGCCGCCTCGCGCCCGCGCCGGTGTTCCTCCGGATTCCTGTAACGCTGCATGAGCAGCCGGTCCTGGCGCACGGCGTCGGCCTGCGCGGCACGGGTCTCGGCGGCCTTGCGCTCGCGCTGCTCCTGCTCCGCCCGCTCCTCGGCCGTCTGCACCGGCGGCACCGTCTTCTTCAGCGAGCCGTCGCGGTTGAGCAGCTGCTGCTCACGGGCACTGCACTCGGGAATCGGGCGGTCGGAGGTGATGCGCCGGCCCTTGTCGTCCACGCAGGTGTAGATGCCCTCGCCGGCCGGGCGCTGGGCCAGCGCGCATGCGCAGGCCGCGGCCAGGGCAAGCAGGCTGCAGGTCGGGAGCAGTCGTGGGCGCGTCACCATCGGTCAGACTCCATAGCGTGTGCGGTAGTCACGCACCGCCTCGAGGTGGCGGCCCAGCTGCGGGTCGTCAGCGGCGGCCAGGTAGTGCAACAGGTCCTGCAGCGTGGCGATGGAAGCCACCCACAGGCCGAACTGCGCGCTCACCTGCTGCACCGCGGAGGCCGTGGCGTCCACACCGCCCTCGGCGGCACGCTCCTGGCGGTCCAGCGCGATGGCCACCCCCACGGGCGTGGCCCCGGCGGCCGTGATGAGCGAAAGCGACTCGCGCACCGAGGTGCCCGCGGAGATGACGTCATCGATGATGATCACGCGCCCTGCCACCGGCGCGCCCACGAGCACGCCGCCCTCGCCGTGGTCCTTGGCTTCCTTGCGGTTGTAGGCGTAGGGCACGTTG